>JAFSXY010000015.1 GCA_017443805.1 Clostridia bacterium | reverse complement strand
TATTTTTCGTGTACCGCAAGCGGTACACGTACCCGTGGCAGCGCGGTTGTGCAAGGCCGCGTGCCGCGCGAAGCGCCTGCACGCGCTGTTAACTGTCGCAGGGAAAACGCTCCGGTGGAGCGTTTTCCCGTTGCGATATAATGAGCCGCCGGGAGGCGGCGACAACCTTACGGAGGGTTGTGTCACAGGTTCGAGTCCTGTTTGAGGTGGTCCGGAGGTTTTGCTGCAGTTGGATGCCTGTTTTTGTTTTTCTTCCGAAAAACAAGGCTCGCTGTGCTCGTCGGTACCGCACCGCAAGCGGTGCGGGAATATATATCGCTTTCCGTTCAAAACGGGTGACCATCAGCAGGAAAGTCGTGTTACAGGTTCGGGACCTGTTTGCATAGATATAGATTCTTCGGCGCTGTCTGCGGGGCGGCAAATTACCGGATTATATCCGTTCTATCCATATACTTTTTGATCTCTTGAACCATTTTCTTGTTTGTAAAATTGGCTTCAACTTCGTCCATATCTACCGTTCTGCCGGCAAGGATCCCCTGGATCAGAACTTCTGCCCACATAACTTCACGCGTTTCTCTGTGTCGCAGATATTCGAGAAGGTCAATATTCATTTTCTGATTGATCCCCTCCACCATTCCGGTGTAGAAATCGCAATTTTCGCCAAAGTATCTTCCAATATCTTCTATTTTTTCAAATCCGATGATTACGTCCTCAACGCGCATTAGCTTTCTGTTTTTAAGCAGGATGCTTCCTCCGTTCAGTAGTTTATCTACTGTTGTATTCAAATCATCGCACAAATCGAGTAACAATCCCGTATCGGGCAGGGCGTCGCCGTTCTCCCATTTGGAAACAGCCTGAAATGAAACACCGAGCTTTTCGGCAAGCTCTTTTTGCGTTAGTCCGGCGGATTTCCTCAAATGTTGAATGTATCCGCCGATTTTCATAGTATCCATTTGCAGTCCTTCTTTCATTTTCGTTTTGATTCGGATCGCTTTTATGATACAACGAAACCGACACAGTGTAAATAATCGAATAATTGATATGATTCTATTTGTGATTGAATATAATATTGTTGAAGGATGCATATTTCCGAACCCATTACACCATGGCATTGTATACGCGACACACAGAAAGGCTTTTGTCTGGTTGTAACTTAGGAATGGTATTACAAAAAAATCAGATTGCCACGGCGGTCTGGTTTTTGTTTTTTCAAGTTGGCTGCGCCTGTGTTACCGCGTTCAGCCGCGTGCCGCGGCTGTTAACTGTCGCAGGTAAAACAGTCCGGTGGACTGTTTTACCGTCGCGATAAAATGAGCCGCCGGGAGGCGGCGACAACCTTACGGAGGGTTGTGTCACAGGTTCGAGTCCTGTTTGAGGTGGTCCGGAGGTTTTGCTGCAGTTGGATGCCTGTTTTTGTTTTTCTCCCGAAAAACAGGCTCGCTGCGCTCGTCGGCATCCGCACCGCAAGCGGTGCGGGATCATAATAGCATTTCATCAAGTTTGTATAGTCGACGAAGATGCGCTGCAATATCTGAGTTGCCGTTTTTATTTCGGAGAAAATGTAGGATCGTTTGTTCTGTCCAGCAAATAGTCCACACTGCAATTATAATAATCCGCCAGTTTTATTAACACCTCCGCCGTCAATGCAATCGTTCCGGTTTCATATTGTGAGTAAGTGTTTTGTGAAACAGAGAGAATATCTGCGAGTTCTCTCTGTTTTAAGTCATGATCCTCTCTGATGCTTCGTAGATTATTAAAAACCATAATTTTGCCTCCTGCTTTTTATTATGGAATATCTGCATTTCAGATATTGACATTTATCTGTAATACAGATATAATTTAATAAATGATATGAAAGGAGAAAAAATTATGGTTTGCCCAAAATGTCAATCGGAAAACATTAACACTCAAATAATCCAAGATATTAAGATCAAAGATAAACACCACGGTTTTTTTTGGTGGATTTGTGTTGGTTGGTGGTGGGTACCGTGTAAATGGTTATTCTTAACATTACCTGCTCTTATTGTAAAAATTTTCGGACGCAAAAAACAGAAAATCACTACAAAGCAAAGAACAATGTGTGTTTGCCAAAATTGTGGCTATACTTGGGAAATATAATTTTGTTGGTTGTTCTTTTGTCAATGGATTACGAAACAGAAAACCCACCCCAAGCGGGGTGGGTTTTCTGTTTCGTGTACCGCAAGCTGTACACGTACCCGTGGCAGCGCGGTTGTGCAAGGCCGCGTGCCGCGCGTAAGCGCCAGCACGCGTGCTGTTATCTGGCCGACGGCGCTGCGCCGCCGGTGGCGGAAGCAGCAGCGTTGTCGGCAGGAAGAAACACAGAGCGCCGCGAAGCGCCGCTGACGGCGGCCGTCCCCTCTGTCGGCTGCGCCGACATCTCCCCGCACTGCGGGGAGTCACCAAGCGAGCGGAGCGACAATGTTTCTGACCGATGGCGTCACAGGTTCGAGGGTTGCGGTTTTGCCTTTTTGCGCGTGGCGTTTTTCTTACGAAAAACAGGCTCGCCTCGCTCGTCGGCGCCGCACGGCAAACAGTGCGGGATCATAAAGTGAACGCTGCCAATCACCGAAGTGTCCCCTGATCGTGATCGCGTAAACGGTGTACGTAAGGAATTTTCGACAATTATCTGCAATAAAGAAAAAAATACGTGCGGGGAATTGCATAATGTTTTCAGGGGTGGTATAATTGATAATCAAACGATGTTTCAGAATGGAGTAGTCGGAATGAAAATCATAAAAATGCAGAATGCAGCCGCAGTGACTGTCGCCTTGGAAGGGCGCTTAGATTCAATGACCGCCCCTGCGTTGGAGACGGAACTGAAGGCTTTGACGGATGGCGCGTTGGAGATCGTTTTCGACATGGAAAAACTTGAATATATCTCTTCCGCCGGGCTCAGAGTACTGCTCTCCGCACACAAGGTAATGGCTAAGACGGGCGGGATGAAGATCATCCATTCGAACGAGACTGTTATGGATATTTTTGAAATCACCGGATTTTCGGATATCCTGAATATTGAATAAAACCGGTGTACGGACAGAAAACAGTTATTTGACACGGGAGAAGCAGCATGAGTGATTATTTGTTGGAGGCAAAACTACGGGCAGAGAACCGGGATCTCCATCGCTTGACAAAAGACAGCGCAGTGGTGCTGCAGAAAATGCTGGAATCCTTTTTGCCCCGCTTCCCCGATTTCACTGATCACACAATAATGCACAGCATGGATGTGCTTGAATACTGTAATTTGCTGCTCGGCGAAAAGCAGATCGAGAGGCTCACCGCGGCAGAATGTTACGTATTGATCATGTCCTGCTATCTGCATGATATCGGCATGGGTATCAATCAGAAGAATTATGAGGAATTGTCCGAAAAGATAGATTTCGGGGATTATTTTGAGACCCACAGCCGTAAAGATACGCAAACGATCATTCGTGTTTTTCATAATGAATACAGCGGGTTTTTTATTTGTAAATACGCGGAATTGTTCGACATTCCCTGCGAAGAGATGGTTTTTGCCATTGTGCAGATGTCCCGGGGGCACAGAAAAACCGATCTGCTGGATGAGAATGCGTATCACGATTTGATGACGAAGGACGGTATCATCCGCACCGCGTTCCTTTCTGCAATCATTCGTTTGGCGGATGAGATCGACGTGGGAGTCGACAGAAATTCGGAACTGCTGTTCGATTCCTCAAAGGTACAGGATATCAAAGGTATTGAAGCGTTCGGGACCCACGAGTCCATCCGAAGGGTGGAAGTTCGGGAGGATGCGATCGTATTGTATGTAAAGCCGAAAGCGCCCGAATACCTCGAGTTGGTTTCTAATTTAGTGAAGAAGATACAGGAAACCCTCGACTATTGCAGAAAAGTTGTATCCTTAAGATCGGATTTCCGTATAACGCAGACGAGCGTTAAAACCATAAAAATAATAGACTGACCCTTGCTGTGAGGTTATGCTTGTACTTGAAGCATCTGCGGAACCCGACGTTTGAAAAACCGCAGAAAACCTTAAGATAATGACCAACGCTTTCAATTCGGTTGCCGCACCGCAAGCGGTGCGGGATATTGATAAAACAACGCCGTCGGTCACCGAAGCGACCGCTGATTGACTCCGAACCGTCCCCTGATTGACTTTCGATGTTTTTTTAAGATCTTGAACTTGAGGTGATGTTTATTCTCCCCCTTTAGTACCCGTACATGATCGTTTAATATTTGAATGCGCCCATGTTTTTCATACAACGAAACGAGCTGATAGGACGTTGATTCTCTGCAATCGGCAATAAACGGCTTATGCTTAAAATTTTTTAGAATATAATCGATCACAAAAAAAATATTGCCACATGTTCCGCTTGCCGAGTTAAATTCAAGGATGTCATAACAATTGCAATGCGAAACAACCACAATAAACCACTGTTCTGTCACAACACAATACACCTGCTCCAAGGTTAATGCATGACAGAAAAAAAGCATCTTCCCAACAGAATCCATTTCCTCTATTCGTTCAACCTCGTCAGGATATGTCTGAATTTCTATTTTTTTTATTTGACTGATATCCTCCTCCGTAATCAAAGGATGCTTTTTGGTTGAACGAAAATGTTTCAACAAAAAACAATTCGCCTTACGGCGAGCTAAATTGACCTGCGGTCAGCTAAATTCCCTTCGGGAGCTAAATTCGCTGCGCGAGCTTATGGGCGAATTTAATTTAGCTGAAAACCGCAGGTTTTCAATTTAGCTGTGAGCGAAAGCGAACAATTTAGCTCTTTACATCTTTCTTCCAAGCAGGCAAAATAGCCTTGAGGTGATCTGGATGGCTGAAAGTGTTATGCTTGAAAAGGCAAAGGATTTTGCGGTAGATATCGTCACTCTTTGTAAATTGCAGATGAACGATATCAAAAGATATTGAACGCATGCAGCGCAATCCGCAGAATGCTGATTTCTTCAATCAATACAGTAAAAAAGAATAACGGACCGGATAAAGAATAGCGAACAAGTTTTTTTGTCTTTGAAAGTATATAACCTACTATGACACTTTCAAATTTTGAAAGCTGTCAAGGTGGGTCGGTTTTTTACTTCCTTATGTCAGGTCTCCGGAGAGAGGTTTTTTAGCGTGCTGTAATATTTGAGTTATGGTTTTTATTTCGGGAAGAAGGTGGGGTTGTTTGTTCGATCCAGCAGATAATCTATACTGCAACGGTTGTGATATAATTTTTTGTGATGAAAAACAAATTGTTTTGAAAAAACATCCAACTGTATTTGACTCTCAACTTAACTTCAGGTATATATTAAAGGCGAAAGATATCTTTCTCAATCACTTCTGGAGGTGTTTTTATGCAGATCGGCGAATTCGCAAAATTATGCGGTACAAATATTTCCGTGCTGCGATATTATGATAAGATCGGGCTGCTGTGCCCCGTCTTTACGGATTTGGTAACGGGCTACCGGTATTACTCGCCGGGGCAGGAGCGCATTTTTCGCAGCATTTTAATGCTTGGGGACGCCGGATTTTCTTTGAAGGAGATCGGGCAGGTCCTTGAAAATGTTTCGGACGAAGAAGCGCTTACGGATCTTTTTTCCGCGAAGCAAACGCAGATCGCAGAGATGCTGCGCACATTGGCTGATGTGCAGATTTATATGAAAGGAATGAATGTAATGGAAACCGAAGAACTTGGATTTCACGAAAACCTTAATTTCCCGTTTGTGGACGATCCCGCGGCGGTGGGCAAATGGACGGTATTGGGCCGGTGGCGCAACCGGGATGATTTCTATTTAGGTAAAAAGCCGGATAAGAGCGATTACGGCGATAAAGCGCAGGTGCTCTATTTCCTTCCCGGCGGTGAAAAATACTGGGTCTACAGCTGGACGAAGGGCCGGCTGCTGATCGACGAATATGAAAACCCGCACTGGGAGACTTATGAGATCGAAGAGATCGACGGAACAGAGTACATGCTGATCGACCATAAGGGCTATGAGTATCTGGTAAGCGGCAAGACTGAGCTGGTGGTGCTGAAAAAGGCGGATTCCCGCGCCTACACCCGCCGGGAGATCGCCCGCAGGGACGATTTGAATATGCCGTTCGTGAACGATCCCGCCGTTCTCGGCAAATGGAAGGTTTGGAGCTTTTGCGCCTGGAAAGAAGATTTTTCAACCGAACAGGAGCCGGAGGAGGAGCTGTATTGGAAGAGCGTGGAGTTTTTCCCGGGCGGCAGCGTGACCTCCGTCTATGCGGACGAAGTGATCGAAGGCGACGACAGGCAGACGTGGACAAAGCGCTATCTGCTGCGCAAATTCAACGACAGTGCCTGCGAATATGAGATCCGCACCGTGGACGGCGTCGACTATCTGCTGATCGAATGGAAAAGCGGCGACTGGCGCTTTGGCGGCTATGACACCAATTACTATATCTTTATCCGTGATGCGAAAGGATAAACGGTTTTTTGCGGGCCGCAAATTTACAGCTTCGTTATAAACAGAGAACCCATCCCAGGCGGGGTGGGTTCTCTGCTTTATGGACCGCGAGCGGCGCGGAAGCTAAAACAGAATCGTCAATCGTCAAACGGTTTCCTGCGTGACGTAAAATGCCGGAAAGATATACTTGAAAGAACGATTGCTTTTGTGTGCAGGGGAGTGGTATAATCAAAACAGAACGCTCCGTATAAGTCAAAAAACACGATATAATAGTTTGCTGAAAAAGGAGATTGCAATGAAAAGAATGCTTTTATTCATTCTTGTCCTCGTTTTAACGCTTGCGCTTGCTGCGCCGGCATTCGCCGCGCCGGCACAGACGGCATCTGCGGGAGACGCAAAGGGGATCGACGGCAGTTCCGGAAAAGACTTTCTGTCATTCTTCCGGGATCTGATTGCAAAGATCAAATCGTTGTTCACACAGCTTAAGTATTATATTGCGATAAAAAAAGAAAAGGTTCCAAACACGATGAATCAAAACGCGATACATATGCTGCAGTCGGTGGAGAATACGATAGGCGACAGCTTCATCATTACCACGGAGGACGGGAAGGTTATTGCCGTCGACGGCGGTCATACGGCTGAAACGGATTACTTTATCCAATATCTGAAAGCCGTTACCGGACAGCGTATCCCGCATGTCGACGCGTGGTTTTTATCGCATCCCCATAACGATCACGTTCAGGTTTTCTACGAGGTTGCGGAAAATCGCACAAGGCAGGTCACATTCGACAAGGTCATGCTCAACTACGTGCCGTGTGAGCTTTACGAATCCCGTTCGCAGCAGGAAGGCATGGAGATGGTAAGCGAATTTAACCGTATCAGCAAAGCCTTCCCCGAAAAGGTGCAGATTTTGAACACCGGCGATACATTCAACATCGGCGCCGCCAAAATAACCGTGCTGTATACGCCGGATACCTCTTTTGTCGACGTCAACGAGCATTCCGTCATTTTCCGTATGGATCTGGGCGGAACGAGTATCATGTTCACCGGCGACGCGCAGGTGAACGCCGGCAACAAGACGCTTGCCGACTGGGCTGGCACCGGGCTTGTTGACTGCGATATCTGCAAGATGGCGCACCACGGACAGGACGGCGTAGACAGGAATTTTTATGAGGCCGTTTCACCGGAGATCTGTCTCTGGCCGACGCCTACATGGGTATGGGACAACACAAACGGCAATCTGAAAACGTTGGAGGTCCGCGCATGGATGGAAGAACTGGGCGTAGAAAAGAACTATAAAGCCTTTGAAGGTTCGGTTGCAGTCGGCATGCAGCCGCGCATCGTTACTACCACGGACGTGTTTGAGGAGGGTTACGACGCGAAAAAGGCCGTAGACAGGCTGGCTGCTCTCGGCTATGATGGGATCGATATGGGTTTCGATTATTGGACGTTCGACGGTTCGCCCTTCCTCTCCGACGACTATCTTGCATGGGCGCAGGGCCTGAAAGCGCGCGCGGACGAAAAGGGGATCGTTTATACGCACGCGCATGCGCCGGGAGAAGCCGATTCCGAATATCTGGGACGCACCATCGAGGCGACGGCCGCCATCGGCGCAAGGTATCTGGTGGTGCATCCGATCTGGCATGATAAAAACGGCAATGTCATCAAAAGCAAGCTTCGGTTTTTGCAGATCAATGCCGACGCGATCAAAAAATGGCTGCCGAAGGCCGAGGAAAGCGGCGTTGTCCTGCTTTCGGAAAACATACTTTGGGGCGCTTCTTCGGATCCCCGCATCATTGCGGAGCTTGTTGAAAAAGTGGACTCCGACTGGTTTGGCTGGTGCTTTGACGTGGGCCACGCCTGGAGCTGCTCCTACGCGCCGGACGTGCTGAAGGATTGCGCCGTTATGCCTATGTCCCTGCACATTCAGGATAACGACGGCAGCGGGGACCAGCATCTGATCCCCGGCGACGGCACGATCGATTGGGCTCTGTTTACCCAAACGCTGCGGGAGATCGGGTATCTCGGCGATTGCGTGATGGAGGCGCACCATCAAAGCCTGGAAGCCCCGGATGAAGAACGGGATGCGATCCTTTCCCGTCTGTTGGAAACCGCGCAGACGATCCGGGACCGGATGCGCTGAAGAAATCGGATCGGGGCGACGCCGGATGCGGACGCCCGCGCATCTGACAAAAAACCACCCGCGGCAGACTTCGATCACCGAACCGTCGCCGGGCGTGCCTTGTTAATTTTATAGGAAACGTATCGACATATCGGCGTTTACGAAGGAGAAAAAACCGGATGAAAAAATATATAAGTCTGTTTCTCATATGTGTCATTCTGCTTCTTTCTTTCTCATCCTGTGCGGAGAAATCCGAACGGTCGGAAGCAGTGCTTCGCACGGATACGTCCTTTGGCCCGGAATTGGAAGAAGACGTCGCTGCGGGCGAGAGGGACGCGGTCGGGAATTTGCGTATCAATTATGAGCGTTCCCCGAACTGTGTTGAAGAAAATCCCGTTTTTTCGTGGAACCTGCTGTCCTCCGTGCGCGGCGCAAAGCAGACCTCCTACCGCATAAAAGTCGCCGACAGCGAAGAAGCACTGGGCTCCGAAGAACTTGTCTGGGATTCCGGCACGGTAGAAAGCGACGCCTGCGTCGGCATTCCCTGCGAAGGCAAGCTGCGCGAAGCGACGAATTATTACTGGAACGTGACGCTGACGAACGAGCGCAGCGAGGAGATCACGAGTGCAGCATCTGCCTTTACGACAGCCTTGTTTGAAACGGAATTCGACGGGGCGGGCTGGATCACCGACGTTGTTTCTCCCGTTTCGGCGATCGACCTGGAGGGCGCGAACTGGATCTGGCTTTTGAACGGTGAGGATTTCGAAGCGGGAACGGAATATTTTCGCTGTCATTTTACAAGCGAGGGCACGCTCCGTTCCGCTGTTGTCGCCGTGACCGGAGACGACAGCGTTGAACTGTATTTAAATGGACGCGCCGTTGCCTCGGAAGAAGAATGCGGCGGCTGGAGCGGCGTGACGGTCCGGGATGTTACCGATTTTGTGCGGGAGGGAGACAACGTTTTTGCCGCGTCGTGCGTCAACGGAGACGGCCCCGGCGCATTGATCCTGAAGCTGTGCCTAAAGTACGCCGACGGAACGGAAAAGACGGTCGTGACGAACGACGACTGGCTTGCTTCAAAAAAGGAGCATAAACACTGGTCCGATGGAACGTCAAACGAAACAGATTATCAGCCCGTTGATTATCTGGAAGCGTTCGGCGGCGGCGCCTGGGGCGGGAACGTCGTGTATGCAACGGCGACCGAGGTCCCGTCGCTGATGCTGCGCAAAACGTTTACGCTTGAAAAAAAAGAGGTCGAGACGGCCGTGCTGTACGCTTCCGCCGCCGGACTGTATGAGGCATACTGTAACGGCAAAAAGTTAGGCGACGGCGTGTTGAACCCCGGAAGAACGGAATATGACGTCCGTGTGAAGTATCAGTGCTATGACGTGACAAATCAGCTTCGGCAGGGCGACAATGCGATCGGCGCTATCCTCGGACACGGCTGGTGGCTGGGCGCGGACGCCCCGTACGGCGCCAGAAACGCCGCTTTTATCGCAAAGCTTGTGGTGCGTTTTACGGACGGCAGC
>JAFSXY010000014.1 GCA_017443805.1 Clostridia bacterium | reverse complement strand
ATCGTTCCGGTGGGCTTCGGCGTGAGGTCGTACAGCACGCGGTTGACGCCGGGGACCTCCGCGGTGATGCGGGCGGTGATATGCTGCAGCAGGGAAAAGGGGATATCCTCTACGGTGGCGGTCATTGCGTCGCGGGTGTTGACCGCACGGATAACGACGGGCCAGTCGTAGCTGCGCACGCCGTTTTTGACACCGGTGGACTTAAAGTCCGGTACGATGGTAAAGTACTGCCAGACTTTTCCTTCCAGCCCGTTTTTGGCGAACTCCTCACGCAGGATGGCGTCGGATTCACGCACGGCTTCCAGCCTGTCGCGGGTAATGGCGCCCACGCAGCGCACGCCCAGGCCCGGGCCGGGGAAGGGCTGACGGTAGACCATATTATCGGGCAGGCCCAGCTCCTTGCCGACCACGCGGACTTCATCTTTAAACAGCAGCTTGATAGGTTCCACAAGCCGGAACTGCAGATCCTCCGGCAGGCCGCCGACGTTGTGGTGCGCTTTCACAGGGCCGCTTTCCAGAATGTCGGGGTAAATGGTGCCCTGCGCCAAAAATTCAATGTTGTCGAGCTTGCGCGCCTCTTCTTCAAACACGCGGATAAATTCCGCGCCGATGATTTTGCGCTTGGTTTCGGGTTCCGCTACGCCTGCCAGCTTGTCCAGAAAGCGGTCGACGGCGTCCACATAGATGAGATTCGCGTTCATCTGATTGCGGAAGACCTCGATTACCTGCTCAGGCTCGCCCTTGCGCAGCAGACCGTGGTTAACGTGCACGCAGACAAGCTGCTGTCCCACTGCTTTAATTAAAAGTGCCGCTACAACGGAGGAATCCACGCCGCCGGAAAGGGCGAGCAAAACTTTTTTGTCGCCGATCTGCGCTCTGAGCGCGGCAATCTGCTCCTCAATAAAGGCTTTTGCAAGCGCGGGTGTTGTGATCCGTTCCATCGTTTCGGGCCGTTTATTCTGTTCCATAATGGTTACCCCCTGTTTTTTTCATCATTTTATCATACGAAAACCGGTTTTTCAATAGGAAGACAGTGATTTTTCTTTACAACAGTTCTTCCAGCTTTTCCAGAAAAGCCTCTTCGCCAAAGGTGTTGATCTTAAAAAACATGGCTTGACTTCCGCCTGCGGTGATGCCGGACAGGCGGATGGCGCCGTCGGGGGCTTGAAAGAGCGTGACGTTCAGACTGACGCGGTTGCCGCCGATGTAACTGTAGCGTTCAAACACGCGGACGCTGCAGCGTGCGCCGCCCTCTGCAAAATCGCTGGCGTCTTCCAGTGAGGCTGAAATACTGCCCGCCATGATCCCGTCTTCAATTCGCCGCAGGATCTCGTCAAAGTTCCCGCGTACGGTTTTTTCCAGTTTTGCCATATCTTTTGCTCCTTTTTTTTCTTTCTGCAGTCCAATATAGCAATCTGTGTATGTAAAGTCAAGTTTTTGCATTGATTTTGTCAGTCGGAATATGTATAATCATATTGAATAAACCGATTGAGGTGATCGTATGAAACGCGCAAAAAAGGTTTTAAGCATTACAATCATTCTGTGTCTGCTTGCTGCGCTTCCGGTACCGGCCTTCGCAGCCGATGCACCGATTTTTACTTCCGCGGACGAAGCGGGTGTTTATGTCCGGGGAAAGATGGTGGAAAGGCAGGCGCAGATCAACTTTATTTATGAGGTTCCTTATGAAAAACTTGACGGATTTGAGCAGAAGGGAATCTCGGATGTGTTTAATGAGCTTGTGAACACGGTAAAAGCGGCCGCTTTTGAACATACCGGCGTCGGCTACGAGGGCGATTATCTTCGCAGTCATTATGAAAGTTATCAGATCACGCTCAGTGTATACGATTCACCTGCCGGCACGGCGTTCAACTTTATAATTTCCATGTCGGTGCTCTATAAAACGTCTGCAGCGCAGGAGCAGCAGGTGAATGAAACGCTGGGAAGCATTATGGCTGCTTTGAAGCTGGACGGAAAGAGCGATTATGAGAAAGTGCGTGCGATTTACGACTATATTTGCGGGCACGTCGTATACGATTACGAACATCTGAACGATCAAAGCGATCTGCTGCACTATACCGCCTACGCGGCGCTGATCAACGGTACGTCCGTTTGTCAGGGGTATTCCGCGCTGTTTTACCGGATGGCGCTGGATGCGGGGCTGGACTGCCGGATCATAACAGGCTATGCGTCCAACGGCGCGCACGGATGGAACATCGTGCGGCTGGGCGACCGCTGGTACAATCTGGATGCGACCTGGGACGCCGGACGCAAACCCTATGATTATTTTTTGCGCGGCAGTCTGCATTTTCCGAACCATACGGCGGAAGAAAGATTCCGTACGGCTGCATTTGAGGCTGAATATCCCATTTCCTCCGAGGATTATTCCATTCCCGCCGAAACGCCGTGCGCGCATATCTGGGTGGACGGCATTACGCTCCGGGAGGCAGACTGCGTGACTGCCGGTGAATTGCAGCAGACCTGCAGTCTGTGCGGCAGTACGCGCACAGCATCCGTTCCCGCAAAGGGACACAAGCTTTCGTTTGTGCCGGCTGTGGAAGCGTCCGTAACAGCCGAGGGCAGTATTGCTTACTATCAGTGCAGTGTGTGCGGCAGTCTGTTCGCGGACGAAGCGGGTGTTTCAGCGTTGACGGCGGCGCAGATCGTGGTGCCGCGCCTTTCCGAAGAGGGCCCGGCCGTACAGTGCGGTGACGTGGACGGAAACCGGAAAATAGAAGCGGCCGACGCAAGGCTTGCCCTGCGTGCGGCGGTCGGGCTGGAAGATTACGCGCCCGGCAGCGCGGCGTTTGTCGCGGCGGACGCGGATAAAAACGGAAAAATAGAAGCCGGCGACGCGCGGCTGATCCTGCGCGCCGCGGTCGGGCTGGAAGCCATTGCCTGACGTTTCTCTGAATAAAGAAAAAAACAAAAGATCGCCGGCCCGTCAATGCGAGCCGGCGACTGTTTTTGCAGGTTATTATTTGTTCCCGAAATCTTTTGCCGCAGCGATGAAGCCGCAGAACAGCGGATGCGGTTTGTTGGGACGGGATTTGAGTTCCGGATGGAACTGCACGCCCAGATAAAACGGGCGGTCGGAAAGCTCCACGGTCTCCACCAAACGGCCGTCCGGCGAAATGCCGCCCACTTTCAGTCCCGCTTCCTGCAGCGCCTGCATATAATCGTTATTGTATTCATAACGGTGGCGGTGGCGTTCGCTGATCTGCGCCTGCTGATAGCACCGCTCCATCACGGAGCCCGGTTGGATCACGCACGGATACGCGCCGAGCCGCAGCGTGCCGCCCTTGTCGATTGCGTTGCTTTGGCCGGGAATGAAATCGATGACCTTGTTTTTGCTCAGCTCGTCAAATTCGCCGGAGTTTGCGTCCGCAAGGCCCAGTACGTTTCTGGCATATTCGATCACACTGATTTGCATGCCGAGGCAGATGCCGAAGAAAGGAACGTTGTGCGTGCGCGCATAGCCCGCGGCGCAGATCATGCCCTCCACGCCGCGGCTGCCGAAGCCGCCCGGGATGAGGATGCCGTCCAGCCCGCCGAGGATCTCGGCGGCGTTTTCTTTTGTTACGGTCTCGGAATCGATCCAGTGGATATCCACGCCCACCGAATGCCGGTATCCTGCGTGCCGCAGCGCTTCCGCGACGGACAGATATGCGTCGTGCAGCTGAGTGTATTTGCCCACGATCCCGATTTTGACGCAGTTTTCGGTGGATTTGATCCTTTTTACAAGCTGCGTCCATTCCGTAAGGTCGGGCGCAGGCGTATCCAGATGCAGCTCCCGGCATACCACGTCGGAAAAGCCGGAGCTTTCCAGCATCAGCGGCGCTTCATACAGGCAGGGCAGCGTGATGTTCTCGATCACACAGTCGGGTTTTACGTTGCAGAACAGCGCGATCTTCTGGAAAATGCTCTCCTCCAGCGGTTCGTCGCAGCGCAGCACGATGATATTCGGGTTCACGCCCATGCCCTGCAGCTCCTTTACGGAGTGCTGGGTGGGCTTGGATTTGTGTTCCTCCGAGCCGTGCAGGTACGGGACCAGCGTCACGTGGATGAACAGGCTGTTTTCCCTGCCGACCTCCAGTGAGATCTGCCGGACCGCCTCAATAAAGGGCTGGCTCTCAATGTCGCCGATGGTGCCGCCGATCTCGGTGATCACAACGTCTGCGTCCGTATGCCGACCCACGCTGTAAACAAATTCCTTGATCTCGTTCGTAATGTGCGGAATGACCTGTACCGTGGAGCCGAGATACTCACCGCGGCGCTCCTTATTCAGAACGTTCCAGTAAACTTTGCCGGTCGTGAGATTGGAGTAGCGGTTCAGGTCCTCGTCGATAAAACGCTCGTAATGTCCCAGGTCCAGATCGGTCTCCGCGCCGTCCTCGGTCACAAAGACCTCGCCGTGCTGGTAGGGGCTCATCGTACCGGGGTCCACGTTGATGTAGGGGTCCAGCTTCTGCGCGGCGACCTTTAAGCCGCGCGCTTTTAGCAGCCTGCCCAGGGATGCGGCGGTAATGCCCTTGCCGAGTCCCGAGACCACGCCGCCGGTCACAAAAATGTACTTTGTCATATCCGCACCTCGTTTGAGTTTTGAGTTTTGAGTCAGGGCGCATAACTGTGAAAAGCCGGGGCTTTTCACTCCCACTCCACCGTCGCCGGAGGCTTGGAAGTAATATCGTAGACCACGCGGTTGACGCCTGAAACCTCGCTGGTGATCCGGCTGCTGACTTTTTCCAGCAGCGCGTAGGGCAGGCGCGACCAGTCCGCGGTCATAAAATCGTCCGTATCCACGCTGCGCAGCGCGACGGTATAACCGTAGGTGCGCGCGTCGCCCACAACGCCCACGCTGCGGGTGTCCGTTAAAACGGCAAAATACTGGCCTGCTTTCTGCGCCAGACCGAAGAAATCCATCTCTTCACGAAAAACGGCGTCTGCGTCCTGCAGGATCTTTATTTTTTCTTCGGTGATCTCGCCGATCAGACGCACGGCAAGTCCCGGCCCGGGGAACGGCTGCCGCCAGACCAGCGCCTGCGGGATACCGAGCTGTTCGCCCACGGCGCGTACTTCATCTTTGAACAGGCTGCGCAGCGGTTCTACGATCTCTTCAAAATCAATGACATCGGGAAGTCCGCCGACGTTGTGGTGGCTTTTGATGGTGGCGGACGCGCCCGCGCCGCTTTCAATGACGTCCGGATAGATGGTGCCCTGCGCAAGCGCGTAGACCTTGCCGATCTTTTTGCCCTCTTCCTCGAATACGCGGATGAATTCTTCGCCGATGATCTTACGCTTCTGTTCCGGCTCCGTCACGCCCGCAAGGCGGGATAAAAACCGCTGCCGGGCGTTGACGCGGATTAGGTTCATGTCGAAAGTCTTTGTAAAGGTCGTCTCCACAAAGTCACCCTCGTCCTTGCGCAGCAGGCCGTGGTCCACAAAAATACAGGTCAGGTTTTTGCCGATGGCACGGTGCAGAAGCACGGCCGCCACGGAGGAATCCACGCCGCCCGAGAGCGCACAGACCACCTTTTTGTCCTTGAGTTTGTCCTTATAATATGCGATCGTGTCGGATGTAAAGCTCTCCATGCGCCAGTCACCCTTGCAGCCGCAGGCGTCAAATAAAAAGCGGCGCAAAATCTCTTTGCCGTAGACGGTGTGCGTGACTTCGGGATGGAACTGTACGGCGTAAATGTTCTTTTCTTCGTTTTCCATGGCGGCGCAGGGGCAGTTTGCAGTCACCGCCGTTACGCGAAAGCCTGCGGGGATGCGGCTGATAAAGTCCGTATGGCTCATCCAGCACACGCTTTTTTCCGGCAGCGTTTTCAGAAGTCTGCCGCCGGTCACGGTCAGCTCCACCTTGCCGTATTCGCTGACGGAGCCGGCGCTTTTAATTTCGCCGCCCGCCATATGGGCGATCAGCTGGCAGCCGTAGCAGATGCCCAGCACCGGGACGCCCGCGTCCAGGATCGCGGGATCAAAATGCGGGGCGCTTTCATCGTAGACGCTGTTCGGCCCGCCGGTAAAGATCACGCCGGCGTAACCCTCGGCGAGAATATCGTCTACGGTGATTTTGTCGTACGGCCTGATCTCCGCATAAATGTGCTGCTCGCGGACGCGTCTGGCGATCAGCTGGTTATACTGTCCGCCGAAGTCAAGAACCAGAATTTTTTCCATCTTTGTTTCCTTCTTTATTTATGACCGGTCCGACAGATTTTTCCGCAGCCGGTGAATTTATATGCCGCTTGCCCCGTAGTTGGATAAAACGCGCGCGGACGGATCGTCCACGTTGCAGCCCTCGAGGGACAGTACTTTTCAAAGATCTCTCTGTTCTGCCAGTTTCATATTATAAGCCTGCCGCGTATGTTTTTGCAAATGGTTTCTGTGTCGTCCGTTATATTTTTTTTACGGCAGTCATATCGCTGCAGCAGATAAAGCGGCCGTCCTTGAAATCATGGCCGGGCGGGAAGGGCATGATGCGTCCGGGAAGTCCTGCAAGGTTTTTGGCTTCGCTTGCAAAGGGATAGCCCTTTTGCCGCAGCGTTTCCCGCAGCGCGTGAAAACCGTAGATCTCGCCGTTGCAGACGCAGCAGCTCCCGTTTGATCAGCGCGCTGTCCGGACGACCCATCATGGAGCACATGTTTTTTTTCTCCCTTGTCGATCAAGCTTTCTGTCAGCGCACGCCGAACAGCAGCTTTCCGTAGGTCGGGAAGGGCCAGTAAGTATCGCCTGCCAGCGTTTCCGTCTCGTCCGCTGCGGCGCGCAGATCGTCCATTCTGGAAAGCAGACGGTCGCGGATCATGGCGGAGGCGGCTATATAATCCGGTTCCCGTTCGATCAAAGCGATCTCGTCGGCAAGGCTTTGCGTGCGGACGGCGATCTCATCCGTCAAAGCGGAGACCTTTTGCGTAAGCTCTGTTTCATACGCGCAGGCAAGCGCGGGGGAAAGCTGTTTCTTGCACAGGGCCTGGCTTGCCAGATCCGCGGCAAAACGCGCGGCGGCGGGCAGGATCTCTCTTTTTGCCATCTGCACCATGGTCCTTGCCTCGATCAGCACGGTCTTGGAGTAGTTTTCCAGCTGGATCTCACACCGTGAGGCAAGCTCCGCAGGGGTAAACACCCTGTGCGCGGTAAGCATGGCCACGTTTTTCTCGTCCAGCAGATGCGGGATCGCGTCGGGCGTCGTGCGGTAGTTGAGCAGGCCGCGTTCTTCGGTGGCTTCCTTGATCCATTTGTCGTCGTAGCCGTTTCCGTTGAAGATGATCCGCTTGTGCGCGCGGATAGCGTCGCGGATCAGCCTATGAAGCGTTTCCTCAAAATTTTCCGCCGGTTCCAGTATGTCTGCAAACTGCTTTAAGCTTTCGGCGACCGCAGCGTTGAGCATGATGTTCGCGCAGGCGATGGAGTTGGAGGAGCCGAGCATACGGAATTCAAACTTATTGCCCGTAAAAGCAAAGGGGGAGGTACGGTTGCGGTCTGTTGTGTCGCGGAAGAATTTCGGCAGCACGTGGACGCCGAGCTTCAGCTGCACTTTTTCTTTGCCCTCGTAGGGAACGTCTTGCTCAATGGCGTCCAAAATGGCCGTCAGCTCTTCGCCGAGGAAGACGGAAATCACGGCGGGCGGCGCTTCGTTCGCGCCGAGACGGTGGTCGTTGCCGGCTGTAGCGACCGAGATCCGCAACAGATCCTGATAATCGTCCACCGCCTGAATGACGGCGCACAAAAACAGCAAAAACCGTGCGTTTTCATAAGGCGTTTCGCCGGGGGACAGCAGGTTTTCGCCCGTATCCGTGGCAAGGGACCAGTTGTTGTGCTTGCCGCTGCCGTTTACGCCGGCAAAGGGCTTTTCGTGCAGCAGGCATACAAGGCCGTGCTTTGCCGCCACCTTCTGCATGATCTCCATGGTCAGCTGGTTGTGGTCGGTGGCAAGGTTCGTGGTGGTATAGATCGGGGCAAGCTCGTGCTGCGCGGGCGCGACCTCGTTGTGTTCCGTTTTTGCCAGGATTCCCAGCTTCCAGAGCTCGCGGTTGAGCTCCTCCATAAAGGCCGCTACGCGCGGTTTGATGACGCCGAAATAATGGTCGTCCATCTCCTGTCCCTTGGGCGCCGGCGCGCCGAAGAGCGTGCGGCCGGTATAGATCAGGTCGCTTCTTTTATCATAATCCGCGCGGTCGATCAAAAAGTATTCCTGCTCCGGCCCCACGCTTGTGCGTACGCATTTTACGTCCGTGCCGAAGAGCTTCAGTATGCGTTTTGCCTGCCGGTTCACAGCCTCCATGGACCGTAAAAGCGGCGTTTTCTTATCCAGCGCCTCGCCGGAATACGCGCAGAACGCCGTGGGGATGCACAGCGTATGGCCTTTTATGAAAGCGTAGGAGGTGGGGTCCCACGCGGTATAGCCGCGCGCCTCAAAGGTCGCGCGCAGGCCGCCGGAGGGGAAGGACGAGGCGTCCGGCTCGCCCTGGATCAGCTCCTTGCCCGAGAAATCCATGATCACCCTGCCGTCCGGCGCGGGAGAAATAAAGCTGTCGTGCTTTTCGGCGGTAATGCCCGTCAGCGGCTGGAACCAATGTGTAAAATGCGTGGCGCCCTTGCCGATCGCCCAGTCCTTCATGGCGGCCGCCACCGCGTTCGCGACCGAAAGGTCCAGACGTTTCCCTTCATCGATCGTGACCTTGAGTTTTTGGTAAACGTCGGCCGAAAGCCGCGCCTTCATCACTCTGTCGTCAAAAACCAGACTGCCGAAATAATCCGTTACCGTTTCCATAGGCTTGTTATTCTCCTTCACAAATAAAAAAGCGGCTTCGCCGCAGCGCCTGCGGCGCCGCTTTTTTTTCGCCATCGCCGTGCCCGAAGGGCAAATCGGCGGGCGTTATAATCATTTTTGTTTGATAGGAAACGAGCAGTTTCCTATCAAACAAAAAAGGCGTCTCGGAGACACGGTCTCCAAGACGCCTTTGCCTTAGCTTTGAAAGTATTTTATACCTCGTACGTCTGCTTGTCAAGCCTTTTTTATGAAAAAAATTTTTATGAAAAGCATTTTTGTATTTACGGATGATACTGCTGCATAAGCTGCTCCGCGTTTTCCAGCGCCACGGCAAGGCGCAGGATCAGGCGCGCGTCCTCTGCGTTGATCGAACCGTTGTTGTCAACGTCGCCCGCAAGTACGGCGGCGTCGGACGCGGGGCTCTCCAACCCGACGGCGGCGCGCAGGGCAAGGCGCGCGTCGGCGGACTCGACCGCGCCGTTTTGGTCCATATCGCCTAATTTGATGGCAGGCAAACTGATTTCCTGCGTTTTGCCGCAGACGCCGCAGGTGCAAACGGCAGAGCCGCCGGTATGCAGCGTTGGCGCGGTCACGGTCACGGGATCGGAAAAGCTGTGCCCCGCAAGCGGCGTGTAGGTCTCCTTCAGCAGGGCGTCGCAAACGGCGCAGCGGGTGGTCATATATCCGCCCGCGTCACAGTCGGTGGATACGGTCAGCGCGTCGCCCGGCGTATGGGCGGCGCAGGCGGTCAGCTCTGTTTTGATGACCTTGGAGCAGCTGCCGCATACCGTTTCCCGTACGCCCTGTACCGTGCAGGATGCCGCGGTATTCCGGACAGAGGTTGACGGGTGACTGCAGGACGGGTAAGAGTATTCCGCCCGTATTACTTTTTTACATGCGGTACAGTAGGTAAGCTTTGTGCCGCCCATTAACTCGTATGTATTCAGATAAAGCAGTTCGTAATTCGCTTCCGTGGATGCGTGCAGCCGCCGGAGCACGTCGCCGGTGAGCGTGCCGCCTGCTTTCAGGGAATAATCGTTGATATACACGTGCTCCGCGCTTTCGGTGTGCGCCGCGCACGGAATATTTTCGGTAAGAATGATTTTGCCGCAGTCTGTGCATTTTTTATAGCGGCGGCCTTCTTCGGTGCACGTGGCGGCTTTTGAAACCGTCCAGTCTGCGGGCAGGGGGTGGTTCTCCGGCGCGGGCGGATCGGGCTCGTCGGGCTCGTCCGGTATGTCGGGTTCGTCCGGCTCGTCCGGCTCGTCTACAGGCAGATCGCCGGCGGCGATCAGAGCGGGGAAGTCCGTATAGCAGCGGCTGAGGTCCACCTCGCGCGAGACGGAAGCAATTCTCCCGGTCTGGGTATACTGCCACATGTCATATTCTCCGGCGTAGGTGCATTTCCCAACGCCGTACTGTGCGATCCAAACGGCGCGTCCCGTAAAAACAGAGGGCTCAAGCAGGCTTTCCGCAAACCACTTGCTGCAGTAAACGCCCGGATAGTAACCGGCGGCTTTGACTGCCTCGCAAAAAACGTTTACGACTTTGGAGCAAACCGCTTTGCCTGCGTGATAGTGCTGATAATCGTTTGTGTAATCTTCAATATCGATAAAAACGGGCATGTCCAGACTGCAGTTGTATTTTTGCAGCTCGCCGATCGTGAGCTGCGCTTCCTCCAGCGCCTGCGCCTCGTTCAAAGCATAGCTGAAAAAGTATACGCCGACGTGCAGGCCCGCCGCCTTTGCGCTTTGGTAGTGACTGTAAAACGCGTCGTCAACGTACGTCGCCTTCGCGCTGCCGTAGCCCCTGCCGCCGATCCGCAGGATCACGGCCTTCACGCCGTCCGCTTTTAAGCCGCCCCAGTTGATCTGCGACTGCGTGGTCCACTTGGAAAAGTCCGCCACCAGCCAGTCCGCCCCCGGGGTCGGCGTGGGCGTGGGCGTGGGGGTCGGGGTTTCTTCCACGTAGGTCGAATATTCCAGGTTCATCCAGCCGGTTTGTCCGTTATAAGTGATCTTTCCCCAGACTTCGTTGGCGATCTCGGTCACGGTCACGGTGGTGTTTACGGGAATGGTGCAGTAAATAGCAGCGTCGGTTGAAGGCGCCGCGCGGAACCGCATATAATCGTTTGTGACGTATTTTCCCGTTTTCGCTTCGGCAGACGCAAAGACGGCGAACCCCGAAAGCAGCAGACACAGCGCCAAGAACACGGCGGCGCCTCTGCGTAAAAGATGAGCGTTCATACTTCTTCCCCTGTTTTCCTGACAAAAATTGACGGTTTTCTCAGGCTTTTTTTCTATTATACATGATTTCTTTCCGGAAAAAAAGAGGAAAACGGTGGAAATTGTGAAAAAAATGTTTTCTTTTATAATAATAAAACACCCGTCCATGATTTATAACAGGGACGGGTATTCCGAAAACGATTGTTAGTTATTAAAAATTTCCTTCATCAGCTCGTCAAAGAGCGCCTCCTCGGGCACCTTGCGGATGATCTCGCCCTTTCTGAAAATCAGGCCGCTGCCGTCGCCGCCTGCGACGCCGACGTCCGCTTCCCGCGCTTCGCCTGGGCCGTTGACGGCGCAGCCCATCACCGCGACGGTGATGTTTTTTTCGCAGCCGCGCAACGCTTCCTCCACGCGCGTAGCAAGGCCGATCAGATCGATCTTCGTCCGGCCGCAGGTGGGGCAGGAAACGATGTTCACGCCGGACTTTTCAAGCCCGATCGCCCTTAAAATATCCTTGGCGGCGTAAATTTCCTGCACCGGCGGCGCGGTAAGGGAAACGCGGATCGTATCGCCTACGCCGTCCAACAGCAGCGCGCCGAGGCCCGCTGCGGATTTTATTTGTCCCATGTGCATGGTCCCGGCCTCCGTGATCCCGATATGTAAGGGGTAGGGCGATGTGGCCGCCATCAGCCGGTATGCTTTGACCGCCGTCGGCACGTCGGAGGATTTCAGAGATATTACGATATCGTCAAAATCGAACTTATTCAGGAGTGAGATGTGGTATTTTGCGCTTTCCACCAGCGCTTCGGGCGTCGGCGCGCCGTATTTCGCCAGAATGTGTTTTTCCACCGAGCCGGAATTCACGCCGATGCGGATGGGAATGTTTTTTTGCCTGCAGGCGTCCGCCACGGCCTTTACGCGGTCGTCGGAGCCGATGTTGCCGGGGTTGATGCGGATCTTATCCGCGCCTGCAGCGGCGGCCTCCAGCGCCATTTTGTAGTCGAAATGGATGTCCGCCACGACCGGGATGGATATATTTTCTTTTAAGGCGGCGATCGTTTTGACCGCCGCGGCGTCCGGCACGGTGGCACGGACGATGTCGCAGCCGGCAGCCTGCAGCTCTTTTGCCTGCGCCACGCTTCCCGCGATATCGTCGGCCGGGAGGTTGAGCATGGACTGTACGGAGATCTTTGCGCCGCCGCCGATGCGTACGGCACCCGCCGTTACCTGTTTGATGCTTGCCATAATCCGCCTACCTTTTGATCAGATTGAAAATGTCGTTGAAGGTGATAAAGGCCATCAGCGCGAGCAGCAGTATAAGGCCCGCCGCGTGGACCATCGCCTCAAATTTTTTCGGCACGGGCCTGCGCACGACGATCTCGATAAAGATGAACAGCAGCCTGCCGCCGTCCAGCGCGGGCAGAGGCAGAAGATTTACGATGCCGATGTTCACCGTGATGAACGCAAGAATGAATAGGATGGAGGCGTAATCCGCGGTCTTTACGGCGCTGGTCGCCGTTTCTGCCACGATATTGATGGTCCCCACGGGGCCGGAAAGATCCTTTAAGCCGTATTGTCCGCGCAGCATATCGATCAGGCTCAACCAGATCAGCTTCGTCATGGACGCGGTCTCGCGTACGGCGCCGGGCAAAAGGTTGAGAACGCCCACGTCCTTATAGCCGACGATAAAATCGCAGAAGCCCTCCTCCGCGGAATAGGAGACCGGAAGGCCGTTCAGCTCGACCGTTTCGCCGTCGCGCTTGACGACGATGTCGAAGACGCCGTCCTCGTCGCGGTAAAGATCGTAATACAGATCCCGCGCGGAAAATACTCTTGTATTGTTGATGCGCAGCACCTTGTCGCCCGGTTGGATCCCGTTTTCCGTTTGCTCCATCGACGGGGAAACGGCGCTGACTGTATCGGTGGGGATCTCGCCTTCCATGCCGAGCATGGCACACATCAGCCCCAGGCCGAGCAGGATGTTGATCGTGGCGCCCGCCGCGATCACGATAAAGCGCTTCCACGCCTTTTGGTTGCCGAAAGCCCTGGGGTCGTCGGACGCCTCGTCCTCGCCCTCCAGCGACACAAAGCCGCCGATGGGCAGCGCCCGCCAGGAATATTGTGTTTCGCCCTTTTTCTTTTTCAGCAGTACGGGCCCCATGCCGATGGAAAATTCATTCACACGCACGCCGAAGAGCTTTGCGGTGATAAAATGTCCGAATTCGTGCAGGGCGATGATGATCCCGAAAAACAAAATGGCAAATAAAATCGGCCAGACTTTTCCCCAGGCCGCGCCGATATCGATTGCAAGCGTGTGTATTGTCATGGTTTTCTCACCCCGGAGCGACAGTCGACAGACGACAGTTTTGAGTTTAGAGTTTTAAGAATTAAAATCAAAACGCGCAGCGTTTTCCGAAATATGGCGGCAAAGCCGACATACTTCATATTTTTAGCGTGCAAAAATATTTCATACGCCGAGGGCGTATTTCATATTGCGCAGCAATATTTCATTGCGGACGCACAGCGGCCGCCCTTGCCGCCGCTCTTGCCGCTTTATCCACGGCAAAAATATCGTCCAGCGTAAAATCCTTTTTGTCCGGCGTCACGCCGAACGCGGCGCGGATACAAGTCCCAATCTGCAAAAAGCCGATCTTTCCCTCCCGGAACAGGCGGTTGGCTTCCTCGTTCGCGGAATTGACCGCCGCGGGGAATAAGCCGCCGCGGGCGATGGCCTCCTTGCAGATGTTCAGGCAGTCAAAGGTCTCCGTGTCGGGTTTATAGAAGGTAAGCTTTCCGATGGCGGCAAGGTCCAGCTCCTTTACGGGGGAGGCAGCGCGCGCGGGGTAGGTCAAAGCGTACTGGATGGGGATGCGCATATCCGAAACGCCCAGCTGCGCGATCACGGAATGATCGGTATATTCCACCATGGAATGGATGATACTCTCGCGGTGGACGAGGATCTCAATGTCCTGCGGCGCCACGCCGAACAAAAAATGCGCCTCGATCAGCTCCAGCCCCTTGTTGAACATCGTCGCGCTGTCGATTGTGATCTTTGCGCCCATATCCCAGGTGGGGTGCTTTAAGGCGTCCGCGGCGGTCACATCGGCAAGCGCTTCTCTTGTTTTGCCGAAAAACGGCCCGCCGGAGGCGGTGAGGATGATTTTTTTCAACGCTTTGTTGGGCGGCATACCCTGCAGACACTGAAAAATGGCGGAGTGCTCGCTGTCTACGGGCAGCAGCCGTACGCCGTTGTCATGAACGGCGTCCAGTACAAGCCGTCCGCCCGCCACAAGCGCTTCCTTGTTGGCAAGCGCCAGATCGTGCCCTGCGTTGACCGCACAGAGGGCGGGCTTTAACCCAGCCAGCCCCACGATGGCGTCGATGACCGTGTCGGTTTGCGCTTCGGCGCAGGCGCATACGCCCGCCTGCCCTGCCAGCACGGTCGTGCCGGTATCCGCTACGCGGAGCTTTAAGTCCGCGGCGGCGGCTTCGTCCGCCATGGCGGCATAGTGCGGCCGGAATTTGCGGATCTGCGCTTCCATGGTCTTTACGTTTTTTTGCGCCGTGAGCGCCGTTATACCGTAGCCGTTTCGTTCGGCTACGTCCAGCGACTGTACGCCGATGGAGCCGGTGGAGCCGAGAATGGTGATCTGTTTCATACTGTTCCCCTGTTATTTGATCACCGCGCCCATCACGCAGACGATCGCGTACAGCGCGGCAAAAACGAAGATCGAGGAGTCAAAGCGGTCCATAACGCCGCCGTGTCCGGGCAATAAATTGCCGAAGTCTTTGACGCCGTGGTGGCGCTTGATGGTAGACGCGGCAAGGTCGCCGAACATGCTGACGACGGAAAGGCCCAGCGAGACGCAAACGGTCCACACAATACCTATATGTGCCGAAAGTCCGATTTTATACTGAAAGACCGCCCAAAGAGCGATACAGAAAATCAAATTGCCGATCACGCCGCCGATCGCGCCCTCCACGGTTTTATGCGGGCTGATCTCAGGCGCGAGCTTGTGTTTGCCGAGGGCTTTGCCTGCGAACAGCGCGCAGCCGTCGGTGATCCAGGAGCAGAAAAAGGCAAGCAGGATCAGAAAAATACCGTCGTTTTGAATAAATACGGCCGGAAATTTGATATAAGCGTCGCGCAGTAATACGACGCATGCCAACGCAGCGGGGATCATCACGGCGGAAAACAGAGACTGTACGACCTGGTCAAAGCGCAGGCGGCGGTGATCCGCGACCATTAGGATCAGCGAAACAAGGATCAGGCCCGTAAACACGGGGAACAAGGGGATGTTTTTGTCCGTCAGATGGTCCGTATACAACACTGTGCCCGCGGCGGTCAGCTCGCAGAGAATAAAAAAGATCTTGTTTTTTACGCCGAAAACCTTCAGCATTTCATAAACGGCAATGACCGCCACCAGCGCCATCACGGCGGAAAACACCGGCGTGTAGGCCGTGCAAAGCCAGCCGATGGCGATACCGACGCCGAAAAAGGCGGTGAGAAGTCGTTTTTTCATTCGATCATATTCCTCCAAATCTGCGGTTCCGGTTCCGGAAGGCAAGCAGCGCTTCGTCAAAATCACGTTCGGTAAAATCCGGCCAAAGCACGTCCGAATACCAGAATTCCGCGTAAGCGCACTGCCATAATAGGAAATTGGAAAGCCGCTGTTCGCCGCTGGGGCGGATCAACAGATCCACAGGCGGCTGGTCGCCGGTGTAAAGTCTTTTTTCCACGTCCGCAAGGGTCAGGTTTTCAGGGGACAGCAGCCCTTTTTGCGCGTCTGCGGCAATCGTTTGCACCGCGTGCAGGATCTCCTGCTGCCCGCCGTAGTTGACGGCGATATTCAGATTGACCTTCGCCATATCCTTTGTCGCGTCCTCCACGGTGTCCATCAGATCGCGCAGCTTTTTGTCGATCCTTGTCCTGTCGCCCAGAAAACGCAGGCGGATGCCTTTTTCCTTATCCTCCTCCAGACGGTCGAGCGCCTCCTGCAGATAGGAGCCGAACAGCCGCATGATCGCTTTGATCTCCGCTTCCGGCCGCGACCAGTTTTCGGTGGAAAACGCATAAAAGGTAATATGGCGGATGCCGATATTACCTGCGTATTCACCGATCCTGCGGAAGGTTTTCGCGCCCTCCTTGTGCCCTTCGGAGCGAGGAAGGCCCCGCTGTTTTGCCCACCGGCCGTTGCCGTCCATAATAACGGCAACGTGACGGGGAAGTATATTGTTCTGTTGATCCATGTTCTCTTTTAATTATAAAACCAAAACGTGCAGCGGTTTCCTTCATGTCCCGACTTGGGAGGGATACTTCATATGCGAAAGCATATTTCATGTTGCGCCGCAACATTTCATTGACGCGCTTTGCGCGTCAGATCGCCATGATCTCCTCTTCCTTTTCCGCGGCGACTGCGTCGACCTGCTTAATAAAGCTGTCGGTGATCTTCTGTACCTCTTCCTCCGCGTCCTTTAAGTCGTCCTCGGTGATCTCGGAGGCCTTTTTCATCGCCTTCAGCTTTTCAATGGCGTCTCTGCGGATGTTGCGGATAGCTACCTTGGAGTTTTCGGCTGTGCTTTTCACTTCTTTGACCAGCGTTTTTCTTCTCTCTTCGGTCAGGGGCGGGAAGGTAAGCCGCAGAACGCTGCCGTCGTTCTGGGGATTGATGCCCAGATCCGACGCCTGAATGGCCTTCTCGATCAGCTTGAGCGCGGACTTGTCCCAGGGCTGGATCACAAGGATCCTGGCTTCCGCAACGGAGACGGCAGCCATCTGGTTGATGGGCGTGGGAACGCCCCAGTAGTCCACGCGGATGGGATCGAGCACGGCCGCGTTGGCTCTGCCTGCGCGGATGGAATTATATTCCGATCTGAGCGCGGAAATCGTTTTTGTCATTTTTTCTTTGGTGGATGCAAATACCTTTTCCATAATAATCTAAGACCTCCGTCTGTTTTTTTATCGGACGATCGTGCCGATATTTTCACCGAGAACCGCACGTTTGATGTTCCCGGGATCGTTTAAGTTGAATACCAGTACAGGCAGCTTTGCGTTGCCCGCAAGGGCGGCGGCGGTGTTGTCCATCACGCCCAGATGCTTTTCAAGGATCTCGTCGTAGGAGAGCGTGTCGTACTTTACGGCGTCGGGATACTTGTTGGGGTCCTTATCGTAAACGCCGTCTACGTTGGTCGCCTTGAAAAAGACGTCCGCGCCGATCTCGTTTGCGCGCAGCGCCGCGCCGGAGTCGGTGCTGAAAAACGGGCTTCCCGTTCCGCAGCCGAAAATGACTACGCTGCCTGCCTCCAGCAGGCGAACGGCTTCATCCTTATTAAAGGGGAGCGCCATACGCTGAATGTCCAGCGCAGTCATGACTTTGGCGTCGTTGCCGAGCTGGATGAGCGCCTCCTGCAGGGCAAGGCAGTTGATCACAGTTGCAAGCATGCCCATGTTGTCGGCGCGGGTGCGGTCCATTTTTCCGCTGGAACGGCCGCGCCAGAAGTTTCCGCCGCCCACCACGATGCCGATCTGCACGCCCATGTCGGCGCACTCCTTTATCACGCCGCACACGGTGTTCACGGTATCAAAATCAATGCCGTGTCCGTTTTCTCCGGCCAGCACCTCGCCGCTGATTTTCAGCAGAATTCGTTTGTATACAGGTTTCACACAGCCCGCCTTCCTTTCCGTTCAACGTCCTCTTTTTCTACATTTTACTTTATTTTTACCGGTCTGTAAAGAAAAAAATAAATGATTGACGAATTTTTTTTATTTTGTTATAATTTTTCCGGACAGGAGGCGCTAAATATGATGACCCAGGAAGCGTTCAGGCAGATCACCGATAACTTTATGATCTCCGGTGAATTTATGGAGTGCCGTCCGATCAAGGACGGGCATATCAACAATACTTTTAACGCGGTATTCCGCAATAACGGGCGGGAAATGCACTATCTGCTCCAGCAGGTCAATACGGCTGTGTTCAAGAACCCGGAGCAGCTGATGATCAATATCGATCTTGTCACCTCGTTTTTGCGGGACAAGATCATGGCCTGCGGCGGAGACCCGGAACGGGAAACGCTGTACTGCAAGCCCTGCAGGGACGGCAAAAAGTATTATACGGACGAAGACGGCAGAGTCTGGCGCGTATATAATTTTGTGAACGACGCCGAGTCCTTTAATACCATGGAGGACCCGCAGCTGTTCTATAAGGCGGGATACGCGTTCGGGGACTTCCAGAAAAAGCTGGCGGATTTCCCCATTGAAAACCTGTACGAGACCATCCCCGATTTCCACAATACGGCGCGGCGTTACCGCAACCTGATGCAAAGCGTGCAGAAAAACGCCTCTGGGCGGCGCAGCGTGTGCGAAAAGGAAATAGAATTTGCCCGCGCGCGGCGCGACGAGACCTATATCCTGATCGGCAAGATCGAGACCGGCGAGCTGCCGGTGCGCGTCACGCACAACGATACCAAGATCAACAATATCCTCTTCGACAAAAAAACAGGCGAACCGATCTGCATTGTAGATCTGGATACCGTGATGCCGGGCCTGTCGCTTTACGATTTCGGCGACGCCATCCGTTCCGGGGCGACCACCGCCGAGGAGGACGAGGCGGATCTTTCGAAGGTACATTTCGATCCGGCGCTGTTCCGAAAATACACGGAGGGCTTTCTGGCCGCTGCGGGGGGCAGCCTGACAAAAGCGGAGATCGAGCTGCTGCCGTTGTCCGCCAAGCTGATGACGCTGGAGTGCGGCATGCGCTTTTTAACGGACTTTATCGACGGCGACGTCTATTTCAAGACGCAGTACCCGGAGCATAATCTGGTGCGCTGCCGCAATCAGTTTAAGCTGGTCGCCGATATGGAGGCGCAGTTTGACGAGATGAAGCAGATCGCAGCCGCCAGCTGTTAGCCGTCGGCAGTTAGAAAAAATGCAGGGTATCGAAAGATCCCTGCATTTTTCATTTGATCAAAACGCGTAAGCGTTTTCCGACAGAACTGAGAACGGACGGCTCAAAGCGGACAGTTAATCACCGCAGCCGCAGCCGGGGTAGGGCGTGCCGGCATTGTTGTCCGCGTCAGCCTGCTCGGGCGGGAAGAATTCGTTTACGGGGAAATCCATGCGGCGGAAGGCGTCGCAGGGATCTTCGGTGCTGTCGGCGCATTCTTTGTCCGGCATACAGAAATCGTAGGCGGGGATCAGCATCTGTACGTCGCGCTCCAGCTGGACGATGCTGAAAAGCCCGAGGGTCACGCGTACGGCGGGGGCAGTTTCGTCCGTCTCCTGGAACGTTCCGCTGAACGCCTGCTGCACAATGGCGGGAATGGCGGACGGGCCGTTGGGGATAACGGAGCAGCAGTCGGCTGCGGTGCACAGGCGCGCTTCCAGACAGATGGGCGTCGCCACCTGGATCTTTGCCCGGGGATTGGTGGATACGGCGGGCAGCTGCTCGTCGATACCGCCGACGTATTCGGAAGAAAAGACCTTTACGCTGCCCTCGCTGCCGTAAAGGATATTTTTTTTGGAAGCGGTGCAAAGACCGTAAACCGTCTGCGGCGTTGTCGTCGGCGCGGTGTAAACGTCAAGGCCCACCTGGAAATAAAAGGTGTTGTCAACGGAATAATAGCCGGTGTTGAAGGGGACTTTTTCGATCTCCGAAAAAACGTTGATCACTTCGCAGCTCCTGCAGCGCACGCTTGTGGCGGCGTCAATGACCGCCTGCGCCTCGTCCGTAAAGGTCACGCGCAGATTTGCAAGGCAGTCCCTGTCGGCGCAGGAATCGTAGACTCTTGCCGTATCAATGCATACCGCATCGCTTACACGTCTTGACTCGGCCTGTACTTCAGCCGCCGTCTCGTTCTGGATGTCAGGCATAAAAGAACCTCCCGTATTGATAAATTGATTGAAATCCGAAAACTTCAATACATTCTATGCCGGGAGGGTATTCCTGTGACAAAAATGCAGCCACCGATTTTTTTGATGACTGCATTTTTTTGTTTTTTTAGTATTAAAGCCCCGTATCCATCGGCATGCCGCCTTTTTCTCTCGACTGATCCGCCAGAAATACGGTCAGGTGTCCTGCCACGGAGTTTTCAATAGCGGTGCAGGAAACGGACTGCTCGCCCGTGGCGATATAGTGTACAAAGTCCGCCGTTAAGGCGTCGTCGCCGCCGCCGTGGGTGTCGGAGAGATCCGCATTGACGTTTACCGTCTCCTCCGTATAACCGCTTTCTTCGTCCGCCGCTATTTTGCGGACGGTGAAAACGCCGCTTTCCAGTTCCCCGTCAAGCTCGGCTTTTGTCCCGATGATATGTATTTTTCTAAGCGATTTTGCGCTGCCGCCGATCATATTGTGCGTGCCCGTTGCGCCGCCTGCGAATTCCACCAAAACGGACTGGTGGTCCACCACGTTGTTGCCGCATTTGTAGATGCAGCGGTCGTAGGGGTTGCCTGCGGCGAAGGACTGCAGACGATCTTCGTGAGTGGGATTTTCCAGATGCTCCAGCTTATCCCAGACGTAACATTCCCAACGGTTCGGGTGTTGAAGATACAGCTTTTTTGCGGAATAGCGGCACGTATCGACCAGCGGGCAGTCCACGGTGCAGCGCGCGCCGGCGTTTGCGGGCGCGTTTTCCGGCTTGAACTGATAAATGGAGCCGAAGGACGAGACCCTTTTCGGCAGCACCGGCTGCATCAGCCACATCATGATATCGATATCGTGGCAGCTTTTTGCCAGCAGCATGCTGGTTTTGCAGACGTCGGAATTCGCCCACTTGCCGCGCACGTAGGCGGTGGAAAGGTGGTGGTAGCTTACATGCTCTGCGGTCTGGATATTGATGATATCGCCCAGCTCTCCGGCAAGGATCCGGTTTTTGATGGCCAGATAAAACGGCGTGTAGCGCAGTACATGGCAGACCATGACCCGGCTGCCGCAGCGCCGGACAACGGCCAGCAGCCGTTCCATTTCCGCTTTGTTTACGGCAAAGGGCTTTTCCAGCAGCATGTCGTAGCCCTTTTCCAGCAGCGGAGCGGAGGTTTCATAGTGCTGGTGGTCCATCGTGCCGTTTATTACGGCCCGGGCAAGCCGCGGCTGCCGCGCCAGCTCCTCGGCGGATGAAAAACAGAATTCCTCCGAAAAACCGTAGCGTTCGGCTGCCATTTTGCATCGCTCCGCATTGGGGTCCGCAATGCCCACGATTTTCAGCTCATCCGGGTGCTTTAGAGAATAGTCTGCGTAAATGATCGCGCGGTGACCGCCGCCGACGATCACGGCTGTTACGGGATGCTGTGCCATGGT
>JAFSXY010000131.1 GCA_017443805.1 Clostridia bacterium | reverse complement strand
GATCGACGTAAATCCGGCGGATCGTGTTGATATTCCCAAAAGAGACGTGTTTGAAACGGAGCCCTATACGGAAAAAGAAATCACGCAGCTCTTTGAAGCGGTAAAGGACACGCCGCTGGAGCTGATCGTGATCCTGACCGCCTTTTACGGCTTGCGCCGCGAGGAGGTGCTGGGACTGAAATGGAACGCGATCGATTTTGACAAAAGAACGATCACGATCAAAAACGTTGTAACGGAGGCGCTTGTTGACGGAAAGCAGACGCTGGTGCAGAGAAACACGCCGAAAACAAAGTCAAGCCTTCGTTCACTGCCGCTGGTGCCTCCGGTGGAGGAAATGCTGAAAAACATGAAACGGGCGCAGGAAGCGAACCGGGCGCTGTGCGGCAGAAGCTACAACAAGGAATACCTGGAATACGTGTACGTGGATCAGCTTGGGAATCTTATGAAGCCCGGTTATCTGTCGGATCGTTTTCCGAAGTTCCTTGAAAGCAATGGGCTGAGGCGCATTCGTTTCCACGATCTGCGGCACTCCTGCGCGACGCTTCTATACGCAAACGGCGTAGCGCTCAAGGATATTCAGATGTGGCTTGGACACAACAATATCTCCACCACTTCCAATATCTATACCCATCTTGATTTCAGCTCCAAGGTCGATTCTGCAAACGCCATCTTGGGAATCTTGACTAATTAAACGGGTAAAAGGGTATTGCGATGCACCTCCTGCAAATCTCCCGAACCGCAAAAAAGCAAATAATATCAACGGTTTACAGCGTTTATGAATACCTCCGAAAAAACAAAAATTGCAGAAATGCGCTCTTTCACGCAACATCTGCAACACAAGTTTTTTTGAAGGTGGAAGCCCCGAAATCCGTTATATATTAACAGATTCGGGGCTTCCGGATGGTGCTGGCGACCGGACTTGAACCGGTACGATATTGCTACCGAGGGATTTTAAGTTTTTTTTGAAATGTCTGTCCCTGACTGCTTTTAACGGAAGTTGACGGAACATGGTGGACACCGTTTCCAAACCGCGAAACAAGATAAATCTTATGAAATACGCCCAAAAAGACTTATGCTTCAAGCAATGCCCGGTTGCTGTCAAAGCCCGGAAAAATTGTTCAATTTATGCTGTCATTTTGCTGTCATTTTTCGGTGACACCAAATACCTAATATCAAAAGGCGGTTTCGCCTGTATTTTCAACAAACCTTCTGCTATCGACCTATCATAAAAAAAGAAGGTTTTGTAAAATGACAAGAACACAATATGAGCGTCTCTACGCCGATTATCCGGATATTGTCACGCTGGAGCAATTCCGTCAAATGCTCGGCGGGATCGGTGATACCACGGCAAGAAAATTGATGCAGGAAAACATCGTTCGGCACTTTGTTATTGAACATGCGTATATGATACCGAAAACCTGCGTCATCGACTATGTTATGAGCAAACACTATCATATTTATCGAATGAAGCTCAAAGCTAAGATCCCAACCTTGAAAGAAAAGGACGGTGATCCGGAATGAGTTTTATTGAGAACCTTTTCTTCGGCAACATTGATCCGCAATCTCGTGCGGTAAAACCCGGCAGCCGCGCGGATAAGCTGAGAACATACATCACGGATCACTTGCCGGAAATAGAAAACGTTTTGCCCGATGAACAGCGCGGCCTGCTTGAAAAGATTTTTGACGCACAAAGTGAGCTTGATACAATCACGGAACTGGACAGCTTCATCGTCGGTTTCCGCCTCGGCGCGGCGTTTACATACGATACGTTCGTGAATACTGACACGCCGTATCGTGACTTAATGGAAAAGTTGTAGTCAATACATTCTACAAGCCCCTGGTTGTTTGGTATTATCAATTAGGCAGGGGCCTTATTATAATACTAAAAGAGAAATGAAAAACGAACCAAACACGAACGCACTGCGTACGCAATTAATGATGCTATAATAATTCGCAATATAAACGGAAGGCAATGCGTTCCAAATACCTCATACCGTGATCAGAACTAAAACTATAATCCGCACATTCGACAGATCTCCGTTTCTTTGCTATGATAAAAACAACAAAGGAACGGAGGTTTGCAATTATGGAAAAGACGATCATCGACGAACGCAACGGCTGGGAATATGAATTGAATGGTGATTTTTATTACCCCACCGGGCGCGTGATGCGAAACGGCGTATTGACGCCGGAAACGGTTAATAACGAGCCGGAGAAAGAAATGCCGGTTGGTGTATGGGGACAGCGGCACTTACACTTTATCCGGCAGCATAAGAAGTCTTGGTATCTCGACCTGTATACGTCCGGCAAGCTGAACGCTTATCTTGCGGATATCAACGCTACGGCAGAAGATTTCTTCTTCCGGGTGGTGAAAGAAATGTCCGCGCAGGAGGGAGTGACCGAAGCGTTAAAGGAGAAAGACCAAATGGCTTGGGTGCAGAGAAAGAATAACATTCGGGAACGGGCGACAGAAATCGTGAATCAAGAACTGATTTTCATGTAAAATGCAATTTAGGTTTGATGAATTCGATACCCTGTGACAAAAGGGACTCCAAAAGTGCAGAGAAGGGGCTTTAAAATACAGCTTCGGTTCACGGGACAATCACAAGGAGGTACACATATGTTTTACTTTATAGCCGATCCACACTTCGGGCACCGAAACGTGCTGAAGCTCTGCAATCGCCCGTTTGAGACGATAGAGAAAATGAACGAAACGATCATACAAAACTGGAACAGCCGGGTGGAGAACACCGATACCGTTTGCATCGTAGGCGATATGTTCTTCTGCTGCAAGGAACCGGAACCGATTTTGAAGCGTCTGCACGGGAAAAGCGGCTGATCCTCGGCAATCACGATTCCTCTTGGATGAGTAAGGTGGATTACGAGAAATATTTTGTTTCAATAGACGTTTTTCTGCAAATCTCAGACGGCAAGCACTCTCTGACACTCTGCCACTATCCGATGATGAGCTGGAAACACCAAATGCATTCATATATGATCTACGGACACATCATGCGCGAATCAGGCGCAGAACAGTCTCTTTTGTTTGAGGAGAGAATTTACAGCGTATCTTTCCTATCGTTTTAGCTGTCCGCAGCGATACTTGCGTTGAGCTTTTCAATCAGCTCATCTGCGTCGATCCCGTGCACTGCTGCCGCTTCTTCGATGCTCTCCATCTGAGACGCGGGGCAGCCGAGACAGTGCATACCGATGGACAGGAGCACCGGCGCGGCGGCGTCCGCGTTGATCTCCAGAAGCTCGCCGATTTTTGTTTCTTTTGTGATTTGTGACATTTTGGTATTCCTCCGTTTCTTTATTTGACAGCCGGTTGAAATTCGCCGAGCTGCGTTTGCTTTAATACTTCCGCCACCGTTGCGACGGGGATGATAATAAGCTCTTTTTTGACTTCCTCCGCCACGTCCTCCAGATCCGCCTCGTTTTCGGCGGGGATGAACACCTTGGAGATCCCGGCGCGCTTTGCCGCCATCAGCTTTTCCGGCAATCCGCCGATGGGCGACACCACGCCGCGCAGCGAGACCTCGCCCGTCATGGCGAGGCGCGGGCTTACCGTGTGGCCGGTCACAAGAGAAGAAAGCGCCGTTGTGAGCGTGATCCCGGCGGAGGGGCCGTCCTTGGGCACCGCGCCGTCCGGCACGTGGATATGCAGATCGTTTTTCTCGAACAGCTCCGCCTTATCCGGGTAGATGGATTTTACAAGGCTCACCGCGATCTGAACGGATTCCTTCATCACGTCGCCGAGCTGCCCCGTGACCGTCACCTTGCCGCTGCCCTTTGTAAACAGCGTTTCAATATACAGCACATCGCCGCCGGCCTCGGTCCAGGCAAGGCCCGTGACCACGCCGGGCTGCTGCGCCTCTCCCGCCGCGGTGTGGCGGATGGGCTTACGGTCAAGAAACTCGCGCAGCTTTTCTTTTGTCACGCAGAGCGTATCCGTATCACCCTGCACCAGCCGCACGGCGGCCGTCCGGCAGAGCGTATCCAGCATTTTTTTCAGGCCCCGTACGCCCGCTTCCATGGTGTAATCCGTAATGATGGCGCGCATGGCGTCCTCCGGGATCTCAATATGCCCGGGCTCGATCCCGGCGCTTTGCTCCGCCTTCGGCAGCAGATGTCTGACCGCGATATGATATTTTTCCGTCTCGGTATAACCGCTGAAGGGGATCACCTCCATGCGGTTGAGCAGCGGCGCGGGGATGGAATCGAGCGTGTTTGCCGTGCAGATGAACAGCACGTCCGAGAGATCGTACGGCACGTTCAGGTAGTGATCCGTAAACGTGTTGTTCTGCTCGGGGTCCAGCACCTCCAGCAGCGCCGCGGCGGGGTCGCCGTTGTAGGAAGCGGAGAGCTTGTCGATCTCGTCCAGCACCATCACGGGGTTGGAGACGCCCGCCTTGGAGATGCCGTCGACGATCCGCCCGGGCATGGCGCCGATATAGGTGCGGCGGTGCCCGCGGATATCCGCTTCATCCCGCACGCCGCCGAGGCTGACCCGGACGTATTCTCTGCCCAGCGCCGCGGCAATGCTTTTACCGATACTTGTTTTGCCGGTGCCCGGCGCGCCGACGAAGCAGAGGATGGAGCCGGACTGCGCTTTTTTCAGGTTCAGCACCGCGATCTGTTGGATGATCCGGTCCTTGATTTTTTTGAGCCCAAAGTGGTCCGCGTCCAGCACGGCGCGGGCTTTTTCCAAATCGATGGAATGCGCCTCTTCCTTTTTCCACGGCAGCCCCAGCAGAAAGTCAAGATAATCGAAAAGCATGGAATATTCCTGCGAGCTTTCCCCTTCGTTTTTCATACGCTGCAGCACCTTTTGCGCCTCTTTTTTCGCCGTTTCGTTCAGCGGCACGGTCTCCAGCTTCTGCTCCAGCTTTCTCAGCTCGGTCACGTTTTCGGGGTGCAGCTCGTCCAGCTCCTGCTGCAGGAAAGCGATCTGCTTTTTGATCGCCGCCTCACGGTACACCTTTTTGTAGTCCTCCTC
>JAFSXY010000130.1 GCA_017443805.1 Clostridia bacterium | reverse complement strand
GACGCCGCCGCCGGACGTGTGATGGATCTGCTTTCCGCCGTCGACGACCCGGTCGTGTACCGCAGCGCGCTGAAAAACAGCGAGCGCATATTGCGGCGGTTCGATACCGAGTGCTACGCGCCGTTCCTCACAGCGGCGGCAAGTGCGATCCGGGCGGAAAATCCGGACGTGATCGTCTTTGCCGAAAACTCCTACTATTCCAATCTCGGCATTCCCTGCGCTTTTCCGCACCTGACGTACCCCGACGGCAGCGCGGAGAAAAACTTTGCCTTTGCGCCGCACGGCTACGACGTGACCGTGGATACGCCGCTGACGAACGAGGCGAGCACGCACCGTGTGGATTTTATTTTTGACGAGCACCGCCGCAAACAGCTGTCCATGGACATTCCCGTGCTGGTGGGTGAGTGGGGCGGCATGGTGCCGGGCGGTGAACGGTACCCGGCGCTGGAGCATTTGATCGACAAATTCGACGCCAACTGCTGGAGCCAGACCTACTGGCACTTCGGCAAAGAGATCGCCGCCGGTAAAATCGGGGAGATCCTTGCAAGACCTTATCCCGCGGCGGTTGCGGGCAAGATCCTGCGCTACGGCTACGACCGGAAAAACGACGTTTTTTCGCTGACCTATATCGGCAGCGCGGAGATCAAGGCGCCTACGCTGATTTATCTGCCGAAACAGCCCAAAAAGATCTATTCCGCAAAAAAATACCGCATCAGGGAAGAGAACGGCGCTGTCTGGCTGCAGGTCTACGCAGGCGCGGGCGCCTGTGCCGTCAAGGTGGAGTTTTAAGAGAATGAAGGAGGCAAACCGATGCAGTGGCTGACCCCTTCCGTTTTGTTCGTATACTGGGCGCTGTTTTCCGTGCTCGGCGCGGGCCTGGCGGCTTACGATAAGATCGCCGCGAAAGCGCTGCCAAAAAAGCGCGTTCCGGAAAAAACGCTGCTCGCCGTCGCTTTCGTCGGCGGGGCTGAGGCAATGTATCTGACGATGCTGCTGATCCGGCACAAAACGCGGCACAAAAAGTTCATGGTCGGGCTGCCGGTAATGGTCGGCGTCCATGTGCTGCTTGTTTTTTGTTATTTTTTATGCAGGTGAAATATGAAATTGATTGATTTTCACGCGCACGTGTACCCCGCGGCCATCGCGCGCAAGGCAACGCAAAGCGTCTGCGATTTTTACGAGCTGCAAAGCGACAATGCCGGTACGCCGGAGGAAAAGCTCGATCTCGACAGGCTTGTCGGCATTTGCAAAACGCTGCTGCTGCCGGTCTCCGTTTCGCCGAAGCACACGCGCAGCGCAAACGCCTTTGTGGCGGAGCAGATGCGGCTGCACCCGGAATTTACCGCGTTCGGCACCGTGCACCCCGCCGACGCCGATCTGCCGGCGCAGCTGGAAGAGAACCGCAGGCTGGGGCTTGTGGGGATCAAGCTGCATCCCGACATGCAGAAAATCAACGCGGATGATCCGCTTTTGTTCCCGCTGTACGACGCGTTGCAGGGACGTGAGCCGCTGTACCTGCACGCGGGCGACCCGCGGACGGGCTATTCGCACCCGGCGCGGATCCGGCACATCCTGCAGACCTTTCCGCGTCTGACGGTGGTCGCGGCGCATATGGGCAGCTGGCAGATGCAGGATATTGCCACGCCGCTTTTAAGCTGCTTTGAGAACTGCATTGTAGACACCTCCTCCGCTTTGAGCTGGATGCCTGCGGAGAAAGCGGCGTCCATTATAAACGCCTACGGGGCGGACAGGGTGTTTTTCGGCACCGATTATCCCGTGGGAGATCCGGTGCGCGAGGCGAACGCCTTTGCCGCGCTGCCGCTGCGCGACGGCGACAGAGAAAAGATCGCGTACCTGAACGCCGAACGGTTTTTTAGAGATTTCGGATTTTTTAACGGGGAGAACGGGCCATGCAAAACGACGTACTGATCATCGGGGGCGGCGCGGCCGGACTTCTGGCCGCGGGCATTGCCGCGCGCAGAGGCCTGCGGGTAACGGTGCTGGAAAAAAACGACCGTCCCGCGCGCAAGCTGATGATCACCGGCAAGGGCAGGTGCAACGTGACCAACGCCTGCACGCTGGTTAACGATTTAATGGATAATATTCCCGAAAACAACCGTTTTTTGTACTCGGCGTTTTCGCGCTTTATGCCTTACGATATGATGGAGCTTCTGGAAAGCCTCGGTGTGGAGCTCAAAATCGAGCGCGGCAACAGGGTGTTTCCCGTAACGGATCGGGCTGTTACCGTGGTGGACGCGCTGGTAAAGTATGCAAAGACCGGCGGCGCCGTTTTGCGTACGGGGGTCACGGTGAAAAATCTTGTATTTGAAAACGGCGCGGTCACCGGCGCAGAGGATCTGAACGGAACGTTCTATCCGGCGGAAAACGTTATCGTAGCGACCGGCGGGAAATCCTACCCGCAAACGGGCTCCACCGGCGACGGCTACCGTTTCGCGCAAAGCGCCGGCCATACCGTCGTTTCCCCGCGGCCTTCGCTGGTGCCGCTGGAAACGGACAATAAGGTCTGGCGGCAGGCGCAGGGCCTGTCTTTGAAAAATATCGCGATCACCGTGACGGATACGGAAAACTATAAAGAGGTTTACAGCGACTTCGGCGAGCTTTTGTTCACGCATTTCGGCGTGTCCGGTCCCGTGATCCTCAGCGCGTCCGCGCATTTAAGGGATGTCGTCCCCGACAGATACGAGCTGAGGATCGACTTAAAGCCCGCGCTCAGTACGGAAAAGCTGGACGCGCGTATCGTGCGGGATTTTGCAAAATACGCCAACAAATCGCTTGGAAACGCGCTGTGCGAGCTGCTGCCGCGGTCGCTGATCCCCGTGATCGTGACGCTTTCCGGCCTGGACGGACAGATGAAAGCCAATCAGGTAACGAAAGAAATGCGCGGCGAGCTTGTGTATCTTTTAAAAAACATGACGGCCCGCATCACCCGCACGCGTCCCATTGAAGAGGCGATCGTGACCGCCGGCGGCGTAAAGACCGCCGAGATTGATCCGAAAACCATGCAGTCAAAGCTGTGTAAGGGCTTGTACTTTGCCGGCGAGGTCATCGACGTGGACGCCTACACGGGCGGCTTTAACCTGCAGATCGCGTTTTCCACCGGCGCGCAGAGCGGCCGCAGCGTGGCCGCAAGCGGACGCTGAGCGTGTCGCAGTCTCGCCTGCGGCGAGCAGTCACCCGCGCTGCGGGTATGGAAGATGGTTTTGAGTTTTGAGAATAAAAATCAAAACCCGAAGGGTTTCCGAAATTTCACTTTTCACATTTCAAATTTCACGTTTTTTAAGAAGGAGGGTCGTATGATCAACATCGCCATCGACGGACCCGCGGGGGCGGGGAAAAGCAGCGCCGCAAAGCTGGCGGCGAAGGAGCTGGGATATATCTACGTGGACACGGGCGCGCTTTACCGCGCGGTCGGCGTTGCGGTCCTGCGCAGAGGGCTGGATACCGCGAAAAAAGAGGACGTGATCCCGGTGCTGGCAGAAATCAAAATCGAGCTGAGGTTTATTGACGGCGCGCAGCGGGTGTACCTTGACGGCGAGGACGTTTCCGCCGAGATCCGTCTGCCGGAGGCCTCCATGGCGGCGTCAAACGTTTCCGCCATCCCGGCGGTGCGGGCGTTTTTGTTCGATCTGCAGCGCAGCATCGCCAAAAACAACAACTGTCTGATGGACGGCCGCGACATCGGCACCGTGGTGCTGCCCGACGCACAGCTGAAGATCTTTTTGACCGCCACGCCGGAGATCCGCGCAAAGCGCCGTTTTTTGGAGCTGGAGCAAAAGGGCACGCCGGTAGATTACGACGCGCTTTTAGAGGAGATCAAACAGCGGGATTATAACGACAGTCACCGCGCCGTCGCGCCGCTCAAGCCCGCTGACGACGCCGTCATGCTTGACTCCGGCGACTTAACGCTGGACGAGGTCGTGAAACGTATTTGCTGCCTTGCGGCGGAGATCTGAGTTTTGAGTTTGGAGTTTGAAGCTTTGAGAAAACCGAAGATCACACTTGCAAAAACGGCCGGGTTCTGCTTCGGCGTGGACAGGGCCGTAAAAACCGTGGAGGATCTGCTGCAAAAGGGCACGCGCGTGTGTACGCTGGGCCCGCTGATCCATAACCCGGGCTTTATTGAGCAGCTGCGCCGCCGGGGCGTATGCGTTGTGGAAACGCCGGACGACGCGCCGGCCGGTTATACGCTTGTGGTGCGCACGCACGGGGTGCCGCGGCAGGTAAGCGCGCTTATCGCCGAAAAACAGATCCCCTGCTGCGACGTGACCTGCCCGTTTGTAAAAAAGATCCACGCCATTGTGGAGCGGCAGTCCGCCGCCGGCGACGTGATCCTGATCGCGGGCGACGAACACCACCCGGAGGTGGTGGGGATCCGCAGCTACGCAAAAACGCCGTCTTACGTTTTTTCGGACGCCCGGGAGCTGGAACAGATCCGGCAAAAGAACGATTTTCCGCCTCAAACTGCGTTTACGATGGTCTCCCAGACCACATTTGACGAAAAAGAATTTAAAAAATGCAAAAAAAATGCAGAAAGCCTCTATACAAATTTAAAAATCTTTGATACAATATGTAATGCTACCGCTCTGCGGCAAAAGGAAGCCGTTGCGCTCGCCGCGGAGAATGATATGATGGTCGTGATCGGGGGACGCAATTCCTCCAACACGCAAAAGCTGTATAAGCTGTGCGGGGGGATCACGCGGTCGTATCTTATCGAAGACGTCTCGGACCTGTCCGAAATAAATTTTGAGGGCGTCTCAACGATCGGGGCTACCGCCGGCGCGTCCACGCCGGAAGGTAAAATTAAGGAGGTAGTAAACACCATGTCCGAGATCTTAGAAACAATCGGAACAACAGCCGAAGCCGAAGGACAGGCCCAGGTTGTTGCGGACCCTGAGGAAATGTCCTTTGAACAGGCGCTGGAGGAAAGCCTCAGCAGCATGAGCAACGACCAGAAGGTCGTTGGAACGGTTATGCACATTGCACCCAACGAGATCCAGGTGGATATCGGCAGAAAACAGACCGGTTATATCCCGCTGGACGAGTACAGCGCCGACCCCACAGCAGATCCCGCCGCGGAACTGAAAGTCGGAGACGAGCTGAACCTGATCATCATGAAGACGAACGACGTAGAGGGCACCATCATGCTGTCCAAGCGCCGTTACGACGCGATCAAGTATTGGGATGCGATCGTGGAAGCCCATAACGAAGGAAGGATCCTTGAGGGAACGGTTGTTGAAGTCATCAGCAAAGGTCTCATCGTGTTTGTAAACGGCGTCCGCGTATTTGTTCCGGCTTCTCTTTCCACCGTGCCGCGCGACGGCAGACTGGAGGATATGCTGAACAAGACCGTGAAGTTTGTCATTATCGACATCGACCGCCGTCGCCGCAGGGCCGTCGGTTCCATCCGCGAGGCGAACAGAGGCCTTCGCAGAGAAGCCCGTGAGCAGTTCTGGGCGCAGGCCGAGGAAGGCCAGTATTACACCGGCACCGTGAAGAGCCTGACCGACTACGGTGCGTTTGTGGAGATCGCCCCCGGCGTGGACGGCATGATCCACCGCACGGAGCTTTCGTGGAAGCGCATCAAACATCCGTCCGACGTTGTGAACGTCGGGGACGTGGTTGACGTATACATCAAGGGCCTTGATACCGAGAAAAAGAAGATCTCTCTCGGCTACAAGAAGCTCGAGGACAACCCCTGGGAGATCCTGCGCAGAGATTATCCCGTGGGCAGCGTGATCACCGTCAAGGTCGTCCGCATGACCACCTTCGGCGCGTTTGCCGAGATCTTCCCAAAAATGGAAGGCCTGATCCACGTTTCCCAGATCGCGCATGAGCGCATTGAGAAGCCGCAGGACGTGCTTTCCATCGGCGACGAGGTGCAGGTCAAGATCACCGATATCGATTTTGATAAGAAGCGCATCAGCCTTTCCATGAAGGCGCTTCTGCCCCCGCCCGAGAGAAAGCCCGCCGAGCCCAAGGAGGAGAAAGATAACGGTCCTGCCGTGTTCTCCATCGACGACCTGATCGCGCAGGCGAACGCCGCCGAGGCTGCCGAGGCTGCCGAGACCGCTCCTGCTGAGGAAGCTCCCGCCGAGGAAGCCGCTCCTGTTGAAGAGGCTGCTCCCGCTGAGGAAGCCGCTCCCGTTGAGGAATCCGCTCCCGCCGAGGAAGCCGCTCCCGCTGAGGAAGCCGCTCCCGCTGAGGAAGCTCCCGCCGAGGAAGCTCCCGCCGAGGAAAAAGAATAATTACAAAAATATTGCCCTGCCGCACGCTCGACCGAACGTGCGGCAGTTTCCATAAAGAAACGCTTGACTTTTTATGAGAATTGCATATAATAGAGAGTGAAAACGATGACGGAGAAGACGTCGGCAGAACCGGTTTTTCAGAGAGCGCCGCAATTGCTGTGAGCGGCGCAGACCGCAGCCGTACGTTACCGCTCCCGAGTGTCCGCCGCAAAAGCCGTGTTTCGGCGCAAGGCGGAACGTAGAGCCCGCGTTAAGGGCTTTATGAGCGGTGCATTTTTTGCGCAACGCGGGTGGAACCGTGGAGTATTTTTATGCTTCATCCCGATCTGACTGTCGGGATGGAGTTTTTTTATTGAAAGGAGTTTTTTTATGATCAACGTAACATTAAGAGACGACGTGCGCGCATTTGAAGCGGGCGTTACGGCTGAAGACGTTGCGAAAAGCATCGGCGCGGGGCTTTATAAGGCCGTGTGTGCGTGCAGGATCAACGGCGAGGTGCGCGACCTGCGCACACAGCTGACCGAGGACTGCACGGTGGAGTTTTTGACCTTTGACGACGAGGACGGCCGCCGCACGTACCGGCATTCCGCGTCCCATATTTTGGCGCAGGCGGTCAAGCGCCTGTTTCCGGAGGCAAAGCTTGCCATCGGTCCTGCCATTGACAAGGGGTTTTATTACGATTTTGACGTGCCCGCGCCTTTTTCGTCGGAGGATCTGGAAAAGATCGAGGCCGAGATGAAAAAGATCGTAAAAGAGGATCTGCGCATCGAACACTTCCGGATGTCGCCCGAAGAAGCGATCGCCTATTATAAGGAGAAAGGCGAGATCTATAAGGTGGAGCTGGTAGAGGAGCACGCGTCCAAGGGCGAGCCGATCAGCTTTTATAAGCAGGGCGAGTTTACGGAGCTTTGCGCAGGTCCGCACATTCCCTCCACGGGCAGGGTCAAGGCGTTTAAGCTGCTCTCCTGTACGGGCGCTTACTGGCGCGGCGACGAAAAGAACAAGATGCTGCAGCGGATCTACGCCACGGCGTTTTCAAAGCAGGCCGATCTGGACGCGTATCTGGAGGCCATGGAAGAGGCCAAAAAGCGCGACCACAATAAGCTGGGCAGAGAGCTGGAGTATTTTACAACGGTGGACGTGATCGGGCAGGGCCTGCCCGTATTGATGCCCAAGGGCGCGCGTGTGGTACAGCTTTTGCAGCGCTGGGTGGAGGATACGGAGCAAAAGAAGGGCTACCTGCTCACCAAAACGCCCTTGATGGCCAAGCGAGACCTGTACAAGATCTCCGGCCACTGGGACCATTACCGCGATGGCATGTTCATCATGGGCGATCCGGACGACGAAACAAAAGAGTGCTATGCGCTGCGTCCCATGACCTGTCCGTTCCAGTATCAGGTCTATCTCAATAAGCCGCGTTCCTACCGGGAGCTTCCCATGCGTCTGGGCGAGACGTCCACGTTGTTCCGCAACGAGGATTCGGGCGAAATGCACGGTCTGATCCGTGTGCGCCAGTTTACGATCTCCGAGGGGCACCTCGTTTTGCGTCCCGATCAGCTGGAGGAGGAATTCAAGGGCTGTCTGGAGCTGTGCAAATACTTCCTCGGCACGGTGGGCCTGCTGGATAAATGCACCTTCCGCTTCTCACAGTGGGATCCGAACAACACGGCGAAATACGAGGGCACGCCGGAGCAGTGGAACGTGGCGCAGGATACGATGGCGCGCATCCTCAAGGATCTGGACGTGGACTACGAGATCGGCATCGACGAGGCCGCGTTCTACGGGCCCAAGCTCGATATCCAGTACCATAACGTCTACGGCAAAGAGGATACCATCGTCACCATCCAGATCGATATGCTGCTTGCCGAAAAGTTCGGCATGTATTATACGGATGCCGACGGCGAGAAAAAGCTGCCCTATATCATCCACCGTACGTCGCTGGGCTGCTACGAGCGGACGCTTGCGTACCTCATTGAAACGTATGCAGGCGCGCTGCCGATGTGGATGAGTCCCACGCAGGTCATTCTTCTGCCCATCGCGGACCGCCATCAGGCGGCCTGTCAGGCGGTTGCCGATAAGCTGGACGCCTACGGCATCCGCGCGCAGGTGGATACCCGCAGCGAGAAGCTGGGGTATAAGCTCCGCGAGGCGCAGCTGCAAAAGATCCCCTATATGCTTGTGGTCGGCGATCAGGAGGCCGAAAACGGCGCCGTATCCGTGCGCAAGCGCGGCTTCGGCGATCAGGGTGTGCACAGCGTGGATGATTTCATCAAGCTTGCGTTGGATGATATCGCAACCAAGGCAAAGTGGTAATACGGTAAAGGTTTTTGTCAGCCGGACGGTTTTTCGTCCGGCTGATTTTTAAAAAAAACCTTGTTAAGACTACCAAAATTGAATTTTTTGCAAAAACGGTAGCGTTAACTTGACTTTTTTTGATTTTTGCGATATGCTGAGATCAATCAAAACGGAAAGGTTTTTTGCTGTATGGAACTGTACGTAAGAGAAAAATATTTAAAAAAAATCCGGGGCTTTTATCATACGGACGACATTATTAAGGTGATTACAGGCGTCCGTCGGTGCGGAAAATCAAGCTTGATGCAGACGATCGCCCGGGAGCTTATTCAAAACGGTGTTAGACAGGAAAACATTATCTATATGGATCTTGACACACGTGCGTTCAAATCGATCAAAACAGCGTCCGCTCTGGAAAACAGTATTGCATCCCATGCGCACGTCGCAGGGTTGAAATACCTTTTCATTGACGAAATACAAAATGTTGTCGGTTTTGAGGAGGTCATAAACGGTTTCAGAACGGAAGGCGGATGGTCAATTTTTATCACCGGATCAAATTCCTATCTTTTAAGCGGCGAGATTACCACAAAGCTGACAGGAAGGTATCTTGAATTTGAGATGTATCCGCTCAGTTTTGAAGAATATGAAGGTATGAAACAGTTTTACGGAAAAGAGATCCATGCAAATACCATGATTGAACTGAACAAATATATTTTGGAAGGCGGCTTCCCGAGAGCGATTTTTTTTGACGACGTTGCGGATAAGCGGAGATATGTACAGGGCGTTGTTGAAGAAATATTTGAAAAAGATATTCGTCGGCGTGTCAAAATACGGGAGAAAGAGACCTTTGAAACCGTAAGGCGCTTTATTATAAATAATTTCGGCGCGACGACAAGTTTGACAAGTCTGTGCAGCGCATTGCGAAAGAACGGCTACAACGTGACGAAACAAACGGTTTCCCGTTATGTAAGGGCGCTGGTTGACGCAAAAATTTTATACGAATGCCCGCGATTTGATATGAAATCAAAAAAATCTCTGCGCGGAGAAAAGAAATATTATCTTGCGGATCTCGGTTTTTTTTATTCGGAAAACACGGACAATCAGATCAATTACGGACCTGTTCTTGAAAACATTGTTTATCTTTATGCCAGATCCTGTGATGATTCCGTCAGCGTAGGCAGATTCGGAAAATTTGAGTGCGATTTCATTTTGCGAGACCCGCAGGCAAACTACGCTTATGTTCAGGTCGCTTATACAATTGCCGCAAGCAAAGAAACCGAGGATCGGGAATACCGGCCGCTGGAAAACATCAAAGACGGTTATCCCTGTTACGTCGTTACAACGGATTACATCCTCCAGCAGCGAAACGGGATCCGTCACGTCAATCTGATGGAATTTATCAAAGAAGGAAATGGCTTTCATTAAACGCTCCATTTTGTAAAAATCCACAAGAATTGTTTCGGTTTTTTTGTAAATCTGCCAATAGGCAAATATTTATTTTTTTGTTATTATAATACTGAGTAAAAGTCTGTAGATATAGGAGTGAAGACTGATGAATAAAAAAGTAAAACGCACAACGTCTGTGTTCAGCATCCTGCTTTCGCTGGTTATGCTGCTCAGCGTCGGTATGCTCAACTGGTCGGCTGTGCTGCCGAAATCCGAGGCCGCTACTGCTGGACAGTACGAGTGGCGTGTTGTAATCAATTCTGAAAACGATACGGGCGGTTGGAACAGCGAACAGTTCCGGGTTTACGGCTGTAAAAATAACGGAACGTCCGCGCAGACCAGCTCGGCGATCGCTTCCAAAGATAACTGGAAGATTGACTTTAAGGGTTACCGATATAACACGTTTGGTCTTTCTTCCGGAGGTGGTGAAGATTCCAACTGTGCCGGTTTGACAACAGATGAATTCCCCACAAAAATCACGTATTACTATAACTTTGCAGGACGTGCAGTTCGAGAACTGAAATTCTATATGTATTTGCAGGTAAAAAACAGCAGCGGAACATGGGTGGATGTTCCTTTGACGCTTACAAAGAGTAATACGCAGTGCGAGTGTACCATTTCGGGACAGCATGTCTATGCAAAATCCGAACTTAAGGTTTGGCCTGCGAGTGAAAAACCTGCATACGGAACGATTACTGCGGTTCCAAGTTCCGGCATGCCCAAGGCTTCCTCCATTTCCGCCGACACAAACTTTTCCAATCAAACTATAACGGCCAAAGCGAAGGGCGGCGGAACAGTCAAAACTTCTTCGATCAAGGCCGTTGTAAAGGATCAGTACGGCGTTAACTGGTATCAGGATCCTCAATGGTCGATCACGGACGACAACTGGGGCGACGTGACCTGTACCAATGGTACCGGCGGTGCAAGCACCGTTGCGACGATCCCCGAGACCAGCTCCACCGTAACGACCAAGACCTTTAAGATCAAGGCGGCCAGAGGGGATGCTTCCAGCACGATTACCGTGACGGTGCAGCCGACCTACACGGTGAAGTTTGACAGCGGCGAAAACGGCGGCACGGGGACCTTTACGGCGCTTACGCAGAAAAACACCAGTTCTTCCTCCACAAAGGTGGACCGTGCGATCCCCGCCACTTATAAGCCCACCAAGGTGGACGAGACCACCGGCACCTGGACCTTTGAGGGCTGGGCGACGTCAAAGACCGCCACTACCACGGGCGTGGTGGTGCCGAACGGTACGAATACGATTGAGGTGGATAACTACGACGATACGGTCTACGCCATTTACAGCAAGACCTGCAAGGCGAATTACCACTACTATAAAACCGAGGCGACCGTCAACGCGGACGGTACGCCCGGCACGATCGCCACGCTGACGAGCACAACGAAGCAGAACACCGCCTACAACAAGGCGACAACGATAAGCCT
>JAFSXY010000129.1 GCA_017443805.1 Clostridia bacterium | reverse complement strand
GAAAAAGGCGGCATGACAAAAACAATCGCCTACGTATGTCTTTCCGCTATTGTTGTTCCGTCCTTTTTCTCGCTGCTGCTGCCTGTGATACAGGAAGAAAACGGAAAACGGCTGGCGCTTATCCCCTTTGTCGCCGCGTGGGGCGCGGATACAGGCGCGCAGCTGTTCGGACGCTTGCTTGGCAAGCATAAGCTGGCGCCGACGATCAGCCCCAATAAAACCGTGGAGGGCTTCGGCGGCGGTCTGCTGTTCGGCGTTCTTTGCATGGCAGTTTATTCGCTTGTGCTTTTTCTGATAAAAGCGCCTGTGCCGACGGCGCCGCTGCTGGGATTCGGCTTTCTCGGCGCGTGTGCAGGGACCGTGGGAGACCTGTTTTTTTCATACGTCAAACGGGAGCACGGGATCAAGGATTTCAGCTCGCTCATGCCGGAGCACGGCGGCGTGATGGACCGGTTTGACAGCGTTGTGTTCGTGATTCCTCTGTTTTATGCGTATATACGATTATCTCCCTTGACATAAAGAAAGGCTGCGTCAGGCTAAAAAAGCCGCGCAGCCATGTCATTTATTGCGGGATCGTGACCGTAAACGCCGTTTTTCCGCCGCCGCTCTGCACGCTAACCTCGCCGCCGTGCAGGTTGACGATCCGTTTCACGACGGCCAAACCGATGCCGTTGCCCTTGCCGGAATGGGATTCATCCGCCTGATAGAATTTATCGAAGATATACGGCAGACTCTGCGCAGGGATATCGGGCCCGGTGTTCGCAACGTGGACATGGATCTCATTTTCCTTTTTTTCGATCGAGATCCGGAAAGCGCAATCCGGCTCCGAGAATTTCACGGCGTTGTCGATCAGATTCAGCCATACCTGCTTGAGCAGGTCCTCGTCCGCCTCGATCTCATATTCGTCGAAAACAAGCTCTGGCTCCAGCCCTTTCTCCGTCCACTTCTTCTCCAGCAGCAATACGCAGTTGCGGATCTGCTCCGAGAGGTTATACATGTGCTTTTGACTGAGCACGCTCTGATTCTCGATTTTTGAAAGCTGCAAAATCCCCACCGCCATGTTGGAGAGCCGCCCGGATTCCTCCTCGATCACGTCGATATACTCCCGCTGCTCCTCGGATGAGAGATTGCCGCGTTTCAGGAGCTTTGCAAAGCCCATGATCGAAACGATGGGCGTTTTGAATTCATGGGAAAAATTATTGACGAAATCGGTGCGCAGGATCTCCGTTTTGTCGAGCCGCGCCGCCATCTGATTGAAACTGTCCGTGATTTCGATGATTGTGGGGTGGTTGCTCAAGGGCTTGCCGATCTCGAGTCTCGCCTTATAATCACCCTCCGCCAATCGGTTGATCGTATTGATCGTTTTATTGATCGGTCCTGTCAGGATCCGGCTGAGCAGGAAGGAGATCCCCGCGCCTGTGACAAGGCAGAATAATACAAAAAGAAATATGATAAGAGCCTTGTTTACGTCAACCGAGGAGACGACCGAAACAAGGTCTGTTTTTACGAATACGACAACAATGACCGCCACGAGGGCAAGGAACAAAAGCAGGATCCCGAATGTCAGCCCGGCGAATAAAAGCGTGAGCGCAATGCGCGATTTTCTGTCTTCTTTTTTGTTCATTCGTTTTTCACCGCCCTGTAGCCGAGGCCGCGCACGGATTCAATGGAAAACGCATTCCAGCCCTCAAACCGTTTGCGCAGCCGCCCGATATGCACCGTCACGGTCTCCCAACCGGTCTCGCTGTCCGCGCCCCAGATCTCGTCCATGAGCTGAATGCGGGTGAATATCTTTCCGGGATAAGACAGCAGCTTATACAGCAGCAGAAATTCCTTTTGCGGCAGCGTCTGTTTTTCGCCGGAGGCGGAATCCGTGACCGTAAAGCTGTCGTAATCCAGCGTAACGGAACCGATCACGATTTTCCGCTCGCTGGCGATTTTCGCGCGGCGCAGCAGGGCTTTGATGCGCAGCAGCATTTCCGTTTCGTCGATGGGCTTCGTCATATAATCGTCCGTGCCGGATTGAAAGCCCTTGTGCTTGTCCTCCGGCAGGTGCTTTGCCGTCAGCATCAGGATGGGCAGATCGTTGTTCGTTTCACGTAAAAGCGTCGTCAGTTCATAGCCGTCCATCCTCGGCATCATAATATCCAGCACGATCAGATCCACTTGCGTTTTATCCAAAACAGCCAGCGCCTCTTCCCCGTTTTCGGCCGTGGATACGGAATAATTCTCCGCCTCCAGCACCGCAGTCAAAAGCCGCCGCGTGTTTTTATCGTCGTCAACCACCAAAATGTGGAACATCTTCTCACCTCCGTCGTGTTATCATAAATTGTATTTATAAACCGAAGCTAAACTTAAAAAAGTGAAACGAAAGGATAAGTCAACATGAAATATGCAATTCATCCGGACTTTAAAAGTATTTCACGCATTCCCGCCTTCAGAACCCGGCTCGGAATCTCCTTTGTTCGGCATAGATATAAGGGGCTGTTTGAATATGAGCATGATATCCCCGGTGTAAAGGTGCGCCGACTGAATATACCGGCAGAGTCGTCACCAACCGGTTTTGTCAGATCTGTATTATACACGCCGGAGGCCTTAAAATCAAATACAAAGGTACTGTTCTGTCACGGAGGAGCACTTGTTTTACCGGCGTTACCTTATCATTATCGTTTTGCGAGGACAACTGCAAGCGAGCTTGGCTGCATTCATGCTTACGAGATGGCAAAAGAAAGTGAAATTGTTAAAGAGGCATATGAGAGAAGATTTCGGTTTTTATCAAAATACTGTAACTGACATAGGGATGCCTATAATGTGGACAAAAGACCGATTTTATATCTGCTTTTCCCAAAATATGTCTTATCTCTGATTATGAATTCTCCGGGAATTATACTCAGCCACTATCTGCTGAAATTGGTGTTTCCGTAATAAGCGTCGAAGCTTTCCACTGGGTACGACCCATGGGGTATCGTCTGTGAGATTATGGAAGACACAGCAAAAAAAATAATTGAAGTCTATTCTTTTAGCATTTAAAGCAAATCCTTGATCCTGATTCTGCTGACGTCTCTATGATATTCTCTTGTAATGATCTCTTTCGGCAGCTTACTCAGCCATTTTCTGCTGAAATTGGTGTTGCCATAATAGGCATCGAAGCTTTCAATAGGGAGCATGACCCATGGGGTGTCATTCGTACGATTGGCAAAATAATATCTCAGGACTTCCTCAACGGCATAGCGT
>JAFSXY010000128.1 GCA_017443805.1 Clostridia bacterium | reverse complement strand
CGTTGACCACGGCAAGACCACGCTTACCGCTGCCATCACCAAGACTCTCGCTATGAAGGGCGAGGCGGATTTCGTTGATTACGCCAACATCGATAAAGCTCCCGAAGAGAGAGCCCGTGGTATCACGATCAACACCGCGCACGTGGAATATGAGACGGAAAGCCGTCACTATGCGCACGTTGACTGCCCCGGCCATGCCGACTATATCAAGAACATGATCACCGGTGCTGCGCAGATGGACGGCGCGATCCTGGTTATCGCCGCGACCGACGGCCCCATGGCGCAGACCAAAGAGCACCTTCTGCTTGCCCGTCAGGTAGGCGTGCCCTATATCATCGTTTTCCTGAACAAGTGCGATCAGGTCGATGACGAAGAGCTCATCGAACTGGTTGAGATGGAAGTCCGTGAGACGCTCGACGAGTATGAATTCCCCGGCGACGAGACCCCCATCATCAAGGGTTCTGCTCTGAAGGCTCTGGAATATGACGGCGGCGACGTGAACGCTCCCGAGATCGCCTGCATCTGGGAACTGATGGACGCTGTTGACTCCTATATCCCCACGCCCGACCGTAAGGCCGACATGCCCTTCCTGATGCCCGTAGAAGACGTGTTCACGATCACCGGTCGTGGTACCGTTGCCACCGGCAGAGTGGAAAGAGGCCAGCTGAAGACCGGCGAAGAAGTTGAGATCGTTGGTCTGACCGATGAGAAGAGAAAGGTCGTTGTGACCGGTATCGAAATGTTCCGCAAGATCCTCGACTATGCCGAGGCCGGCGACAACATCGGCTGCCTGCTTCGTGGCGTGCAGAGAACCGAGATCGAAAGAGGTCAGGTTCTTGCTAAGCCCGGCAGCATTCATCCTCACACCAAGTTCACCGGTCAGGTTTACGTTCTGACCAAGGATGAAGGCGGCAGACATACGCCCTTCTTCAACAACTATCGTCCGCAGTTCTATTTCAGAACCACCGACGTGACCGGCGTTATCTCCCTGCCCGAAGGCACTGAGATGTGCATGCCCGGCGACAACGTTGATATGGACGTTGAGCTGATCACCCCCATCGCTATCGAAAAAGGTCTTCGCTTCGCTATCCGTGAAGGCGGCCGTACCGTTGGTTCCGGCGTTGTTATCGCCATCAACGAAGACTGATCTTCAAACAAAAAATTCCTGTCCGTAAGGGCAGGATTTTTTTTTGCAAAAAAAGTGCGCGGCTTTTAACGCCGCGCAGACTTTTTATCTGTAGATGTTTTTGCTCAGCTGCAGTTTTTTTGCTTTGTTGCTGTTGGGGCAGCCGTAATAGTCCACAATTTCACCGGGATCGTTGTCCTGTTTGGATTTGATATGCAGTACTTTTTTGATCCACGCCCATATACGGGCAAAAAACGCGCGCATGGAATACACCTCCCGAAACGCGTTATCTGTACAACGTTTTGCTCAGCTGCAGTTTTGCTGCTTTGTTGCTGTTGGGACAGCCGTAATAACAAACGACGTCGTTTTTGGACTTGATGTGGAACACGCGTTTGATCCATTCCCAAACGCGGATAAAAAACTCACGCATGTTAAACACCTCCGTTTTTTTTTATCTATCTGTACAGCTTTTTGCTCAGCTGCAGTTTTTTCGCTTTATTGCTGTTGGGGCAGCCGTAATAGCATACGACGGGAAAATCCACGGAATTGTTTTCTTCGGGGATCTCGACTGCTTGCTGCTGCGTACGGATATGGAAAATCCTTTGGAAAAAAGCCTTTATTGCATCGAAGACTCTTAAAAAGAAATCGCGCATGAAAAACATCTCCTTTTTTATCATAACTCCGGTATGACAAGCTTTGCCTGCCGAAGCTCTTTGCCGTAGTAAGCGCCCATGGCGCCGCTTGCGGGGTGCACAAGAATGCCGAAGTAAGCGCCGAATTTATGCAGCATACGGGCGTGGATCCTGTCGTCGCCTGTTGAATACTGCAGTTCACTCTGCGTGGGATGGCTGTGAATAAAGCCGAGAAATTTCATCGGGTCTTTATTATTGCACTCGCTGCCGCATAGTACGCGGTCATCACTCCTGTAATAATTATTATTAATGATTTCCAGCTCGTTGTCAACAGTTTTCAGGATTTTTCCTGAAAAAATTGCGTTATCCTCCGCCCGCAGGGCGCCGTCGCAGGGAATCACGTACCGCACCACGCTCGTTTTGCAGGCGGAAAAACCGATAAGCGCCATCTGTTGTTCATACATCGACTGCGGATTCTTTCTGCCGAGATGGAAATACTGGCGGATCGACAAAAAGGCGTCCGGTTCAATGATGATCTCATCCGCGTCGGGCTCACCGCCGGAGATCTCGTAAAAAGATACGTCCGGATATCTTGCAAAAAGCGCGTCCTTATAGGTTTGTATCGGCGGCTGCTCCAAATAATCCCGGTAACAGAACAGCGGCTCGTTGGTATCAAAATCAAGCGTATGCAGGGAATCACCTTTGCAGACGTTCCGATAGTTGCAGTCCCCGCATTTGGACGGCAGCGGACGGTTCCGGAAATACGTAAAACCGTTTTTCCAGGTTTCGCTGATGCTGTCGGTCAGAATGTTTCCCTGAATAAGCTCTTTCCTGTGCGGGACGTTCGGGCAAACGAAAATGTCGCCGTTATATAAAACGGAGGCTGTATAAATGCCCGCAAAACACAGAAAACGCCGGTTGTTCAGCTGTTTCCCCAAAAAGTGCGGGCAGCCCCACTCGATGCGCGTGTTGCGCGGGTGGGCGTTGATCCTGTTCGCAAGGTCTGTGATATACAGGATCTCTTCCCGCGTAAGCAGCAGGTCGGTATTATCCAGCGCGCGGCCGATCGGGTCCATAAAGCTGACGCGGATGGAATCCAGCCCGATGGGGCTCAGAATGCGGTACAGCTCTTCAAACTCGTAAACGTTGCGCCGGTTTGCGGTAAACGTGACCTGCAGGTGATCGAGAAACGCCGCTTTTTTCAGCTTTTTCAGCGCTTCGAGGATATGGTCCCAGCTGCCCGGCAGATGGCGCAGGGAATCGTGCGTTTCCCGCAGACCGTCTACGCTGACCGTAATGGTCTTCATGCCGCTTTTCCGCATTTCCTCAATGGTTTTGTCCGTGATCAGCGAACCGTTGGTCACCATGCCCCAGTCAAAGCCCATGGCGGTCGCTTCCTGCATGATCTCAAACAGATCGCGGCGCATCAGCGGTTCTCCGCCGGAGATGTTGAGCATGGTATACGTGCCGATATTGTCGCGGATATCCCGCAGCGCGGCAAGGATCTGTTCCTTGGAGAGCAGTTCCTCGCTGTGGATATCGCAGCGGCTGCCGCACTGGTCGCAGGCGGCGTTGCATTTTTTCGTGATTTCAATCAGCAGCGTAAAAAGCGGATATTTTTCGTCCATTTTCTCACCTTTTTGCGCCGGGATCCTTCCGTTTCGGAAGGACCGGTCTGATCATCCTGCGTGTGATCCAGTTCTTTTTATAAAAGACGTTCGGTTCAAAATCGTCGCCGATCAGGGCCATTTCGGCAAACAGTTTGTTTTTCAGCTCGCGCAGCTGCGGTTTGCAGTCCGGCTCCGACGCCAGATTGTGCATCTGCAGCGGATCTTCGATATTGTCAAACAGGAATTCTTCGCTGTCGGCGCGGTAGACTGCGTAGGTGAACCGGTCGTTCCGTAAGCCGCGCCATTCCCGGTTTGCGCCCCAAACGGCGGTGGGGCCGGTCCCCATCAGCAGGCAGGCGTTGTCTGCCTGCTTGCCGTTTCTGATCGCTTCGGAAAGATCTTTTCCCTCAAAGCAGGCGTCCTCTTTCATGTTCATCAGCGACATAAGAGTCGGCAGGATGTCCACCGTATTCAGGGGCGTCAAATTTACGCCGGCGGGCAGCCTGTCGCCGTACCGGATCAAAAATGGCACGTTTACGGCTTCATCGTAAAAAATGTTTTTTTCACGCCTGCCGTGCGCGCCGAACATCTCGCCGTGGTCGGAGGTAAAAACAAAGATCGTATCGTCCGCAAGTCCAGTCTGTTTGAGCGCCTCATACAGGCGGCCGACGTTATCGCTGAGGTTCGCGGTCATGGCGGCATAGCAGCGCTGCCACTCCGGCAGCATGGCGCGTTCTTTTTTGTTCATACGGCCCCATGCGTCGGCGTGCGGGTCGTTTTTCGGGCTGTAGTTTTCCGGCAGCGGGAAATCCGTGTCGCGGAACAGATCGTAATATTTTGCAGGCACGTTTTCCTTCGTCCACGGATCGTGCGGCGTGCCGAAAGAGACAAACATGGCAAACGGCTGTTTTTTGTCCGCGTATTCCCGGAGTTTTTCTATGGCAAGATCGGTCTGAAAATCCGGTTCATAGCCGCGCGCGAACCGCTTTTCGCTGCTGTCGGTGTGGTAATACGCCGCCGGCGCGTAATAGTAGTGATGGTAATCGTACGCGGCGAAAAAGTCGTCAAAGCCCAGACGGTTCTCGTCCGCCGGGATAAAGGAGTCCCGCACAGCGTGGCTGCGGCCGAGCTTTGCGGAATACATGTTCCACTTGCCGATAAACGCCGTTTCGTAACCGTTGTCATGCAAAATGTGCGCAAAGGTACGGTGGACCGGCGCAATACGCAGCGCGTTCATGACCATGCCGGTGGAGGTGGAGTATTTCCCTGTGAACAGGGAAGCTCTGTACGGCCCGCCCAGGGGATGGCCGGAACAGGCGTTGGGCATATTCACGCTGATTGCTGCCAGCGCGTCCAGAAAGGTTGTTTTCGCAAGCGCGTTGCCTGCGTATCCGAGCGCTTTCAGCTGAAGCTGGTCGGCAAAAAGATAGATAAGATTGGGTTTGTTCTCTGTCATTGCTTCTGTTGGCTAGTTATTTTACAACGATATTTACAAGTCTGCCCCTGACGTACAGCTCCTTGACCACGGTTTTACCCGCGATCATATTTTGAACGTCCGGATGTTCTTTTGCGGCCGCGATGGCGGTTGTGTCGTCGCAGTCGGCGGCGACGGTGATCCGCGCGCGGACCTTGCCGTTGATCTGTACGGCAAGCTCGATGGTCTCGTCCACACATTTGGCTTCGTCGTAAACGGGCCACGCGGAAACGGCCTGCAGCTCGGACTTCCCGAGTTTTTCGTTCATTTCCTCCGTTATGTGCGGCGCAAAGGGATTGAGCAGCGAAATAAACGTAAACAATTCCGCTTCGGTGATGCTGCCTTTGTCGTAGATCTGATTAAGCAGCGTCATCAGCGCCGCGATGGCGGTGTTGTATTTCAGGTTTTCAATGTCTTCCGAAACCTTTTTGATCGTTTTGTGGAAGGCGCTTTCCAGTTCTTTGGAGTAGCCCTCGCCCGGCGTCAGGATATCGCAAAGGCCCCATACGCGGTCAATAAAGCGTTTGCAGCCCTTTACGCTGTTTTCGCTCCACGGCGCCGCTTTTTCGTAATCGCCCATAAACAGGACGTAGGTGCGCAATACGTCCGCGCCGAGCGCGTCCACAACGTCGTTGGGATCCACTACGTTGCCCTTGGATTTGCTCATTTTTTCGCCGTCCGGCCCTAAGATCAGGCCTTGCGCGGTGCGCTTGGCGTACGGCTCCGCATAGGGCACCTCGCCCAGATCGTAAAGGAACTTATGCCAGAAGCGGGAATAGATCATATGGCGCGTAACGTGCTCCATACCGCCGTTGTACCAGTCGACCATGCCCCAGTAGTTCAGTTTGTCCCGGTCGGCAAAAACCGCGTTGTTGTGCGGATCGATATAGCGAAGGAAATACCAGCTGGAGCCGGCCCACTGCGGCATTGTGTCCGTTTCTCTGCGCGCGGCCTTCCCGCATTTCGGGCAGGTGCAGTTGACAAATTCCGGGATCTTGGCAAGGGGGCTTTCGCCGTCGGAGCCGGGCGCGAAGTTTTCCACCTTCGGCAGACGCAGCGGCAGCTCGTCGTAGGGGACCGCCACCATACCGCAGTCGTCACAGTAGACGATCGGGATGGGTTCGCCCCAGTAGCGCTGGCGGTTAAATGCCCAGTCCTTCATTTTGTACTGCACGCCTTTTTCTCCGAGGCCGCGTTCTTCCAGATAGCGGATCGCGGCGGCAATGCTCTCTTTTTTGTTGGTCAGCCCGTTTAAAAAGCCGGAATTGATCATCTCGCCGTCGCCGGTATAGGCTTCTTTTTCCATGTCGCCGCCGCGAATGACCTCAATGATATCCACGCCGAATTTTTTCGCAAATTCATAGTCGCGCTGGTCGTGGGCGGGCACCGCCATAATGGCGCCCGTGCCGTAGCCCATCATCACGTAATCGGAGATGAAAACGGGGATCTCCTGTCCGTTGACGGGGTTGACGGCCGTAAAACCGTCAAGCTTTACGCCCGTTTTGTCCTTGACAAGCTGCGTGCGCTCAAATTCGGTCTTTTTCGCGCTGGCGGCGCGGTAGGCTTCCACCTCCGCAAAGTTGCGGATACGGTCTTTATATTTGTCCAGCAGCGGGTGTTCGGGCGCCATGACCATAAAGGTGACGCCGAACAGCGTATCCGGCCGCGTCGTGTAAATACGCAGCTTTTCTTCTGTGTCTTTTACGGCAAAATTCACAAAGGCGCCCGTGGAACGGCCGATCCAGTTTTCCTGCTGCAGCCGGATGTTGGGCAGATAATCCACCGTGTCCAGTCCCTCCAGCAGCTTGTCGGCGTACGCCGTAATGCGCAGGTACCAGACGTCCTTTGATTTTTGGATGATGTCGGAATGGCAGATGTCGCACTTGCCGCCCTGGCTGTCCTCGTTGGAGAGTACGACCTTGCAGGACGGGCAGTAGTTTACAAGCGTTTTGTCGCGGAAGGCGAGCCCGTGTTCAAACATTTTCAGAAAGATCCACTGTGTCCACTTGTAGTAGTCCTCCTGCGTGGTGTCGATCACGCGGCTCCAGTCAAAGGAAAAGCCGACTCTCTGCAGCTGTCCCGTGAATTTCGCGATGTTGTTGTCGGTAACGGCCCGCGGGTGGATGCCCGTCTTGATCGCGTAGTTCTCGGTGGGCAGACCGTAAGCGTCGAAGCCGATGGGGAACAGTACGTTATAGCCCTGCTTGCGGCGTTTCCGGCTCACGACCTCCAAGCCGGAATAGGCCTTGATATGTCCCACGTGCATGCCTGCGCCGCTGGGGTAGGGAAATTCCACCAGGGCGTAAAATTTTTCTTTCGGGGATTTGTCAAGCGCGTGGAAAACGCCGGATTCTTCCCATTTTTTTTGCCACTTCGCTTCAGCGGTCTTAAAATCGTAAGCCATTTGTATTCTACCTCATGTATTATAAATCTTCCTTTATAGTATCATATCTCAGCCGCAAATGCAATATCGGAATTGCCTATCGGTTATAGTGGTCCAGCCACCGGATATAAAGCGCCGGCCACTGATCGGCCAGGGGCGTTCCGGCAGCCAGGTTCAGGCCATGTCCGCCGAAGGGAAAGATGTGCAGCTCGCACGGCAGCCTGCGTTTGATCAGCGCCGAAGCCAGGCGCAGGGAGCATTCCGGCGGCACAACGTCGTCCGCGGCCGTATGCCATAAGAAGATCGGCGGCATATCGTCGCGCAGCATATTCTCCGTTGAAAACGCATAGGCGAGCGCCTCGTCGTCTTTACCGCCCAGGAAATTTTTGCGCGTGTCGGAATGGGCGACGTTTTTGTCCAGCGTCGTCACGGCGTAGCAGGGCGCGGCCGTATTGATCCGACAGGAGGCCTTGTCTATCTCGTCGCCGTCCGGTTTTCCGTCGTCATAACACACGGCCGTCATGCAGCACAGATGTCCGCCGGCGGAAAAACCGATGGTCCCGATTTTCTCCGGGTCGATGTTCCAGTCTGCCGCGTGAAAGCGTACCAGCCGGATGGCGCGCTGCGCGTCCAGCAGATAAACGGGATGTTTATACGGCGCGATCCGGTAATTGAGCATCGCGGCCGCGTAGCCGTGCGCATTCAGAAAACGGCAGATCTTATCGCCCTCGTCCTGCACGCTTACCCAGCCGTAGCCGCCGCCGGGGATGACCACGATACAGGGATTTTTGTCTTCCCCGTTTTCGGGCAGATACAGGTCGATATACGGCTTAAAATCGCCGTAAGCGGGATCAAAAAGCGGAATATCGTTTTCCCAAAGGAAAAATCTTTGCATGACTGACGCCCCTTTTTATGCTAAATTAAATAAAATATAACACAACGCACCGGAAAGGTCAAATGTTTTTCGGCGCGCGGGCATAAATTGTCAAAATTTTGTCAATTTTTTTGCATTTTCCTATTTACGCGGAAAAAAACATATGCTATACTGTACTGTGAGTTTACGCGGCTTTCTGTTTTTTCTTGCCGCGCAGACGCGGGTTCGTTTATTTTTGGATATTTTTATACGGAGGAAAATTTATGGTCAAAAAGATCAGCAAGCTTCCCTTTCAGGGAACGCCCGAGCAGGAAGCAAAGCTCAAAGACGTCATTGCTGCGGCAAACGGTGACAGAAGCCGCCTGATGGCAGTGATGCAGGAAGCGCAGGCGATTTACGGATATCTGCCTTACGAGGTGCAGAAGATGATCGCCGAGGGGCTGGACGTCCCCATGGAAAAGGTGTACGGCGTAGCCACGTTCTATGCGCAGTTCGCGCTTTCTCCCAAGGGCACGTACAACATTTCCGTCTGTCTGGGTACGGCGTGTTACGTCAAGGGTTCCCAGCAGGTGCTGGACAAGCTCTGCGAGCTGCTGGGCATTGAGCCGGGCGAATGCACCAACGACGCGAAATTCTCGCTGGAGGCCTGCCGCTGCATCGGCGCGTGCGGTCTTGCACCCGTTATGATGATCAATGAAGACGTTTACGGTCGTCTGACGCCGGATATGATTCCCGACATTCTGAAAAAGTACGAATAAACCGGAAATAATCCAAAATTGAAGGAAGGAATATTTGCTCTATGAAATCATTAGCAGATCTTGCTGCGATCAGAGAAAAAATGAGAAGTAAAGTTCTGCCTGAAGAGGGCAGCGGCGACATCCGCGTCGTCGTCGGTATGGCGACCTGCGGTATTGCTGCCGGCGCGCGTCCCGTGCTGGATACCCTGACGGAGGAAATCGCCAAGGCGGGCCTTTCCGATAAGGTGAGCGTCACACAGACCGGCTGTATCGGTATCTGTCAGTATGAGCCCGTGATCGAGGTCCTGGAGGCAGGCAAAGAAAAAGTTACATATGTTAAAATGACCGCTGAAAAAGCGAAAGAGGTCGTTGAAAAGCACCTCAAGGGCGGCAGCGTTGTCGAGGAGTTCGTGTACAGCGAGGGCAGCAAGCCTGTCAGCGCGCTGAAGGACGCCACGTTCTATGCAAAGCAGGAGCGCGTCGCGCTGCGCAACTGCGGTACGATCGATCCCGAAAACATTGACGAGTATATCGCAATGGACGGTTATGCCGCGCTGAACAAGGTGCTCAACGAGATGACGCCCGAGGAAGTCATCAAGGTCGTCACCGATTCCGGCCTTCGCGGCCGCGGCGGCGCCGGCTTCTCCACCGGTAAAAAATGGTATTTTGCATCTCTTTATAAAGCAGACCAGAAATACGTGGTCTGCAACGCGGACGAGGGCGACCCCGGCGCGTTTATGGACCGTTCCATTTTGGAAGGCGATCCCCATTGCATCGTGGAAGCCATGGCCATCTGCGGTTACGCCATCGGCGCGACCGAGGGTTACGTTTACGTGCGTGCGGAATATCCCATCGCCGTCGCGCATCTGCAGAAGGCGATCGACGACGCCCGCAGCTACGGCCTGCTGGGCAAGAATATCTTCGGCAGCGGCTTTGATTTTGACCTGCACATCCGTCTGGGCGCCGGCGCGTTTGTCTGCGGCGAGGAAACGGCGCTTATGACCTCCATCGAAGGCAACCGCGGTGAGCCCAGGACCCGTCCGCCCTTCCCGGCGGAGAAAGGTCTGTTCGGCAAGCCCTCCAATAACAACAACGTGGAAACCTACGCCAACATTCCGCAGATCATCCTCAAGGGCGCGGAATTTTTCAGCTCCATGGGCACCGAGACCAGCAAGGGCACCAAGGTGTTTGCGCTCGGCGGCAAGATCAACCGCACCGGCCTTGTGGAGATCCCCATGGGCACCACGCTGCGCGAGATCGTCGAGGATATCGGCGGCGGCATCCCGAACGGCAAAAAGTTCAAGGCTGCGCAGACCGGCGGTCCTTCCGGCGGCTGCATCCCGGCGGAGTTCCTGGATACGCCCATCGACTACGAGAGTCTTGCGGCGATCGGTTCTATCGTCGGCTCAGGCGGATTGATCATCATGGACGAGGACAACTGCATGGTCGATATCGCCAAGTTTTTCCTCGGCTTTACGGTGGACGAGTCCTGCGGCAAGTGCACGCCCTGCCGCGTGGGCACCAGACGTCTGTATGAAATTCTGGAAAAGATCACCTCCGGCAAGGGCACTATGGAAGATCTGGACAAGATGGAAGAGCTTTGCTACTACATCAAGAACAACTCGCTGTGCGCGCTCGGCCAGACCGCTCCCAATCCCGTGCTTTCCACCTATCTGCGCTTCAAGGACGAGTACATTGCCCACGTGCGCGACAAGAAATGTCCCGCCGGCGTGTGCAAGGATCTGCTGACGTTCACCATCGACAAGGACGCCTGCATCGGCTGCGGCCTGTGCGCGAAGAACTGTCCTGCGAGCGCCATCAGCAAGACGGATTACGTCGCGCCCGGTCACAAGCTTCCTTCTTATGTGATCGATCCCGACAAGTGCGTCAAGTGCGGCGTTTGCATGACGAACTGCAAGAAAAACGCTATCAGTAAGAAATAAGGAGGAACGGAATGATGGCTGATGTGAATGTAAAAATCAACGGAATTTCCGTTACCGTGCCTGCCGGCACTACCATTCTTGATGCTGCCCGCAAGGTCGGTATCAATATCCCCACGCTGTGCTATTTAAGAGACGTCAACGAGATCGGCGCGTGCCGGATCTGCCTTGTGGAAGCGACCGGCGCCAGAGGCCCCGTGCCCGCCTGCGTCGCCAAGGTTTCCGAAGGCATGGAGGTGCAGACCAATACGCCCAAGCTGGTTGCCGCCAGAAAAGTCAATCTTGAGCTGCTGCTTTCCAACCATAAAAAAGAATGTCTTTCCTGCGTGCGTTCCGGTTCCTGCGAGCTGCAGAAGCTCTGCCACGATTACGGCATCGAGGACGAAAACGCGTTTGCCGGCGCCAAGAATACGTACGAGATCGACCGTTCCGCTTCCCATATGTACCGGGATAACGAGAAGTGCATCCTTTGCCGCCGCTGCGCCGCCGTATGTACGGTCAATCAGGCCGTCGGCGTGATCGGCGCAAACGCCAGAGGTTTTGATACGCATATCGGCTGCGCGTTTGAAAAGCCCCTGGGCGAAGTGGGCTGCATTTCCTGCGGACAGTGCATCACGGTCTGTCCCACGGGCGCGCTTTCCGAGCGTGACGATACGGCGAAAGTCGCCGCCGCGCTGGAAGACCCCGCCAAGCATGTGATCGTGCAGACCGCGCCTGCGGTGCGCGTCGGCATCGGCGAGGAATTCGGCTATCCCATGGGCAGCGTTGTGACCGGCAAGCTGGTTGCCGCGCTCCGCGCGCTGGGCTTTGATAAGGTGTTCGATACCAACTTCTCCGCCGACCTTACCATCATGGAAGAGGCCACCGAGTTTATTACCCGGTATACCAAAAAAGACCATCTGCCGATGATCACCTCTTGCTCGCCCGGCTGGATCAAGTTCTGCGAGACCTATTATCCGGAGTTTATTCCCAATCTTTCCACCTGCAAATCCCCGCAGGGAATGTTCGGCGCGACCGCCAAGACCTATTACGCCGAAAAGATGGGGATCGATCCCAAGGATATTTACGTTGTCAGCGTTATGCCCTGCACCGCCAAGAAATTCGAGGCGGAGCGTCTTGACCACACTGCGGTCCCGGGCCTGCCCGATATCGACGCCGTGCTGACGGTCAGAGAGCTTGCCCGTATGATCAAAAAGGCGGGTATCCTGTTCAATGAGCTGCCTGACGACACCTACGATCTTCCCTTCGGCCTCGGCTCCGGCGCCGGCACCATTTTCGGCGCGACCGGCGGCGTGATGGAAGCGGCGCTCCGTACGGCGTACGAAACGCTTACAAAAGAAGAGCTGCCCAAGCTTGAGTTTGAAGATGTGCGCGGTACCCAGGGCATCAAGGAAGCCACCTACACCATCGCCGGCAACGTGATTCGTGTGGCGGTCTGCTCCGGCACCGTTAACGCCAAAAAGGTGCTTGAAATGGTTAAGAGTGGCGAAAAGCAGTATGACTTTATCGAAGTCATGGCTTGTCCCGGCGGCTGCGTCAACGGCGGCGGCCAGCCCATCCAGCCCGCAAGCGTGCGCAACTTTACCGACGTGCGCGCCGTCCGTGCGGCAGGTCTTTATAATGACGATATTCAGCTTCCCGTCCGGAAATCCCATGAGAACCCCGATATCAAGCGCGTATACGAGGAGTTCTTCGGCGAGCCGAATTCGCATAAGGCGCATGAGATCCTGCACACCGGCTACACCGTCAGACAAAAATATTGAGCTTTGTTCAATAAACAGAAGGCAGCTGTCCTGTTCCGCAGGGCGGCTGCTTTGCGCAAAACGCCTTTCTTTTTTTTGTTGCATTTCCATGCGCCTTATGTTAAAATGAACGAAAGGAGTGATCACATGGGAGGCCTGTATGACCTGACGCCATCACAGCAGAATATTTATATGCTGGTGACGTTCAGCTTTCATAAAGAGATCGTCAACGTGCCCGCTTCATTTGCGGTGAACCGGGATCTGGATTTCGATCTGTTGACCAAAGCCCTAAATTTGGAGTTTGAACGCAACGACGCGCTGCGTCTGCGTTTTACCAAAACGGACGGAAAGATCCAACAGTATTTTGTGGACGAATTTCGGATGCAGAGCGTGCCGGTCCTTCATTTCGGCTCCGCCGAAGAGGAGGAGAAATTCTTCCGCAAAGACGCAGCTGCGCCCATCCGCTTCTTAAAGGACGAGACGTTCCGGATCTATTTCTACACAGCCGCAAACGGGAACCGCGGGGTGTATTTTAACTGCACGCATCTGGCGCTGGATGCCATCGGCATCATGATCTTCTTTATGGATCTGATGGGCGTATACCGCGCGCTTTATAACCGGACCGCGCTTCCCGAACCGCTGTATTCCTTTGAGGACTATATCGTCAAGGAGCTTGCAAGGGCAAACGACCCCGGACGGCTCCAAAAGGGCGAAGCGTTTTATAAGGCCTATTTCGCCGAGGGCGGCGAGCCGTTTTATGCAGGCGTGCACGGCAATCAGCTGCTGGAAAAAGAACGCAAAAAAACCGGCGATCCGGATCTGCGCGTCACAAAGGCCGCCTATGCGCCGCAAAATGACAAGGCGGACGAAACGCAGTACCTGATCCCGAAAGAGGACGGCGAAAAGATTTTTGCATTCTGCAGGGAAAATAACGTCGCGCCGGAGTCATTGTTTATGCTCGGTATCCGGACCTATCTTTCCGCCATCAACTACCGCACGGAAGACGTCTTTATGAATCTGATGTGCGGCAAGCGGATCAGCTATAAGGATAAACGGACCTGCGGCTGCATGGCGCAAACGCTGCAGGTGCGCACGATCATCCCCGAAACGGCGACGTTCAAAGAGGGGCTGGACGAGTTCCTGCGCGTGCGTACGCAGCTGTTCCGGCATTTAAGCTATCCGTTCGTCAACGCGCGGGGGATGCTGATGAAAATGTACGGGCATTCCGCCACGCAGGGCGTTTCTTCCTGTATGTTCTCCTGGCTGCCGATCCCGCCGCTGGATTTCGGCGACGTAAGCGTCGATTTCCGGACGTACACGCCGGGCAGGTATTTCAACCCGATGTACGCCGTGTGTTATCCGGATCCCAAAACCGGCGGCATTATGATGTATTATATGTATCGCCGCAAGATCGTTACGGAGGCGGACGTAAAAAGATTACACGAAAATATGGTTAAAATCATTCTCAAAGGCATCGAAGATCCCGGCGTAAGGATTTCGGAATTGCTTGATTTAGTGGAATGAAAAAACGGAGGATACAGTATGCTTGAAAAAATGAGAGAGATCATCGGCGAGTTTGTGGATATCGATCCCGCAGAAATAACCCCGGAGACCAATATCCGTACCGATCTCGGGCTCAATTCCCTGGAGCTTGTCAATCTGGCCGTGGAGATCGAGGAGTCCTTTGATGTGGAGATCCCCGACCGTGAGGCGATGGATCTTGCCACGGTGCAGGACGCGATCGATATCATCGAAAAATATCGGGATATGTAAAGCGGTCCGATGTGCAGGGTGATCGTGGAAAACATCGACGAACTGACCGACGCCGCTTTTGCCGCGGGATATGCCGAAATGTCGCCCGCACGCCGGAAAAAATGCGACGCGTACCGTTTCGCTGATGATAAAAAGCGCTGTGTGCTGGCGGATATGCTGGTACGGCGCGAGCTGGCGCGTTTGACCGGCTGCCGGCCGGAAGAAATACAGATAAGGCTTTCCGATACGGGAAAGCCTTATGTCGATGATGCCGGTATTTTCTTTTCCGTCAGCCACGCGGGCAGGCTGGCAGGCGCCGCCTTTGCCGACAGGGAAGTGGGCTTTGATATCGAGCAGATCCGTCCTTCTCCCGCAAATCTGACAAAGTTTTTTTGTACGGACGCCGATAAAACCTATATCTTCGGCGCGCTTCCGCCGGAAGGGGACGTGACCGATCCCGAGACGCTGCGCCGCTTTTTTGAGGTCTGGACGTACAAAGAGGCGTTCGCCAAGCTGTCAGGCGAGGGCTTTACCAAACGGCTGAAAACGGTCGATTTTGACAAAGAAACGGCTGTTTTTTCTTATCCGGAAGGGTACGTGATCTGTACGCTGACACAGGCGGATTTGTAACGTCCGTCCGTTTCCGTGCCGCAATAATAACGGGTACGTCGCTGAAAAGCGGCGTACCCGTTTTGCTGTTTCATAAATCAGATCAAAAGCGTGATTTATTCTGTCTGTGCGCCGTGCGCCCTGCGCAGACGGTAGATCACTTCCGAGTCCGTCCCGGCCGAGGTGGAGATCACGATCGTGTTGTTGCGCTTGCGGAGCTTAATGTTCCGGAAAACATACACGCTGTCGGAGATGGCGTCGCATTTGTATTTTTTCTTCTGCTTGCCGTTTACGGTCAGGCGGATGGGCGGCGTGTTGGTGTAGCATTTTATGTCGATCAGCTTGCGCGTTGTGCTTGTGTGTTCCGGCGCGCAGAGCTTTACAAAGCCGTCGGCGGAGAACTGCGTGCGGTAGAACCAGAACGCGTCTTTTATGCCGTCGTGATCCGCACAAACCAGACCGGGCGTTGCGTCAGGCGTATCGCCGTCGGTCAGATAACCTGCGAAGTAGGCCACCACGTTTTTCTTGTTGTAAAAGATCCGCCAGATCTTTTCATGCCACACGGAGAAAGCGGCGCCGGCGTCTTCCGTCTGCGCGAGGGCGTCCGGCGCGTCGGCGAACACCGCAAAACGGTAATCTGGGTGCGCTTTCAGCGCGGCGGTCACTTTCGTTTCCAGTTCCAGAACCTCTGCGCTTCCGTCTGTTTCCGAAATCTTCAGCAGCAGCAGGTCCGGTACTGCATCGGATAAGCTCTCTTCGTCCAGAATATCGCATCCGCCTACGGTGAGCATTTCCGGTGCGTATTTGTGTACGGTATCGGTAAATTGTTTAAGCAGGCTCAGATCGCGTGTGTCGCAGCACAAGAAGCAAACCGACGGATGGCTCTGCAGAAGCTTGATCGTGCCGGCAAGTTCCGTTTCCCGGTCGGCAGTATCCACAGAAAATGTAAAAAAAACAATAATGCCGAGCGTATCGCACAAATCCAGCAGCTTTTCGTCGGGGTAAAGCGTAAAAATCTTTACGCAGTTTGCATCCAGCGTATGTAAAAGCTCCATTTCGGTGCTGTCCGCGGGGGCAGGTAAAAGCGCAACGCCGCCCAGCGGGATCTTCAGGCCGTTCAGCCGGAATAATCCCGAGGGATCCAGCTGCGCCTTACGTATGCCGAAGCTGAGCTCGGCGACGTCCAATACGGCGGCGTCACGTTTCAGTACGGCTTCCAAGCGGTATTTATACGCAGCGTGAACGCCGTCCCACAGCATCGGTTTGGGCAGCGTGAAAACCGTCGTCGGCGCGGTCGGCCGTTCGGTACGGATGCCCACGGTCTTTCCGGCGGGGTCGACAAGCCTGTATATCACGATATCGTAGTTGTTGGGGTTGACAAGCGCCGCGTCTACGGTCACTGTAACGCCTTCGTCCGTAAACGAGGTCTGTACGCTTAAGGGAGACGCGCCCGGCACGGTGAGGTCAAAGTGAGATTTGTGCGTCCCGATGATCTTTGCGCTCCCGAAGGTAAACGCGCTGTCCGGCGCGGCGGCGGGCTGCAGCTGCAGCGAAAGCGTCTGTTGCTGTCCTTTTACCACGTATGCGGATATATCGATGCACACCGGTGCGAACAGACTTTCGGCATGTGCGACAAATTTGCCGTCGATCAGCACGTCGAACGCCGCCGTCAGGTGTTCAAGGATAAGAAAGAAGTCCCCGATGTTATCGCCGTCCGGCACCGAAAAGACGCGATACAATTCCGCAGGCTCCTCCGGCTGCAGCAGAGCGGTCTGCAGCGGCAGGGAATATGTCTCTTCCTCCGCCTCCGCCGTTTTCCGTTTCCATCCGGCGTCCATTGCGTATACTGTTCTCATAACCAATCCTCCCTCAAACGTTCAGATCCGCGATCAGCGCCACCGGGCAGTGATCCGACCCGTATATATCGCTGCAAATTTCAGCGTCAACAAGCTTATCCCGGAGACAGTCGCTTACTATAAAATAATCGATCCTCCAGCCTGCGTTTGTCGCGCGGGCGTTCCGGCGGTAGCTCCACCAGGAGTAGGCGCCCGTCTTGTCCGGATAAAAATACCGGAAGGTATCCGTAAAACCGGCGGCGAGCAGCGCGGAAAATTTGGCGCGTTCCTCATCCGTAAAGCCGGCGCTGTGCCGGTTGGTCTTGGGGTTCTTTAAGTCGATCTCGGTGTGCGCCACGTTTAAGTCCCCGCAGAAAACAACGGGTTTTTCGCGCTCCAGCCGTTTTAAGTATGCAAGGAACGCGTCCTCCCATATCTGTCTGTAGGCAAGCCTTGACAGATCATCCTTCGCGTTGGGCGTGTACACGGTGACCAGAAAAAAGTCCGTGTATTCCAGCGTGATTACGCGGCCTTCCGTATCGTGCTGCGCTTCGCCGATCCCGTACCGGACGGAAAGCGGCGTGTGCTTTGTAAAAATACAGGTGCCGGAGTAACCCTTTTTTTCCGCGTAGTTCCAATAGGACGTATACCCCGGAAACGCAAGATCGATCTGTCCTGCCTGCAGTTTGGTCTCCTGCAGACAGAAGAAATCCGCGTCCATCGCCTGAAAAATATCCCGGAAACCTTTTCCCGCCACGGCGCGCAGACCGTTTACGTTCCATGAAACGAATTTCAGCATTGCGACACTCCCAAAACATATATATTTATTTTAACATGGCAATGACAAAATGGCAAGGAAAAAATCATAAAATAACGCGTATGTGAAATTGTTGACTTTTCGGCGGGAAATGAGGTAAAATAGAGCAAAGATCTGCAAAGGAGAGAGTGCCATGCTGGAATTTCGGGCGTTAAACGGCGCCCTGCAAATTTTATACGATAACCGTTTGATTTTTAAGGTCTCCGAACAGGACGCGCTGCTGGAGGTCGGCAGCGGGAGCAACGATTACGTGATGAAGCGCGGCAGCTTCCGGATCACCGAGACTTTCGCCCGCAGAAAAACGCTTGCCGTTGTCGGCGTGGAAGCGTTCGAAGCGTCCGCGAAAATCACGCTCACCGAGGGCAGCGTACTCCTGACGGCCCAAACGCCGCAGTGCCTGCGCGTGGATTTTGAAGGCCTTTCGGAGTATAACCGCCTGTGGATGACGGTGCCCGCCGAGGCAAGCGAGCACGTGTACGGGGCAGGGGAGAACTTTACCGCGTTCGACCTGCGCGGCGAAAAGGTGAACGTCTGGGTGGCGGAGCACAACAACGCCCTGCAGGTGGGAAAAAAACTCGTAAAGCAGCTGGTCGGCATACGGAATTCACAGAAGAAACAAAAACTGACCGACTACGAGACCTATTACGCGCAGCCCACATATTTAAGCTCCCGCAGGTATTTCTTCCATTCCGCTTCAACGGCGCGCAACGAATTTGATTTTACTGCAGCCGACCGTTTTGTGATCAAAACCGATACGGTGGCGCCGTGCTGGTTCGGCTTTGGAAAAACGTTTGAGGACGTGCTCCAAACCCTGTCCGACCTGCTGGGGCGTCAGCCGCCGCTGCCCGATTGGGTGTACGACGGCGAGATCCTCGGCATCCAGGGCGGCACGCAGATCATGATGGATAAGGTGGAGAATGTGCTTGCCCACGGTGCGGACGTCTGCGGCGTCTGGATCCAGGACTGGGAGGGCAGGCGCGTGACCGCCGCCGGCAAACAGCTTGTCTGGAACTGGGAATGGGACGCCGAACTCTATCCCGAACTGCCGGATAAGATAAAAGCGCTTGCCGATAAGGGCGTCCGTGTGCTGGGGTACTGCAACCCCTTTCTCGCGGTGGAAAAAGCACTGTATACGGAGGCGTCCGCCCTCGGCTACTGCGTCAAAAACGAGGCGGGTGAGGATTATTACGTGACCATCACCACCTTCCCCGCGGCCATGATCGACCTGACAAACCCCGACGCGGTGCGGTGGCTGAAGGATAAGATCAAAACCAATATGATCGATTTCGGGCTTTCCGGCTGGATGGCGGATTTCGGCGAATATCTGCCTACGGACTGCGTTTTGTTCAGCAAAGAAAACCCGGAGCTTGTGCACAATACCTGGCCGGCGCGCTGGGCAAGGCTCAATCGCGAGCTGCTGGAGGAGACCGGAAAGCTGGGAGAGATCATGTTCTTTACGCGCGCGGGCTACAGCGAAACGCCGCGTTATTCCACCATGATGTGGAACGGCGACAACCACGTGGACTTCTCCATGGATTTCGGTCTGCCGTCGGTGATCCCCGCCATGCTGAACCTTACGGTCTGCGGCTTCGGTCTTTCGCATTCCGATATCGGCGGCTATACCAGCTTTTTCAACCTGAAGCGCAGCGAAGAAACGTATATGCGCTGGTGCGAGATGAACGCTTTTTCACCCCTGATGCGCTCGCACGAGGGCTTAAATCCCGATCTCAACGCGCAGTTTGACGCAAGCGAGCAGGTGCTTTGCCACGGCGCGGTTATGAGCCGGATGCATAAGGCGCTCAAGCCCTATCTCAAAGACGCGGTCGCTTATAACGCCGAAAAGGGCGTGGGCGTCGTAAGGCCGTTGTTCTTCTATTATCCGGAGGAAGCGGCGTTCAATGAGAGCTACGAATACCTGCTCGGCCGCGATATCCTTGTCGCGCCTGTTTTAAGACCGGATGCAAAAAACCGGCGCGTATTTCTGCCGAACGATATGTGGATCCACGCATTTTCCGGCAGGGAATACGGCGGCGGCGTATACGACGTGCCCGCGCCGCTCGGCTGTCCGCCCGTGTTCGTGCGCAAAAACGGCGGGGAAGAGCTGCTCGACTTACAAAAAACTCTGCAAAAAATCTATCAGGGAAAGGATATATAATGAAGTATTTTTTAGACAGCGCAAAGATCGATGAGATCCGCGAGGCGTACGATACCTTCGGTATCGACGGCGTGACCACAAACCCCAACCATATCATGAACAGCGGCAAGCCGTTCCTGACCGTACTTTCTGAGCTCAGTGATTTCGCAGCGGAAAAAGGCCTGACCGGCTGGGATAAATTCCCGATCTCCGTGGAGATCAACCCGCATCTGGACAACGCGGACGAAATGGTCGCCATGGGCTGCAAAATTGCCGCCATGTGCCCGAATTTCGTGATCAAGATCCCCTGCACGCAGGCGGGGATAGCCGCAGCGCGCAGACTGGAGCAGAAGGGTGTGCGGACCAACCTGACGCTTGTGTTCTCTGCCTCGCAGGCGCTGATCGCCGCCAAGAACAAATCCTTGTTCGTTTCGCCCTTTATCGGCTGGAAGGAGTCCAGCGGCGAGGAGTGCAGCGCGTATATTCAGGATATCGTGGATATCTATAAAAACTACGGCTTCTACGGCGAAACGCAGATCATCTGCGCCGCGGTGCGCACCGGCAAGCAGTTTGTGGACTGTGCCGTTTCCGGCGCCGATATCGTGACCGCCGGCCTGCAGGTTTTCAAGGACAGCTTTTATCATCCGTTTACGGATTACGGCCTCGGAAAATTCTGCGCCGCATGGGATAAAACGGTCACGGAGTAAAGCCATGAAGATCGGATTTATCGGACTCGGCGTCATGGGCGAGTCCATGTGTGAGAATATCGTAAAAAAACACGACGACGTTGTTTACGTTTTTGACGTCGTCCCCGAAAAGACCGCAAAGCTTGCCGCTCTCGGCGCGGCAGGCTGCCCCTCAAACCTTGCGCTTGCCGAAAAAAGCGACGTGATCATTACCATGGTGCCCAGATCCGAGCACCTGACCGGCGTCTACGATGAGATTTTACCCGCGATCGACGAAACAAAGATCTGCATCGATATGAGCACGGTCGACCCTTCCGTTTCCGTCGCTACGGCAAAGCGCGTAGAAGCGCGCGGCGGCAGATTTGCGGATTGCCCCGTTGTAAAATCCAAGCCCGCGGCCATCGCCGGGACGCTCGGCATTTACGCGGGCTGTTCCGAAGCGTTGTTTGAGGAGATCCGGCCCATTCTGCTTTATATGGGCTGCAACGTCAAACGTATGGGCGACGTCGGCAGCGGCATCACCATGAAGATCTGCCACAACGCGCTTGTGGCGCAGATCCAGAACGGCGTCAACGAAACGCTGGCGCTTGCATGTAAATGCGGGATCTCACCGGGCGATTTCGCCGAGGCGATCTCCTACGGCGGCGGACAGAATTTCTATCTGGACGGCCAGTGGCGCAACCTTGCCGCCGAAAACTGGGAAACGGCGTTTTCCATGGAAAATATGCACAAGGACCTTGGTATTTGTATGGCGCTCAGCGAAGAAAAGGGATTTCCCATGCCCGGCGCCGCCAACGCCAAGGCCGTGTATGACGAGGGGATCCAAAAAGGTCTCGGAAAGCTCGATTTCCGCGCGACCTACAAAATCGTAAAGGAAAGGTAATCAAAATGTTCCGTTCCGTTTATATCCCGATCGGCGTGCCCACCTTCGATCAGGCGGCCGCTGCGCAGGTATTCCGGCAGTCTTCGGCGCTGCTGCGTACGCTGGATGAAAATATTGCCGTCCCCGACACAACACTGCTCGGCACGGCGCAGGTGGAGGCGTTTCTGGAAGGGAAGTCTGCCGATCTTGCCGTGATCCAGAACGTGACCTTTGCCAACGGCGCGTATACGGCCGAGGCGCTGCGGAAACTGTCCTGCCCCGTCTTGCTCTGGACGCCGGAGGAGCCGGCGGCGGATACCGGCAGGCTGAAGCTCAACGCTCTCACCGGGGCGTTCAGCGCGGCAAATATGCTCTCTGCTTTCGGCAGGCCGTATTCCTTCGTTTACGGTTCGCCTGCCGACAGTGAAACGGCGGGGGCGCTCGCGGCCGTATTCAGCGCGGCGCGCGTGAAAAAGGCGCTTTGTTCGCTGAACGTACTGCAGGTGGGCCAAACGCCGCAGGGCTTTGGCTTCGGTAAGGCGCTGGACGGCGAGATCATGTCCGCCTTCGGCTGCAATATCCTGTCCATTGAGGCGCGGGAGCTGATCGAAAAAGCGAAATCCTTTTCTCAGGCGGACGCCGCGCCGTATCTTGCGGACGCTTCGCGCCGCATTTGCGGGCTGGATGGGATCAACGCGCAAAACGTGTTGGATTTTGCGCGGCTGTATAAAGCCTATGATGATTTCGTAAAAGAAAATCATATCGGCGCGCTGTCTTCGCGCTGCTGGCCGGATTTCTTTACGTCCTTCGGCACGCCCGTCTGCGCGGTGCTCGCCATGCTCAACGACCTCGGTGTGCCCGCAGCGTGCGAGGCGGATACCTACGGCGCTTTGTCCATGTACATAGCGGCGGAGTTGACGGGCAAGCCCGCGTTTTTCGGCGATCCCGTCGCATTGGACCGCAAAGAAAATACCGTAACGTTTTGGCACTGCGGCACCGGCGCATGCTCGCTTGCGCGGGAAGATACCGGCGCAAAGGCGGGCGTACACTGCAACCGGAAAATCGGCCCGACGCTGGAGTTCGGCTGTAAAGCAGCGCCGGCGGTCACGGTCCTGCGCGTGGGGAAGGACGCAAAAGGTGCGTTCCGTATCCTGACCGTAAAGGGCGAGGCGCTGGACCGCCCGCAGCAGTATGCGGGGACTACTGTTGTAATCAGAACCGCCTGCAATGCGGAAAGCATTGTCCGCGGCGCGGTGGAATACGGCTGGGAGCCCCATTATGCGGTCGCCATGGGGGATATCTCCGCCGCCGTTTCCTCGCTCGGAAAAATGCTCGGTATCGAGGTCTTTGCGTTTTGAACGCCCGGACCGTCGGTTTTTTAGCCGTTGTTTTTCTGTCCAATATCATCCAATGCGTGACCGGCTTTGCCGGTACGGTGCTGGCCATGCCCTTTTCCGTTATGCTGGTGGGGCTGGATACCGCGCGTCCCGTTTTGAACGTAATGGGACTGGCCGCTTCCGTGGGCGTGGTTGCAAAAAAACATACGGCGGTCGATAAAAAAGAACTGCTGCTGATCCTCGGCGTCACGCTGCCCGGCATGCTTGCAGGCGCGTATCTGAAAACGCTGCTCTCCGCAACCGGCGGACTGTTGTTCAAGCTGCTCGGCGCGCTTGTGATTGTTTTTGCGCTGATGAATTTCGCGGGCTTTTTGCTGAAAAAGGATCTCGCGGAGAAGAGCAGGGCGCTCGGTTATGTTTTTCTGGTGTTGGGCGGGCTTGTGCACGGTCTGTTCGTCTGCGGCGGCCCGCTGATCGTCAGCTATGCGAGTGTAAAACTGAAAGAAACCGATACGTTCCGCGCCACGCTCAGCGCCGTGTGGATCGTTCTAAATGCCGTTTTGGCAGTCACGGACGCCCTGTCCGGCAGCTTTACCGGGGAAACGCTTGTGCTGACGGCGGTTTGTCTGGCCGTTTTGGTCGGTGCGATCCTGCTCGGCAACCGGATCGCCGATAAAATGAGCCGTAAGGCATTTTTGATCTTGACCTACGCGTTGATGCTGCTCAGCGGCGTCTCATTGTTATTGAAATAATACCGTACCAATCAAAGGGAAAGGAACCTTTATCATGGATAATATCGCGAATTCCGAAAAGACCTACGGGATCGGGATGAAGGACCGGATCGGCTACGCCCTCGGCGACGCCGGCGGTCTGATGACGTTTTCTCTGATCTCGTCCTTTCAGCAGCTGTTCTATACGGATGTACTGAAGATCCAGCCGAAAAAGATCTCCACTCTGATGATCGTCGCCCGCATTTGGGACGCGATCAACGATCCGCTGTGGGGCGGCTTTATCGACAGCCGTAAGCCGTCCAAATACGGGCGTTTCCGTCCGTATATCCTGGGAGCGGCCGTTCCGCTCGCGATCGCCGCCGTTCTGATGTTCACGCAGATCCCCGGGCTCTCCTCCACGCAGTATCTGATTTTTGCCTACGTGACTTATATTTTCTACGGCATGATGTATACGGGAACCAATATCCCGTACGGCTCTTTGGCGTCTGTTGTTACAACGGATGAGATCGAACGCTCCTCTTTGTCCATGTGGCGTTCCATCGGCGCGGGCGTCGGCGGCGTGCCCGGCACCATGCTGCTGCCTTTTGTAGTCTATTCCACGCTTGCCGACGGCACAAAGGTGCTCGACGGCAAAAAGCTGACGCTGTCCGTCGCCGTGCTTGCGGTCGTGTCCGTCTTTGTGTATTTTGCGCATTTTAAGATGACAAAGGAGCGCGTTTCGCTTCCGCCGAAGCAGACGCAGGAAAAGCTGCATATCGGACATACCGTAAAAGCGCTGCTGAAAAACCGGCCGTTTCTTGTGCTGTGCGCGATCTCCATGCTGCTGATCGCATTCCAGATGTATACGCAGACCAATTACAATTACCTGCTGAAAAACTATTATAACAAACCGGAATTGTACAGCTTTGTCACCGTGTTTACCTATTTGCCCATGGCGATGTTTATCCCGCTGATGAGCCGGCTGATCAAGCGCTTCGGAAAAAAAGAGATCTGTTCCTACGGTCTGGCCTTTGCGGCCGTTGTCAACGTGGTCATGTTCCTGCTGCGCGGTTCCGCCGCTGCGGATAATCCCTATGTTTTTCTTGCTTTGCTCTTCTTCTCCGGCGCGGGACAGACCTTCCTTGTTTTGGAGGTCTGGGCGCTGGTGATGGATGTGATCGATTTCCACGAGCTGCTCAGCGGCAGACGGGAAGAGGGTACCAGCTACGCCTTTTATTCCTTTACCCGCAAGCTCGGACAGACGCTTGCCGGCGCGGGCAGCGCGGCGTTGCTGCAGATGATCGGTTACGACGTAGAAGCCACCGTGCAGTCGGCTTCCGTGCTGAAAAACCTGTACGTGATTTCCACGGCGGTTCCCGCAGCAGTCCTGATCGTCATGTTCCTTTTAATGCAGTTTGCCTATCCGCTGTCCAAAAAGCGGCTTGCGCAAATGAAAGAACAGATGAACCGGGCCTGACGGTTTTTGCGTGTAAATAAATGGAAAAACCGGGATTTTCGTATATGGAACGAAGATCCCGGTTCATTTTATCTTTCTTGGTTATCTTCTTTGTCTGCCGCAGTATTCGCAGCAACCGTGCTCGTCGATAGAGCCCACCGCGCCGCAGCCGGGGCAGGGAAGCAGCTCGGCGTTTCTCCTTGCTTCTTCCGCTTTTGCTTTTTTGGCTTCTTTTTCCTGCTGCAGACGCAGTTCAGTGTTCCTGCACCGTGCAGATTCAGTCGCCGCCTGAGCGGCGCGTCTGACGATCTCCGCCTGCTCTTCCTCTTTCTTTTCCTTTTCTCTATGATTGGAATAGACCGCAAGCGGAATGCCGATCAGCAGGACTGCCACGAATCCTATCGTTCCCATGACTTCCTCGGTGTTGTCGGTTTGTTCTTCAACGGGATAAATGTAGGCGTATCCGTCGTCTCCGTATGAGACTTCCATTCTCACGTCCGCTCGTACTATGTTTTGCTTAACCGTGCTGTACAGGCCGTAAAACAGTAGGATTGCCGCGAGCAGGGCAGACAGCAGAACGGTGCGACGAACGGTTTGTACGGTACGATTGATTTTCACTGTTGATTATCTCCTTTTTTTTATTGATCTTCCGCAGTATTTGCAGTTGCCGGCCTTGTCTGTATAACCGATCGCGCCGCAGTAGGGGCAGGTGACGGGCAATTCGGTTTGATTTCCGTTTATCCTTTTCTGCAGATCCTTTTCCGGATTGGTCGACAGCCAGCGTCTGGCGTTCTCCGGCCGTCGTGTATATTTCCTGATTTCTTCATCTCCCTCTTTTTCCGTTTTTGCCATTTTGCGGATAAGAAAAAAGATGTAAATCAAAACGACACAAACCGTTATGGCGGGGACCAGATAATCAATTATATGGAATAGAACATGGTCATCGGGGAGAATCAAATTATTATCAGTTTGTACAATTGCCGGAATAACAGGGTACGCTTTCACCCGGATCGCCGCACCGTGCAGGCCGCAAAGAACAACGGTAAACGCAGGCAGCGCAGGGATAAGCGTTGTGCGCAGAGCGGTCTTTACAGTGCGAATTCTTTTCATTTTTTCATTTCCTCCTTTTGTTTACGGGCATAATCATACCATTGTTTTTTCAAAGAATCAAGGATTGTAACAAAACTGTAAAAAGTACGGATACCCGGTACGCGGTCAGACGGTAACCGTTACCGGTTCACAGGATAATGCCGTCTTCTAAAAACACTGCAAAAAAACCAAATGTGTCGCTTGTGGTTTTTTTGATCTTCTGTTATACTGGTGGATGAACAGAAAAAAGGAGGCAATGTGATGGAACAGGAGCTTTCCGCACATGCGCGCATTATGGCGGCGTTTATCGCCATGCTGGAAGAACCGCGTCCCTCGGTCAAGGGCTTGGCGCTGATCCCGCAGCTCGCCAAATACATCGACGGGCATTTCCGCCTTTACTGCAGCTTTTACGACCGCAAAAAGCTGCTGAAAAATCTGGAGTCCGGCACAAAATATTACCTTTCTTTTTTGGTGCATCCTACGGAGATCGAGCGCATCTCCGTTTCCGAGATCACCAAAGCGGCCGGCGTGAACCGTACCACCTTTTATAAGCTGTTCCCGAACGTGACGGCGCTGTACGACGCCTGCTGCGAAGAGCTGACGGATAAATTTCTGTCTGTCCCGATCCCGGAGGAAAAAACGCCGGAAGGGATGCGGGATTACGTGGATACGCTGTGGAGGATCATGGTCGAAAACGAAACGCTGCTGTTCACGCTCTCGCACCGCGTCAACAAACGCGCCATGCCTTATCAGATCGCCATGCGGCTGCAGGCACAGCTTGCTTCTTCGCTGACCGCCGACGAACGCGCTTCCTTCCGGGTACAGGAGAACCTTGCTGTTGCGCCGGAGCTGTTTTCCACGTGGCTTACCCTGATCACGGTCGAAAAGCTGGCGCCTGCAATCTATCCGGACCGTAATCTTCCCGCATACGATCCGTCGCGTTCCCTGATCGAAAACATCGCCGCCTGCTTTGCCTCGCGCTACGGCGGCAGCGAGGTTTTTTACTATACGCTGGGCGGCGCGGCGCTCAAGCTCCTTTCGCAAAAACGGTTTTATGACGTAAAATTAAGCGAATTCTGCGCCGCTGCGGGCTATCCGCGCAGCACCTTCTACGCTCATTTTACCGATTTCACGGATTATGTAATGAAGGTGCTGGAGAATACCACTCTGGTTTTCGTTTCCGCCTTTTTGTATTTTTTTGATAATCCGCAGGCGCTCACGTTGGAAGCGCTTAAGGTGTTCAGGGGCGAAATGGTCTCCTATAAAATCGAAGGCGTGCGCGCGATCTTTATGAACGGCAGCATTACCTATCTTCTTGGCGGGGTGTTCGCTTATCTGATGCGTATTTTGATCGCCGAAAAAGAGAAAGCGGACGGGCCGTGCGGCGAGAAATTCCATTTGCTTCTTTCGTATTACCTCGCTTACGCCATGCGGCTGTTTTCCATGAACTATATCGGCGATATGACGGACGCAGAGCTGCTTGCCAAGCGCACGGAATTGGAACGCATCAAAAAGAAGCTGCAGACTCTTTAGTTTGCAATTTGTTCATTCTTTTGAAGTATTTATACAACAATCATCTGGAATTACATCGCCGTTTTTGTATGCTGTGTACAAAAACGGCGAAATTGTCGCTTGAAAAAAACGGAAATCTTCTATAAAATTAAAAATGAAGGCGACAGAAATATCCATTTTGTTTCACTGCCCCTCCGGTCAGCACGTCCCGATACGACGCGCCAAATTAAAATAGGAGGACTATCCTGATGAAAAAAGTATTGGCAGTTGCGCTCAGTGTTCTGATGGCGCTTATGTGCTGCCTCCCCGCCTTTGCGGAGAAAACCATTGATGATCCGGCAGCCGGCTATGCCGCATACGACAAAGCAAAAGTTGCCCAAAACGACGCGGACTATGTCGCGTCTCTTAATTACGACCAGATCGCAGGCATTCTGCTTGACTGGCTCGACAGAAAGATCGCGGCTGCAACCGCCGATTTCAACACCTTCGAAGCGGAAGTCTTCGGTCAGACCGTAGAGATCCCGCTTGACGTCACGGGCGTGGACAGCCTGCTGCAATACAAAGACTACCTTCCGCAGCTCGGCGGCGACTTTGAAAACCTTGAAACAGACGCTCTGGATAAAACCCGCGCAGACGGCGATATCAACTTCATTTTCAGTATATTTGAATTTGTCGCCGCCAACGCCGAAACCTTCGGCAAGGTGTTCCGCTGGGACGACGAGGTGTTTGACTATGGCAAGGTGGGCGAGTTTATCGAAGCCAATTTTGCCGAGGGGACAGCCATCCGTGACTTTTATGACGATTACCTTGTGGGCAACGATATTCAGGATAAGTTTATCCGCGAGATCGCCCGTGAAATGGGTTACACCGTCCCCGAGACCCGTACCGAGACCTTCGACGAGATCTTGAACAACGGCATCAAGGCCAAATTCCTGGAGATCGTCGGCGACGCGCTTTCGCAGGACAGCATCGACGCCGTGAACGCCATGGATCTGCGCACCACCGATATCTACACGCTTGTAAAGGAATTTGTCGGTCTGCTGCAAAACGACTATAAAGATCAGCTTGACGACCTGCTTTCCGGCTTCCTCACCGCGCTGCAGGGCATGGTTAAGACCGTGCTCGCCGGCGTGAACGTGGAGCCGCCCGAGGTGACGATCGGCGACGCGAACGGCGTGGTCGGCACGTATCATCCCGGTTCCACGGATTTTGAAAGCTATATGCCCGTGATCTACTCTCCGTACAAAGAGCAGCTGCAGGGCACCGAGATCTATGATATGATCGAGGGTGTCGAGCTTCCCGCGCAGTTTGCCGCGATCGTGGCGGGCGACGGCACGGATATGGAAGAAAAATTCGTCCTGAACGCCTCTCCCGTTCCGGAGCAGCTTACCGAGGCAGGCTTTACCTTCCCGATCGAGATCTCCTTCTCCGATATTGAAACCTATGTAAATACTCAGATCGCAAATCAGCTTCCCGCCATTCAGCAGCAGGTCGACACAGCCGTGAACGCCGCCGTTGCCGCGGCGCAGAATATGGTGACCTCCTTCGGCATGGATCTGGCGATCGAGGGCTCCGTAACGATCAATTCCGTTACCGTTTCGCTTGCCTACAGGGGCTATGCAACGGAAGATACCTTTGTGACCGAAGTGAGCGCAACGCCCGTCTTTGATATTTCCTACGACGGCAACGTTTGGACCTACGCGCAGTTTGCAGGCATCACAAAGGATAAGATCCAATCCGATTATATTCAGCCCGCCGTGGACAACGCGCTTACAAACCCCGTTGCCACCGTCGTGGTAACAAACCTTTCCGGCGTGATCGAAGAGCTGGAGCAGATCAACACGCTTGTAAGCTATATCGATACCGAAGCTGAATATGATTACGGTTTGCTTGACGTCAGCGCAAATTACGACGATTATAACGGCGTTGTCGGCCAGGTAAACCATATCCTTTACGGTCTTGCGGATATGATCGTATCCGACGACGGCATGGCGGATCTTGCCCTTGTGGACGGCGGCAACGAGAACCTGTACGCCAACCTGCAGAAGATCTGCAATAAGGTCTCGGGGCTTCTGGATACCATGAAGCAGTATATCGACCGCGATACCTTTGTGGGACTTGCCGAGGCCGCCGATATCAGCGCGGTGTTTGCTTCCGCTCACGGCTTTAACGCAGGTATGATCTACGATATGGATTTCTCCTCCGTTGAAAACGCCCTTGACTGCGGCATCCGCGTGGCCTGCGATCTGCTGGCAGAGGATGATCCCGACAGCATCTTCTATGATTTCCACATGAGAGTGGAAGATCTCGATACCCTTGACGCCATCGCAGTCGCGGCCGTGGATATGATTCTCGGCAAGGTGATGAACGCCGTCGATTTTGAGGGCTGGGATTACACCTATGTCGCCATGGATTACCTGAACGTCGCCGAGGACGGCGCGGAAGACGTGATCATGAACAAAGCGGTGGATATCCTCTACTATGCCGCCACCTTTGCGGTGGATAAGATCAACGCCGCCGCAAACGACCTGATCGGCAGGCTGAATACGGACTTCGGGCTTGGTGTCGGTACGTTTGACCTGAAGCTCGGCGTGGAAAAGAGCCGGAGCTGGGAAACGACCCTCAGCGCGCTGACCGACCGCTTCCTGCACCTCACCAACGGACTTCTGATCGCCTCCGGCAGCCTGGACGGCATGAAGGGCGTTTGGGAACGGCTGGGCGGTATTGTGAACGCCGTTCTTCCCATGAACACGCTGTTCTCCAATTACACGTCCCTTTCCGCTCTGCGCAGCGACTTCTATGACGACGCGCTGGACGGCAACCTTGACGCGCTTCTCAGCCACTTTGAAGTGAAGGAAGACTTAATCGCCGGAAACGTGCCCGTGACCAAGGCGCTGATCAACGTCTCCGATTATATCGTGGACGCGTTCTTCCCGGATACGGTGGAGGCCCAGCTTGAAATGTACGCGCCGTCCCTCACCGTACAGGAGATCTTCACCGGAAACGAGAGCGATCAGGGCATCGCCGCCCGCAACATGGTGAGCATCAACGGCAGAAAAACGCACCTCGTTCCCTGTGCGTTGGATCTGATCCGTGAGGTCGGTTTGCTGCCGAGTCTTGCCTGCGATCATACAAGCGTTGAAAATGTGGAAGAAGTCGCTTCTACCTGCACCGAAAAAGGCCACGCAGCCGGCGTTGTCTGTGCGGACTGCGGCATGGTGATCAGCGGCTGTGAGGAATTTGAGCTTGCCGCGCACAGCTTCACCGTGCAGGTAAACACCGTTGTGCCGACTTGCACGGAAGAAGGGTACACCGTATATAAGTGCGCTGCCTGCGACGAGACCGAAAACCGCGATTTCGTCGATGCGCTCGGCCACGATTATAATGAAGACGGCGTCTGCACGCGCTGCGGCGAAGAGGATCCCAATCACAATAAGGGCAACTTCTTCACCAGGCTCTTCACGCGGATCAGGGAATTCTTCAAAAAGATCGGGGATTTCTTCAAAAAGCTGTTCAACAGATAAAAAGATTTCTTAACCGACGCCGCGCATGAAACGGCGTATGCGCCGGAATTTCCCCGCAACACAGTTTTTCTCCTCCACTTTATAAAGGAGCCCCGTTTGTTTGGTTTTCAAACAAACGGGGCTCCCGATTTTCGGTATCGTTACGCCTGAAAATTGTCCGCCTCCAGCATGGCGCACAGAGCGTGGTAAACGGGAAGCGTATATTCCTGCACCGCGAACGGTTCTTTCGCCGGCAGTCGGATAACGGCGTCGGCAAACGTTGCGATTTCGCCGCCGGTTTCGCCCGTGATCGCCACTACTTGGATGCCCGCCGCGCGCGCCGTTTTTGCGGCGTTGACTACGTTTAAGGAATTGCCGGAGGTGGTCAGGGCGAGCAGGACGTCATATTTGGAGTCCGCATAGGCAAATACCTGCTGTGCGAATACCAGTGCAGCGTCCACGTCGTTTGCAAAAGCGGAAATGAGTCCGGTCTGGCTGACAAGTGAGATCGCTTTGATCCCGCATTGCAGCTTGTCCGCGATTTCCTTTCCGCCGGGGATATCCTTAAATTTTTCTTTGTCTTCAAAGGAGAGCGGACGTTGCATGTTAAAGCCCTTCATCAGCTCTCCCACGATGTGCTCGCTGTCGGCTGCCGAACCGCCGTTGCCGCAGACCATGATCTTTGCTTTCGCAAGCGCGCATTTGCGCAGGATGTGGTATGCTCTGGAAATATCCTCCCGCAGCGGCAATAAAGCGGGGCAGGAGAGAAACAGCGCTTCAAAAATGTCTTCCCGTGATTTGTTCATGGCGTGTCCTCCTTTTCTGTGACCAGTCCCAGCGCCGCAAGGTCGCCGAGATTTTCGGCCAGCTGCGCTTTTAAGATCCTGCACGACGCCTCGGCGCCCGGCAGACACTCTTTTTTGATTATTTCTTCCGCCGTATCCCGGAACAGCGCTTCATCTCTGGAAAAAATGCTGCCTATTATAATTGCCTGCGGGTTTAATATGTCGATCAGCAGGCTTAAGGCCTGTCCCAGACGGTATGCGCTTTCCCGATAGATCCTGCCTGCAAGCGCGTCGCCGTTTTTTGCGGCGAGTGCAACGGTTTTTGCCGTGAGCTCCGGTTCGGAGAACAGGATGCTTGCTTCGCCGTTTTCTTTTGCGTTTGCGAGCATCCGCTGCGCGAGCCGGGCAATGCCGCCGCCGGAACAAAAGCCTTCAAAGGAGCCCGCTTTACCGTAGCCGACGGGTCCGTCAGACGCAAGTCTGATATGCCCCACCTCGCCTGCAAGGTCGTTTGTGCCCGAGTAAAGCTGTCCGTTTAGGATCAGGCCGGCGCCCATGCCTGTACCGAAGGTCAGAAAAATCATGTTCTTTAAGCCCCGTCCGGCGCCGAATTTCCATTCGGCGACCGCGCAGGCGTTGGCGTCGTTCTGCAAAACGGCGCGGCAGCCGAAGTGTTCGCTTATGATCTCGCAGATCGGTACGTCGTTCCAGTCCGGCAGGTTGGGCGGACATTGGATCAACCCCTTCTCGCTGTCCAGCGGTCCGCCGCAGGAGATGCCCGCAGCCTTCACGTTCTCTTTTGACAGGCCGTTTTGCGCCAGAAGCCTGTCGCCGGTCGAAAGAAGCTCCCGTACCACCGCCTGCCAGCCGCGCTCGGCGCGGGTGGGAAAGACCAGCTTGTCCGCAAGGATTTCGCCGGGCAGGCCGTTTTTTATGTCGTTGCCGAGGGTCACGGCGCATTTTGTGCCGCCGATGTCAAAGCCGAGATTATACATGGTCCGTCTCCGTCAGCGGAAGGATGCCGCCGATATCGATCAGAGGGCCTTGCCGCAGTTCCAAAGGCTTAACGCCGTATTTTTTCAAAAAAGAGCGGATCGCATCCGCGTCCGTGTGCGTCGCCAGGCTGCCGTTTACGGCAAGGACGTCCGGGGAAATCAGCCCGCAAGCGCCGCCGAAAAAGCCGAAATGTTTTTCGCTTAAATAAACGCTGCCCTTTGAAATCGGCAAAACGTTTTTTTCCGCATTGCCGAGGGCGTCCGCAATTCCCGGATCATCCGTGATAAATGCGTTTTCCGTTACGGGACAGACGCTGCATTTAGAGTAGCCCTGTCGGACGCGGATCGGCCGTTTCCCGTTTTGTATCAGATGCGCAAGCAGCGTTTCATCTGCAAAAGGCAGGTTGCCGAGCACAAAATCCCGTCCGATCAGAACGTTCAGCAGAATATCCTTCGGATACGCCTTCCCGGGCTGAGGGACAAGCCGTACCGTAAACCCCGCATTGCGCAGCGCCGGGGACAAAGCGGTTTGGTCCGCCGATAAAAACACCGTGCCGCCGCCCGCGTGGCACAAAAGCATATCCGCATGCGCATTCGTTTCAACCGACAGCGTGCCGCACGGCGCCGGGTGCAGCACGGTAATGCCGCGCTTTGTCAGCGACTGTGCGCAGGCGTGGTCCTGCGCCACGCATAGCTTTACTTCGGCCTGCGGCAGATGGGGAACGGCAAGCGGCCTCATGCCTGAAATTTCTTCCAGGGGCGGATGGCCAGAAAACACATGGCGACGCCAAGCGCAGCAATGGCTACCCAAACGCCGATCACGATCTGCCAGTTGTTGCCCGTCGTTTCCGAAATAAAACCGAAGCCGTAGAGCGCTGCGGCGGAGCCGACGTAGGTCAAAGAGTTGATAATGCCGGACATGGTTGAAACAACGCCATATTTTTCAAATTTCAGCGGCACGATACAAATCAGGAAAAAGTTAATGGCATGCATCAGACCCACGGAAACGGCGGAAAGCGCAAGCGTGAGATATTCGTTTTTGTCATGGAAGAAAAACAGCGTTGTCAGGCAGCCAAGCGCCATAATAAAAGTGATCCCCGCCGCTTTGACCTCGTCTTTCACATATTTTTCGTTGATAAAGCCAACAAGCTTGAGGCTGACCACGCCGATCACAGGGAGGATCACGGCCTTGAGGATCGCTTTGTCCGCGGTCAGTCCGAAGGTGTCTGCGATCATTTTGGGGTCCCAATCGGTAATGCCGTCCCGCAGCATGCCCTGCAGGATAATGCCGAGCGCTATAAAAAGGAAGCCCGAGCCGAGGATCAGCTTCACCGAGAGCTTTTTCCCGCCGGCCGTTTCTTTGTCTTCCCGGTCCTGCTTGTTGAAGGCGCTCTTTTCATCCGATTGTATGGAGCGGAAGCCGAATGCCCAAACGGCAAGGATGATCCCGCAAATGATTGCCGAGCTGAAAAATGTCGCGCGCCAACCGGATGCGCCGAAGAGCTTCTGCCATATCAGCGGATAGGACAGGTATAAGAAAATCGTTCCGCCGATCCCCGCGACGTTTACGTTGGCGCATACCTTGCTGTAGGTTTTCGGATCCATGGTTTCCGCCATGATGCGCACCAGAGGAGGCCAGAGCATGCTCTGCGCAAATCCGTTGACAAACCAAACGGTTTCACGCAGGACGTTGTTGGGGCAAAGCGGCATGAGAACATTACAGGCAATGGTTGTGGAAAGCCCGCAAATAATAATATTCTGCGGCTTGAATTTGTCGCCGAGAATACCGCTGATGACCTGTCCCGCGCCGTATGAGATCAGCGCAAGCGTTTCGATAAATCCGGCTACGTCGTCGGCCATGCCCTCGCTTTCAATGATCGCCGTCATGATAACGCCGTAATTTTTGCGCGTCAGATAGCTTGCGAAATAAATCAGCGGACAAAGTACGCTTAACAGCTTTACGGCGTAATCGGCCGCGGTGGAGTGTTTTGTCAGTTTTCCGTTCATTGCGTTCTCCTCTTTTTTATATCCGTCCCGTCGAGCCGAAGCCGCCCTCTCCGCGCACGGTGTCGGAGAGCGTATCTGTCTCGGTGAATTCCGCGGATAAAAACGGAACGATCACCAGCTGCGCAATACGCTCCATCGGCTCCACGGTCTGTGTCTCTTCCGTATGATTGTGAAGGGATACCATGATCTCCCCGCGGTAGTCGGAGTCTATCACACCCACTTTGTTTGCAGGGGCGAGCCCGCGCTTTGTCGCAAGCCCGCTGCGTGCGAAGATCAGTCCTGCGTAGCCCGCCGGGATCTCTGCGGCAAGTCCCGTGTGCACCAGAACGGTTTTGTGCGGCGCGATCCCGATCGGAGCATCTGCGCAGGCGCACAGGTCCGCCCCGGCGCTGTAAGGCGTGCCGTAGGCGGGGAGCTTTGCGTTTGGATCCAGTTTTTTGATTTTTACTTCCATAGCTTTATTTCACAAATTCGTTGTAAATGGCTTCGATCGAACGCCGGTAATGCTTTTCGTCTACCGCGACGATAATGTTCTGCTCGCTGGAGCCCTGGTCGATCATGCGGACGTTGATCTCTGCGTTCGCAAGCGCGGAGAATACGCGTGCCGCCGTGCCCATGGTGTTGACCATTCCCCGGCCGACGATGGCGATCAGCGCAAGGTTTTCCACCAGCGTGATGGAATCGGGATTGACCTTTTTTACCATGTCTGCCGTAATGGCACCCTTGAATTCCTCAATGGCTTTGTTCGCCACCAGCACGCTCATTGTGTCGATGCCGGAGGGCAGGTGCTCAAAGGAAACGTTGTAGTTTTCCAGCACCTCCAGCACCTTTTTGCCGAAGCCGACCTCGGAGTTCATCATCTCTTTTTCCACATGGATGGCGGTAATGCCTTTCTTGCCTGCAACGCCGGTGATCACGGTCGGCACCACGTTGCTTTTGGCCTTGGGTACGATCATGGTGCCCGGCGCGCCGGGATCGTTCGTGTTGCGGATGTTGATCGGGATCTGCGCCTTGCGGACGGGGAAGATTGCCTCCTCGTGCATCACGCTTGCGCCCATGTAGCTTAACTCCCGCAGCTCGCGGTAGGTGATCTCTTCAATGGGGCGCGGATCGTTGACCACGCGCGGGTCCGCCATCAGCATGCCGGAAACGTCCGTCCAGTTTTCGTAAAGGTCTGCGCCGGCTGCCGCCGCCACGATGGAGCCGGTAATATCCGATCCGCCGCGGGAAAAGGTTTTGATGGAGCCGTCCGGCAGAATACCGTAAAAGCCCGGGATCACGGCATACTCGTGCATGCTCAAAAGCGAGGTCAGCTCGCGGTTTGTCTCTTCCGCGTCAAGCAGGCCGTTCTCCTGAAAACAGATGCAGTCTTCCGCGTCGATAAAGGGGAAATCCAAAAATTTTGCCAAAAGCTTTGCGTTCAGATATTCGCCGCGGCTGGCAATGTAGTCGCTGCCGGCGTGGTGCAAAAGCGCCGTCTTGATGCCGGCAAACTCTTCCTCCAGCGAATAATCCAGCGCCAGGTCCTTTATGATCCCGCGGTAGCGGTCCGCAATCTTCTCAAAAGTGGGCGTAACGTCTTTTTTGTCCTTGGCAAGCTTGTAGCACTGCAGTAACAGGTCCGTTACCTTTTCGTCATGCGCGTTGCGCTTGCCGGGTGCGGAAGCGACCACGTAACGGCGCGTTAAGTCCGCGCGGATAATGCCCGCCACTTTTTGGAACTGTTTGGCGTCCGCCAGGGAGCTGCCGCCGAATTTTACAACTTTTACCATGTTCTTCACCTCAAACGATCTCAATAAGATCGCGTTATAAATATTTAATATATTATATTTGTTTTTTTTCGCAAATACAATACGAAAAAGAAAAATTCCTGTCTAAATTTTATTTAAGCGAACCGCCGTGTTTCGTAAAATATGCCGTAAAACACTCTTCCATGCCGCCGTTTTTGTTTGCGCCTGTTTTTCAGAAAAAAGGCTTGACAATGAAGCTTTGCTCGTGTATAATAACTTCTGCTGCAGGCACTTTAAGATTAAATTTGCTGCTATGGCTCAGGCGGTAGAGCGCATCCTTGGTAAGGATGAGGTCACCAGTTCAATTCTGGTTAGCAGCTCCAGAAAAAACCTCGCGTTAGCGAGGTTTTTTCAATGAAGTCGCCCCTTGCGGGGCTAAAGAAGACGCTTCGCTAATGAAGGAATGAAGACGCTCCTGTGGAGCTAATTAATTAAAGGGCGACTTTGCTTCATTAGGCGCAGTTTGCTGCGCCGTCTTCATTAAGCGCCAAAAGGTACTGTCTTCATTAGTCGGCGTAGCCGACGTCTTCATTAAACTCCAATTATCTCATTCTTTTTCCGGTTGAAAACAAAAAAATCCCACGCCGACGCGTGGGTTTTTTATTGAAACTTGTCAAGATTAGTGGACAGATAAAAGAGTGAAAAATTGATTAGGTATGGCATAATTTATGCCGGAATGAAGACGACTTGAATTGTAGTATAGTTCGATATTACAAGAAATTGTCCGGGAAGCATTAGGGAATGTGAGATGCCGGATATCCGGCATCGCTTCACTTCACTTCTCTTCTCTTCTCTTCTCTTCACTGAGAAGCGCTCCAAGACAAGGAACCGTCACCTGTCCTCACGCTCTTCTTCCTTATAATTATCCGGTTTCCTCGGATTATCTCATCAATTTCATACAAGCGTTTTCCCGCAGTGCGGACATTTTACGTCGTCAAAATCGTGTTCACGGTTGCAGAACGGACACGGCAACTGTGGGATCGGCGCGTCATTTTGTTTTCCGCAGCCAGGGCAGACCATATAATTTGCGTTATACACATAATCGCAGTTTGGACAGCGGACCCGAAAGATTTCGTAGTCTGCTTCTTCCGTTTGTTTTTCATTTTTTTTCTCTTTTTCTCTTCGATATATTCCGAATTATAAAACTCCAGTTTTCCGCATGCCGGACACATATAAATATCCACCGGCAGCGAGCCTTCCTTGATGTTGGAGGAGATACCGCCGTAAAGAAAACTGGAGAGCATGGGCTCTCCGATTTCACCCAGCTGGATTTTTGTGTTTTTCAGCAATCTGGTCTCAGTGCCGCAATTCGTACATGTTTTTTGTTTTGCCCTATGGCTTTTTACCTCCTTTTTTATGCCGTACGCCGGAAAACGTTGACGCCGTTGCCCGTCAGGATCTTTACCATGACGGTAAAAAGTTTTCCCTTGAGCGGATTGTCGGGGTTTTCTTCTGCATATAAGTCGTAATCGATTCCGGGGTGGTTGACGACCGGTTCGGTCTCGGCGCCGAGACCGAGGTCGTAAAGCTGCTGCAAAACGATTTTTGCGATGGCAACGTTGCCCTTTGCGTTCGGATGTACGCAGTCGTCCGCCAGATTTTCAGGGTGTCTGTTCATGGCGGGCGTGATGTCGCAAAGCAGGATCGTGCCGGGATGCTCGCGGTCGTACTTTTCAATGACCGCATTGCAGCGGGACGCGGCTGCGTCAAAGGCTCTGCCGGCAAGGCCGTACCAGATGCTGTAAACCTTTTGCACAAGGAGCGTCGCGGTGGGATTGAGTGCGCGGATCTCATTGATGATCATGCAAAGATTGTCGTAAAACGCGTCGGCGATCGCGTTTAACTCGGCCTTGTTGACGCCGAGGATCGCGCGAAAAGCAAGATTGTATACGTCATGGTAGCAAAGATAATCGTTCGCACCGACGGACAGGCTGATGATATCCGCGGCGGCCACACACGCGCGGATCGAATAATATCTGTCGTAAAAGCTGCCTTCCTGCAGGTAATTGACCAGATCGCAGCTGTCGACCGCGGCCCTGCCGAAATTCTGATAAATATAGCCGTTAGTATCGGCAACGATCCTCCCGTAGCAGGCCTCGTTCGAGTTTCGTACGCCGTAACCTTCGGCAATGGAATCGCCCAGCAGAACGTAGTAAAGCGGCGCATTGGACGCTGCAAGCGCCGGAATACTGAGGCTTGCGAGCATCACGACCGCAAGCAGAACGCAAAGCAGTTTTTTCATAAGATCGACCTCTTTTTTTTACAAATCAAAAATATTTTATCTCTTATCCCGGAACTTTTCAAGTCTTTCACGCATATTTTTTTCCAAAATCGGAGATACTGACTGAAAAAGGAGGCTGCTTTATGATTGAAAGCGATACCATCAAATTATTAAGAGAGTGCGACGCCGGCGCCAAAATGGGCGTTACGTCCATCGACGAAGTGTACGAGCACGCGCAGGACGCGCGCCTGCGGACGGTGTTGGAGGAATGCCGGCATGCGCATATGGATCTTGTCGAAAAGATCGGCGCGCTTTTGGATGAATACGGGGACGAGGGAAAAGAGCCGCCCATGGTTGCAAAAGGCATGTCGTGGCTGAAAACAAACGTCATGCTCGGGATGAAGGACTCCGATAAAACGGTGGCCGATCTTATGACAGAGGGGTGCAACATGGGCGTCAAATCCCTGAACCGATATCTGAATGAGTACGAAGCGGCGGAGGAAAAGTCAAAGGACGTCGCCAAAAAGCTGATCAAGCTGGAGGATCAGCTCGTGCAGGATCTGCGCGATTTTTTGTGAGCATATTTTACCCGAAAAGAATTGACGCGCCGGAAAAATTATTGTAGAATAAATCAGTAAAAATTTTTTCGGGGGGATCGTGTTTGAAACGTTTTAAAAAAATGCTCGCGCAGCCGTGGGCGGCGTACACCTTTGCCGCGTGCAGCGCGGTGCTGCTGTATCTGCTGCTGAGTCATTTCCAGCTGATCGGCGCGGGGCTCGGCGCCGTCTGGAAGCTGCTTTCTCCGGTCGTGATCGGCGTGATCGTCGCATATCTGTTGAACCCGGTCTCCGAATTCTTTAATAGAAAAATTTTTAAGAAAGTCAAAAAGGAGAACACGCGCCACCTTTTAGCGGTCGTTATGACGGTTGTGTGCCTGGTGCTTGTGCTTGCAGTTTTACTGGTCGCCCTGATCCCGTCTTTGGGCCAGAGCGTATCCAAGCTGATCTCAAACTGGGACAGTTATACGGAGAAAATCGAATCGCTGATCGATAAGCTTGCGGATTTTGCCGCCCAAAAAAACATCAGCGTGGATCTGTCCAAGGTTACGGATCTTGTGGACAATTCCATGTCGGAGCTTGTCAATCTGATGAAAAACAACGTCAAGACCATTCTGTCCGCTTTGGGCAGCGTCGGGTCCAGCGTGTCCAATTTTGCCGTCGGCATTCTGTTCGGCGTTTGCTTCCTTGTTGCAAAAAAGAGCCTGCTTTCCATGCTCGCAAAGCTGCGCGCTGCCGTTTTGAAAAAAGACCGGCTCGCGCGCAATAACGACCTTTGGAGCCGCTGCAACGCTGTTTTTATCCGCTATGTCGGCTGTACGCTGTTGGATGCTTTGATCATCGGCGTCGGCGTGCTGATTTTCACGCTTGCCATGCGCATGCCCTATGCCGGCCTGATTGCCGCGGTATGCGGGATCACCAATATCATTCCCACGTTCGGTCCCATGATCGGCAGTGCGATCGGCATCTTCTTCCTGATTTTGGATAAGCCGCTCAACGCGTTGTGGTTCTTCATTTTCATCTGCATATGGCAGAGCATTGACGGAATGATCATTAAACCGCGTCTGTTCAGCGGGTCGTTGGGCATTCCCGCGGTCTGGACTTTGGTGCTGATCATTCTCGGCGGTAAGGTGGCCGGCATTCTGGGAATTTTACTGGCCGTGCCGGTGGCTGCCATTTTCGTGATTTTGTATCAGGAGAGCATCGCGCCGCGGCTGGAAAAGCGCAAAATGCGTCTGAACGGCGAAACGGAGTTGGATCCGGAGACCGAAACAACAAAACGCATCAAAGAATAAAAAAATACGGGGGCTGTCCGGAATGGGACGGCCCCCGTGTCACAAATCCCGTTATGGAAGTCTGACCAGATTGAGCAGGACCTTCGTCATGGTTTCCATTGCCTCCACGGACACAAATTCATGCGGGCCGTGGAAGTTTTCGCCGCCCGTGGAAAGATTGGGACAGGGAAGTCCCCGGTAGGAGAGCATGGCGCCGTCCGTTCCGCCGCGGATGGGGATGATCTTCGGCGTGACGCCTGCGTCGGCAAACGCTTTTTCGGCGTCGGTGATCAGGGAAAAATGCGGCAGGATCTTTTCCTTCATGTTGTAGTAGCTGTCACGGATATCCGCCGTAAAGACGTCGGCGCCGTATACGGTGTTCATATAGTCGGTCAGGTTGCGGATGAACGTTTTGCGCGCCGTAAATTTTTCCAGGTCATGGTCGCGGATGATCAGCTTGACGACGGCGGCGTTCTCATCGCCCGAGACCTCCTGCACATGATAAAAGCCCTCGTAGCCTTCCGTGTGGGCGGGCGTTTCGGCGGCGGGGAGACACGATACGAAATCACAGGCGTAAAGCACGGCGTTTTTCATCTTGTTTTTTGCGCTGCCGGGGTGGATGTTTCTGCCCCGGACGTTTATTTTTACCGCCGCGGCGTTAAAGTTTTCATATTCGATCTCTCCGAGCGTCCCGCCGTCCACGGTATAACCCTGTTTTGCGTGAAACGCGTCAAAATCAAAATGCTCCGTGCCGCGGCCGACCTCCTCGTCAGGCGTAAAGCAGACCGCGACGCCGCGGTGTTTTACCTCCGGATGGGCGATCAAATATTCTACAGCGGACATGATCTCCGCCACGCCGGCTTTATCGTCCGCGCCGAGAAGGGTTGTGCCGTCGGTAACGATCAGATGCTGCCCGACGTAATTTTTTAAGAGAGGAAAGTCTTTTTCGCGTGTGACGACGCCGTTCCCCAGTTCGATATCGCCGCCCCTGTAGTCGATCACGCGCGGTTTGATGTTTTCGCCGGGCGCCGCGGGGGCTGTGTCCACGTGGGCGATCAGGCCCAGCGGCTTTTGGTTTGTTTCGCAGTTTGCGGGGAGAAAAGCGTAAACGTAGCCGAAGTCGTTTGCAAAAGCGTTATCCACGCCCAGCGCGCGCAGCTCCGATGCAATGTGTTCCGAAAGCGCTTTCTGGCGCATGGTGGAAGGAGAGGTCTCGCTGTCCTCGTCCGAGGTCGTGTAAAATGAAACGTAGGTCAAAAATCTTTCCCGAATATCCATGTCGGATCCTCCTGTTTTGCAGTCGCCGCACAAAAGCGTACGGTCATTTGTATATATAGTACCACAAAGACGGGCAAAGAGCAATTTTTTTTATAAAAAAACGAAAAAATTAAAAAAAAGTGGAAAAAAAGAATATGCAGGTGTATAATAAAAGGAAATTATCGAAACGGAAGGGACGCGTGTATGAACGTCATAATCGCCGGCTGCGGCAAAATCGGTACGGCTGTTGCCGAAAGCATGGTCAGGGAAGGACACGATGTGACCGTGATCGACGTCGACAAGGACTGCGTGGATAACCTGCTGAATATTTATGATGTGATCGGCGTCTACGGCAACGCGGCGGATTCGGATACGCTGCTGGAAGCGGGCGTTGCCGATGCGGAGCTGTTTATTGCCGCAACGGATTCGGACGAGCTGAATATGATCAGCTGCCTGTTTGCGCGGCGGCTCGGCGCAAAGCATACCGTGGCGCGCGTCCGCAAAACCGATTACAACGACAGCAGCCTGGGCTTTGTGCGGCAGCAGCTGGAGCTGTCCATGACCATCAATCCGGAGATGACCGCGGCAAGGGAGATGTTCAATATCTTAAAGCTCCCGTCCGCCATCAAGATCGAGACCTTTGCCAACCGCAATTTTGAAATGGTGGAATTCCGCCTGAAAAAAGACAGTGCGTTCCATGGCCAGCGGCTTTCGGCGCTGCGCGATAAATTCCGCGGCGCGTTTTTGGTGTGCACGGTGCAGCGCGGCGACGACGTCTTTATCCCGGACGGAAACTTTACATTGTTTGACGGCGATAAGATCGGTATTACCGCTACGCCCGCCGAGATCCAGAAGCTTTTTAAGCAAATGAATATCCTGCAGAAGCAGGCGCGCAATATCATGATCCTCGGCGGCAGCCGTACGGCCTATTATCTGGCAAAACGGCTGGATTCCATCGGTTACACCGTAAAGATCATCGAGCAGGACCGTTCGCGCTGCGAGGAGATCGCACAATTGCTGCCCGCCTGCTCCGTCGTCTGCGGCGACGGCGCGCAGCAGGAGTTCCTGTTGGAGGAGGGGCTTCGCTCTATGGATGCGTTCGTGGCGCTGACAGGTATGGATGAGGAGAACATCCTGCTTTCGTGCTTTGCGTCCTCCCTGAATGTGCCGAAGGTCATTTCCAAGGTCAACCGTGCCGAGCTGAAAGGCCTTGCCGAGCGTCTGGGGCTGGAAACCATCATTTCTCCCAAGCACTCCGTAGCGGAGGTCGTTACCCGCTATGCGCGCGCCATTCAGAACTCCTCCGGCAGCAACGTGGAAACGCTGTACAAGATCGCGGACGGCAAAGCGGAAGCGCTGGAATTCAAGGTGCGGCCGGAATTTGTCGGTGCAGGGATCTCTTTGCGGGAGCTGCAGCTGAAGCCGAACACGCTGATCGCGGGGATCGTACGAGGAAGAAAAACCTTTATTCCTTCCGGCGCGGACGCCATTCTGCCCGGCGACAAGGTGATCGTGATCGCTTCCGGCAAACGGATGAACGATCTGGCGGACATCCTGGTATAACGGCCGCGAAAACCGTATTGTTCCCGATTTTTTATTTGCGGAGAAAAAACATGAACCGAAGAATGATTTTATATATGCCGTTACAGATTCTGAAGGCGGAAGCGTTTTTGCTGCTTCTGCCCGCCTGCGTCTCCCTGATCTACGGGGAGAAGTCGGCGTTCGGTTTTTTGATCTGTTCCGCCGGCATGCTGGCGCTGTCTTTTCCGCTGGCACACTTCTTAAAACCGAAGGATCGGGTGATCTATGCAAAGGAGGGCTTCGTGATCGTTGCGCTCTCCTGGATCTTCATGTCTGCCTTCGGTGCGCTGCCGTTTGTTATCAGCGGCGAGATCCCCTCGTATATCGACGCGCTGTTCGAGACAGCCAGCGGCTTTTCCACCACCGGCGCCTCCATTGTTACGGATCTCGGCAGCATGAGCCACGGGATGCTTTTCTGGCGCAGCTTCACGCACTGGCTGGGCGGCATGGGGATTTTGGTTTTTTTGATGGCGCTGACAAATACGTCCGACCGTCCCATCCATATCATGCGCGCCGAAATGCCGGGGCCGGTCGTGGGCAAGATCGTGCCGCGCGCCAAGGATACTGCAAAGATCCTTTATCTGCTGTATTTGGGGTTGACGGTCGCAGAGGCGGTCTGCCTGCTGATCGGTGGGCTGGATCTGTTTGAATCGCTTGTCTATGCTTTCGGTACGGCGGGCACCGGCGGCTTCGGCCTGCGGGCGGACAGCCTTGTGGGGTATTCGACCTTTGTGCAGTGGGTGATCACCGTATTTATGTTTCTTTTCGGTATTAATTTCAATTTGTACTATTTGTTTTTTGTCCGGCGGGCGGGCGACGTGGTACGCAACCGGGAGCTTTGGACCTATGTCGGTATCGCCGCCGCGGCAACCGTCCTGATTTATGTGAATACGTATCCTTTGACGCAAAACGCGGCCGTCACGCTGAAAGACGCCTCTTTCCAAACGGCGGCGATCCTGACGACGACCGGCTTTGCAAGCGTCGATTTCAACCTTTGGCCGCAGCTGTCCAAGAATATTCTGTTTATCCTGATGTTTATCGGCGGCTGCGCCGGTTCCACCGCGGGCGGCTTCAAGATCTCGCGCCTGATGATTTTGTGCAAGGTCATTCGCCGCGAGGTGGTCAAGCTTTTGCATCCGCGCTCCGTCAAGGTGATCCGCATGGAGGGCAAAAAGGTAGACGAAGCGGTGATCCACAACACCTGCAGTTATCTTGCGGTTTATTGCCTGTGTATTTTTATCGTTTTCTTTTTGCTCAGCTTTGACGCGTTTGATCTGGAAACGTCCTTTACCGCAACCGTTTCCTGCTTTAATAATATCGGTCCCGCCTTCGGCGCTGCAGGCCCAATGGAGGGATATGCAGCGTTTTCCGGCTTTTCAAAGCTTGTCCTGACGGCAGCCATGCTGCTGGGACGGCTGGAGGTTTTCCCCATCCTGCTTGCGGTTTCGCCGGATACCTGGATCAAGAAATAATCGAAATAGGAGTTCTTTTTAAGTATGAAAAAAAAGGGAATGAAAGCCATACTGGTTTCGGCGCTCACTGTCTTCATCTGTCTTGTTTTCGTACAGGCTGTATGCGCCGGGGTCACGGCGTCCGGCAGCTGCGGCGCGCAGGAAAATGAAAACAATGTGATCTGGACGCTGAACGACGAGGGTGTGCTCGTCGTCAGCGGGTCGGGCGATATGACGGACGGGCCGACGTTTGCATGGGATGCCTACCGCGCCGAGATCACGAAAGTGGTTTTTACAAGCGGCGTTACGCATATCGGCGCCGGCGCGTTTAACGGCTGTGCGGCGCTTTCCGAGATCAGCCTGCCGGAAAGCATAACAACGATCGGCGATTTTGCGTTTGCCGGCTGTACGTCGCTTACGGCTCTCACGGTCCCGGACGGCGTTATCAGCCTCGGCGCCGACGTGTTCGCAGGCTGCACAAGCCTTCGTTCGTTGACGGCGGGCAAGGCGCTTGGCTGCTGCCGTTTTTCTCATATCGAAAGTCTTCAAACGCTGACGGTCCTGCCGTCGGCAAAACATATCTGCGCGTTTGCGTTTGAGGGCTGCAGCGGTTTGACCGAGCTGCAGCTCCCGGACGAAGCCGTCAGCATCGGCGCTTACGCTTTCAAGGACTGTACCGGACTTCGTGCGCTGACGCTGCCGGATCAGGTGGAAACCGTGGCTTATACGGCGTTTACGGGCTGTACGGGCGTAACTGCCCTCACGGTCGGCAAGGCCGTTGAAAATACCGATTTTATGTGCCTGACGAATTTGCAGACCGTTACGGTCACGCAGGCGGCTGAGGCGATCGGCCCTTACGCGTTTTCCGACTGCGCCGCGCTTAGACAGATCACGCTGCCGGACAAGGTCAAACGTATCGGCTCCGACGCGTTTGCCGGCTGCGTCTCTCTGACGCAGCTGACGCTGCCGGCGTCGTTGGAGGATATCGGCGACTATGCATTCTGGAACTGTACGGGACTTACGTCTTTAACTATTCCGGACAGCGTTCGCAATCTCGGCCGCGCGACCTTTTCCGGCTGCAGCGGAATTACCTCTCTGACCGTCGGCAAGGCGATCGAGACCTGCCGTTTCTCCGATCTTATAAATCTGACGCGCGTTACAATCACCGATGGTCCCGAGTCTATCGCAGCTTCTGCTTTTTCCGGCTGCAGCGCGCTGCTGGAAATTGTAATTCCGGATACAGTCGTCAGCATCGGCAGATTTGCGTTTGCCAATACCGCATGGCTTGCCGCTCAGCCGGACGGCATTGTGTATGCCGGACAGGTTGTATACGGGATCAAGGGCGACGTGCCGGAAGACGGTGCGGTCGTGATCCGGGACGACGTTACGGGTATTGCGGACGGTGCGTTCAAGGACGCCACATGGCTGACGGAGATCACATTGCCCGATTCGCTTGAAACGATCGGCGACCATGCCTTTGAAAACTGTTCCGGCCTGACGGAGATCGTGATCCCCGAAGGCGTCACGTCTATCGGCGACGCGGCCTTTAAGGGCTGTACGGGCCTTACCTCCGTCGAGATCCCCGACAGCGTGACCGAGCTCGGCAACTCCGCCTTCGAGGGCTGTACGGGCCTGACAGACGTCGTCATCGGCACCGGTGTGACCACGATCGGCGACGCTGCGTTCAAGAATTGCGAAAACCTGCAGACCGTTTTGATCCCGGAGGGGGTGGAGAGCATCGGCAGCGAGGCCTTCGCCGGCTGCGCGAGTCTTTCGCAGATCACCATTCCCAACAGCGTATCCTTTATCGGCGAGAACGTGTTTGACGGCTGTCACCTTAAGGTGCTTACCGTTGGAAAAATCGTGGAAACACGGGTGTTTTCCGATATGCCGGAACTGGAGGAGGTCATCATTCTTTCCGGCGTTACGTGTATCGCGCCCGGCGCATTCGCGTCGCACCCGTATCTGCAGCGTCTCACGCTGCCTGTCAGCGTCGTCAAGATCGGCGAAGCCGCTTTTGACGATTGCGGGGCATTGGCGGACGTTTACTATGCCGGTACGCAGACGCAGTGGAATAAAATATTGATCGGCAGCCGCAACGATGCGCTCACCCGGCAGGCGACCGTTCATTACAAGCACGGCGAACACCTGTTTGAAGGGGAGGAGCTGCGGCAGGAAAACGGCGAAACCTACTGCGTTGCCGTTTGTACGATCTGCGGGTTGGAGCGGAAAGAAAAGGTCGATTATACCGTTTGCAGCGGCGAGACCTTCGGTTATTCGCAGGCGGGAACACAAAGGCAATATGCCGCCGTATGTGAAGATGCATGCAGCGTTGTGTTCAGCCAAACGCCCGTTGAAAATCTTCGCACCGAAAACGGGTTTGTAAAGGGAACGGCGTTTTCGTTTGCTCTGGAAACGGTCGGTCTGCACCGTCTGCACATAACGGACGGCCGCGCCGATAAAACGCTGATCGTTTGTGTGCGCGAACACGTTTGGGACGCAGGCCAAAAAATGCTTGCGCCGACCTGTACGCAGGACGGCCTGGTTTTGTATACCTGTACCCTGTGCGGTCTAAAGAGCGAGAAGCCGGATCCGGCGTTCGGGCATGATTACGGCGCGTGGGAATTTTTGGACGAAAAACAGCATATCCGTGTTTGTGTCAACGACGATTCGCACATAGAACAGGCGGACCACGACTGGAAGATCGACAAGATCCTGCGGGTATCCAATGTGATGGAAGCAGGGGAGATGCACTGCGTATGTACCGTCTGCGGCGCGGAGAGGATCGCGTCCATGTTCCTGCTCGGCGACGTGGATTTCAACGGCAGGATCGAAGCGGCCGACGCGCGCCTTGCTTTGCGTGCTGCTGTGGGATTGGAGGATTATCCGGCCGGCAGCAATGCGTTCCAGTCTGCGGACGTTGATTTTGACGGAAAATTGACCGCCGCGGACGCCCGGCTGATTTTGCGCGTCGCCGTCGGCTTGGAGTTTTTTGACGCATGACCGTTTCCGCCGAAAAAAACGGGTCCGATCCTCAGCGATATAAAAGATCCGGCCTTACCGGAGACCGAAAAGAAAAAAGCGACAGGGGAGCTTTTGTCCCTTGTCGCTTTTTTACGGAAAACTGTTCGTTTCCTTTTTAATAAAAATCTTAACGCCTGCCGATTTTGCCCTGCGGGCAGCAGCGATGTCGTATACGGGCTGTATTCGGATCGTCAAAATATGTTTGAAGGGTGCTCAGGAATTGTAATCGCTTTCGTATAAATTCGGCCGTACGATGACCAGCGTCTGTACGATGTCGTTATGTTCCCAAATATAGGTGTTGGTTTTCTCCCACCAAATATAATGACGCTCCGTAACGTAGGGCTCGTCATTGGGGTTCGGCTGCAGGATGCAGCCGTCCGTGCATGTAAAGGTGCCGTCGGGGGCCACTGTGATGATCTGCGCCGTGTGGTCGACCGTAGGATAATCGTTGACGTAAGTGGAGACCTTGTTGGATGCAAACAGAATATCGCCCACGCGCGGCGTATAGTCTGCTATATTTTCGGTGGGATACAATACGCCGTCCTCAAACATGTCGTCGTAATACGGCCGAAATGTATAGCAGGTGCAGACCTCCGGATGGTTCAGATAATAGTCCAGAAGCAAAGACGGGAAATAACAGGTGTTAAAGGTGTTCAGCATCCACTTCGGCAAGGTGGAGTTGAGCATGGTCTTAATGGCCTTTGCCTTGCGTTCGGCGTCGTAATTGTCCGGGGCCAGCCGGTCGATTTCTTCTTTGGAATAGCCGGCCTTTTCCAGCGCGGGACGGAATACGGCGCGTATCGTGTAATAGCAGCACCATTTTTTCGCCGTTTGGTAAACAACGTCAAACATGCTGGTTTTCGGCGGCAGGTCCTTGAATGTGGCGCCGACGTACGGATGGGCGGTGTTATAGAGCACGATGTTGAAATACGTATCCAGCCCAACGGCCATGCGCAGGGCGTAGCGTGCGTCTGATGCGGTGATCTCTCCGTCGTCGTCAATGTCCGCCGGGGCGCGCTGCGCGGACAGCGGCGCTTCCAAATTGACCGAAAAGCGTAAAATGAAACGCGCGTCGCCTGCGGTGACCGCGCCGTCGCCGTCCACGTCGCCGGGGAGGGCGGCTGCTGTGCCCGTTAACGAAAAACACAGGCAGAACAAAATACTGACAGTTAAAAAAATGCTTGCGGCTTTTTTCATGCCATACTTTCCCCTTTATTTCTTATTTTCTCTTTCTCTATTTTATTTTTGTAAACAATATACAGATAAAATCGATTTTATTTTACAATATTTTTTGGAATTATGCAAGCCCTGCGGCAAATATTAAGGATTGATTTTTTTGACAATGAATGGTAAAATGAAAACCCGGAAATGACAGAAAAACGGACAATTATTACATTTTTGTCCCGCGGACGACCCGTTTCGGGTAAAATATTCCGTGCAATATTATTTTAGAGAGAAGAATACAATGAAAAAATTAAACCGGATCGGCCGTGTTCCCATGCCGCAGCTCGTGCTTTGGTGGGCGGTGCGCGCGTCGCTTTTGATCTTTTCGATCTGGGGATTGCTGCATCACTCCACCACACAGTTTTTAATGGGGCTGTTCTCCATTGCCTTTTCCCATCTGTGGGATCTGTGGCAGCTGCTCGGCGGAAAATCGTTTATCACGCGCGTCGGCTATTTTTCTCAGACGCTGCTCAACGTCTTTTTGTTTTTCGGCGTGGTGATCGGCTATGTGCTCAACACAAAAACCAATTTCGCCCATATGGATCTTGTGGAGCATTTTATGGCGGGCGTGGTCGCAGCATATTTTGCTTATGATTTCGCCGTGGCATTTCAGGGCAGATCCCGGCATTTGAGTCCCGCGCTCGCGTCCATGTTCGCACTCTGCTTTGCTGTTTTTTTGTGCGTGGGCTGGGAATTTTATGAATTCACCATGGACAGGCTCTACGGCTATACGCTCCAGCGCTCCTTTATCCTCGACGAGGGCGGGCTGGTCGATACCATGGTGGATCTGATCCTCGGCTCCGCCGGCGCGCTGGTGGGCATGTTCCTTGTGGCGTTTTCCAAAAACGGGATCATCGGCAAAAACCGGAAGGCGCGCCGCGCCGCCGTAAAAGCGCAGAGCAAGGCGGACAGGGAAGCGGAGCTTGCGTTTCTGGAACACGAACAGATTTGAAAAAGAAAAAAAACAAATGAAGCGGCACAAGAGGAAACCCTTGTGCCGTTTCGTTTTACTTATCTTTTCGGTATGCGCTGCATGCAACAGCCCTTTTGATTTGCGATCTGTTTTCAGCGGATCACTTCACGAACGTTCGTGATGGTCACGTTCAGATCCTTGTCGACGCTTAACTTGACAATATAAATGCGCGTTGTATCGTCGGAGAGCTTGTCTGGCGCGTAAACGATGGCAACGGTCGCTTTTCCGGCATGCTTCGGGAAGAAGTAAAACTTGCCCATGTCTGTGTTGCCGTAAGAGTGGTCTTCCGCAGTGAGACAGGTGCCGATGGCGTGACATTCAAAGCTATCGTCTGCTTTGACCCTTTCGTCAACATTAATATAAAGTGAATAATGGTCACCGAGGGGATCTTTTTCAAAAATGTATTTTTCCGCTGACAGATCGGTGCTTTTTGCAAGCCCCATTACTGCGCAAAGCGCAAAAAAGATTGCTGCAAATTTACGAATGATCGACATCATAATATATTTTTCCTCCTTTTATCTGATAACTTCCTTCATGCTCTTCAATGTGACGTTCAGGTCCTTATCCACTTCAAACACGCTGATATATACGATGGCGTCGGAAAGCTTTTCAGGCGAATAAATGAATGCGATCGTTGCTTTACCTGCATGTTTCGGAGTAAAATGGTAAGTCGCCGCATAGTCTCCAAATTGACCTGCGCCGCTTAATTCAAGGCAGGTTCCAATAATAGAACAGGCAGTGGGATCCCCGTTACGATTGTTGAGGGGTTCCGAATAGGTGAAATAAACGTCTGTACAGCCGGAAACCGCACTATAAGAGATCGCATATTTCCCCACCGGCAGGTCGGTTGTTTTTACAAGACCTAACAAGGCGCAGACCGCAAAAAAACGAAGCAAGTCTTCTCAAAAAATTGAACATACCAAACAGCTTCTTTGTGTTTTTTTCGATGATGATACGGATTTCTTTTGAATGTTCCATATCTGTTTCTATTTTAGCACATTTTTGAAAAAAATCAACAAAAACAAAAAAGTGTCGGAAAAATATTTTTAATTAACACGATCTTTCTTACAACATATGACGGGTTGACAAATTCCCAATAAAAAAAAGAGATCCCTATTTTCGGTGATCGCGGTCGGGAAGAAAAAGGTGCCGCCTGCGGTGTTTTTGCGTCCTTCGTATAATACGGCTTCACTGTTGAAAGAGTATCTTTCCGGTGCAGGATCCGTTGTTTATAACAGGCCGAGCACTGCGCAGATCAAGAAAAAGAGCACTATGATTTTCTTTTGATACCAAACATTATTTCAATGAATTTTTTTATTCCCTGTTTTCAGCAAAAACAGGGAAAGGGGCTGTATGTTTTGCAAGGCTTGGCCGCCGCTCCGGGGCGTGCGGGCTCAAATCAATCCCTCGTGGATATCTTTCTCGGACAGGACGTTGAAAACGGTTTTGAAGAGGATCTCAACGTCGGTTTTCAGGGAAAAGTTCTGCAGGTATTGTGTATCCATGCGTACTTTTTCCTCTGCACTGACCAGGTCGCGGCCGTTGATCTGCGCATAGCCCGTCAGCCCCGGCCGCAGCGCGTAAACGCCTGCGCGCAGGCGTCCTTCGTGGACCTGCGTTTCCTCCGGGATCAGCGGGCGGGGGCCGATCAGGCTCATGTCGCCCTTCAGAATATTCCAAAGCTGCGGCAGCTCGTCCAGACTGGTTTTGCGG
>JAFSXY010000127.1 GCA_017443805.1 Clostridia bacterium | reverse complement strand
CGCTGATGAAAATGGGGATCATCACGCATATCGCCGCCAACGGCGCCACCAGCATCCACGATTTTGAGCTGGCGTATCTGGGCGGCACCTCCGAGGACGTGCCCACCGCCATTGAGGACGGCTCCTTCGGCATGTGGGAGGAAACGGGCGCGTGGATGAACGAGGCGATCCAAACAGGCGCCGAAAAAAATATCGGCTACGGCGAGGCGCTGGGAGAATATATCGACCTGCACCCGGCGCGCTTTCCAAACAGGGAGGACTGCATCCTGTGGCAGGCGTATAAGCTGGATATTCCAGCCACCTATCACATTGCGCTGGGTACGGATATCATCCACCAGCACCCGACCTGCGACATGGCAGCCATCGGCAAGTGCTCCGGGATCGATTTCAAAAAAATGGCGTACTCCGTTTCGCAGCTGGACGGCGGCGTGTATCTGAATTTCGGTTCTTCCGTGATCGGGCCGGAGGTGTTTTTGAAAACGCTTTCCATCGCGCGCAATCTCGGCTATCCGACCTTTCATATCACCACCGCCAATTTTGATCTGATCGATCTGGGCAATTACCGGACGAAGATCGGCTACGACGACCCGAATTATTACTACCGCCCGCGCAAAAACATCGTGAACCGTCCCACCTGCAGGGGCGGCATGGGCTGGCATTTTACGGGCGACCATCAAATCACCATTCCCACACTCTACGATAAGCTCAGGGAGAAAATGCGGACAAATGACGATCGGTAAAGAAGAGATCCTTGCGCTGCGGCGCAGCTTACAGAACAAGACCGTGGGGATCGCGGGGGATTTCTGCGTGGATATCTACTGGGAAGCGGACATGACGCGTTCCGAATTATCCCGCGAAACGCCGCATTTCCCTTTGCCTGTCACCGCGGAGCGGGTCTATCCCGGCGCGGGCGGCAACGTCGCCGCCAATTTGGCCGCTTTACAGCCGAAAAAGGTGGCTGCGCTCACGCTGGCGGGCGACGACTGGCGCGGTATGCTCTTAAAAGAAAAGCTCCGCGCGCTGAAAATCGACGACGCCCTGCTTGTGACCGTGCCGGGCCGTTTTACAAACGCCTACTGCAAGCCCATCCGGCATGGGATCTCCGCCGTTGCCTACGAGGATCCGCGGCTGGATTTTGACAATTTTACACCGGTGGACGAAACTGTTGAGGCGAAGATCATAGAAAACCTGACTGCGCTTGCTTCGGAGAGCGACGTACTGTGCGTGGCGGACCAGTTCCGCTTCGGCTGTATAACGCCCGCCGTGCGCGAAGCGCTGCGGGAAATTGCAAAACAGATCCCCGTGATCGCGGACAGCCGGTATCACATTGCCGATTTTACGGGCTGCATCCTAAAGCCCAACGAGGTGGAATGCTGGCGCGCGGTTTACGGGGACGACGGATTTTTGACCGCTTCTGCGGAGCAGTTCCGTTCGGCGGCGATCACGCTTGCCAGGCGCAACAGCGCGACCGTTTTCTGCACGCTCGGCGCCGAGGGCTCCGTTTTAACGGACGGCGTATCGGTTTATGATACGCCCGCGGTTCCGGTTTCCGGTCCCGTGGATATCTGCGGGGCGGGGGATACCTCCCTTGCGGCGTTTGCCTGCGCGCT
>JAFSXY010000126.1 GCA_017443805.1 Clostridia bacterium | reverse complement strand
TATTTAACGGCAAAGCACGATAACGGCACCTTTATTCTGCGCATCGAGGATACCGACCAGGGCAGAAAAGTGGAGGGCGCCGTGGACGTCATCTACAAAACGCTGACCGAAACGGGACTTATCTGGGACGAGGGGCCGGACAAGCCCGGAAAAGTCGGTCCTTATGTGCAGAGCGAGCGCATGGGTATTTTTAAGGACTGGGCGGAAAAACTGGTCAAAGAGGGCAAGGCCTATTACTGCTTCTGCACCGAGGAGCGGCTGGAAGCCATGCGCGCGGAGCAGGTGGCCGCCGGCATGGCGGTGGGCAGCTACGACCGTCACTGCCGTGATCTTTCAAAAGAGGAGATCGAGGAGAACTTAAAAAACGGCGTGCCGTACGTCATCCGGCAGAAAATGCCGCTTGAAGGCAAAACAAGCTTTGACGATCTGATCTACGGCCATATCGAGGTGGACAACTGCGAGCTGGAGGATCAGGTGCTGCTGAAATCCGACGGCATGCCCACCTACAATTTCGCCAACGTGATCGACGATCATTTAATGGGCATCACGCACGTGCTGCGCGGCAACGAGTACCTTTCCAGCACGCCGAAATATAACCTTTTGTATGAGTCCTTCGGCTGGACGCCGCCCACGTACATCCACTGTCCGCCCGTGATGAAGGACGCGCACCAGAAGCTTTCCAAGCGCAACGGGGACGCGAGCTATCAGGACCTGGTGGCCAAGGGCTATTTGAGCGAGGCGGTGCTCAATTATCTGCTGCTGCTGGGCTGGAGCCCGGAGGGCGAAAAAGAGATCTTCTCCTTACAGGAGATGATCGACGAATGGGATCCCAAACGCATCAGCAAGTCCCCCGCGATCTTTGATCCCTTAAAGCTGCGCCATATCAATTTTGAATACGTAAAGGCCCTCCCGCCGGAGAGGTTTATCGAACTTTGTAAGGCCGTGATCGGGGAGGAGCTGCTCCCGGAGATCAGGGATCTGCCGCTGCTGTGCAAAAACCTGCAGCCCCGCACGGAGGTTTTGGGCGAGATCCCGGCGCAGATCGCGTTTATCAAAGAGCTGCCCGCCTTTGACGCGGAATTATACTACAACAAAAAAATGAAGACCGACCCCGCGACTGCGCTGGAGGCGCTGGAGATCCTGCTGCCGCTGCTGGAAGGGCAGGAGAGCTGGACGCCGGAGGATATTTTTGCCGCCTGCGCCGAAAAGGCCGCCGCCATGGAGGTCAAAAACGGAAAGCTCTTGTATCCGCTGGGCATCGCGCTGGCAGGCACCCGCAGCACGCCCGGCGGCGGGACCGATCTCGCCGTGATTTTGGGCAAAGAAAAAACACTTGCCCGCGTGCGGACGGCGATCGAAAACCTGCGCAGCGCCGTGCAGGCGTAAGGGAAAGGAAGAATACCTATGGAAGAACCAAACGCCCTCCATTCCAATTTTATACACGATATCATCGATGAAGAGCTCTCTTCGGGCGTGAACACCCGCGTGCAGACGCGCTTCCCGCCGGAGCCCAACGGTTATCTGCACATCGGCCACGCAAAGGCGATCTGCATCGATTTCGCTACCGCCGAAAAATACGGCGGCGTGTGCAACCTGCGTCTGGACGACACCAATCCCTCCAAGGAGGACGTGGAGTACGTGGAGTCCATCAAGGAGGACATCGCGTGGCTCGGCTTTCACTGGGAGAATATCTTTTACGCCTCGGAATACTTTGACTTTTTGTATGACTGCGCTTTAACGCTCATCAAAAACGGCAAGGCGTACGTGGACGATCTGTCGGCGGACGAGATCCGTGTTTACCGCGGCACGCTCACAGAGCCCGGCAAAAACAGCCCGTACCGCGACCGCGGCGTGGAGGAAAACCTCGAGCTGTTCCGCAGAATGACCGCGGGCGAATTCGCCGACGGCGAAAAGGTGCTGCGCGCAAAGATCGACATGGCTTCGCCCAACATGAATATGCGCGACCCGGTCATTTACCGCATTATGCACGTTTCCCACCACCAGACCGGCGACAAGTGGTGCGTTTACCCCATGTACGATTTTGCGCATCCCTTATCGGACGCCAAGGAGGGCGTGACGTATTCTTTATGCTCGCTGGAGTTTGAAAACCACCGGCCGCTGTACGACTGGTTCGTGCGGGAGATCGGCTTCTCCGAGCCGCCGCGCCAGATCGAGTTTGCGCGCCTGAACCTGAACCGCTGCATCACCAGCAAGCGAAAAAACATCCGGCTTGTAAAAGACGGTCTTGTTTCCGGCTGGGACGATCCCCGTATGGCGACCGTCTGCGGCATGCGCAGAAGAGGGTATCCCGCAAAGGCGATCCGCGCGTTTATCGAAAAAGTGGGCGTTTCCAAGGCATATTCCGTGGTGGATTACGGTCTTTTGGAAAGCTGCGTCCGCGACGAACTGAACGCCAACGCCCCGCGCACCATGGCGGTGCTGGAGCCCTTAAAGGTCGTTATCGATAACTATCCCGCCGACAAAGCCGAAACCCTGACGATTGAGCGGCACCCCGACCATCCCGAAATGGGCGTGTCCGAGGTGGTGTTCGGCAGGGAGATCTATATTGAAAAAAGCGACTTTATGAAGGAGCCGCCCAAAAAGTATTTCCGCATGTTCCCCGGCAACGAGGTGCGGCTCAAGGGCGCGTATTTCCTGACCTGCACGTCCTTTGAGGAGGACGAAAACGGGGAAGTGACCTGCCTGCACTGCACCTACGATCCCGCCACCCGCGGCGGCGACGCGCCGGACGGCCGCAAGGTAAAGGGCACCGTCCACTGGGCGGGCCCGGACGCCGTCAAGGCGGAGGTCCGGCTTTACGACCAGCTGTTTGACGTGGAGGATCCCGCAAGCGTGCCGGACGAGGAATTTGAGGCGGCGGTGAACAAGAATTCGCTTGTGGTCTTAAAGGACTGCCTTGTGTCGCCCGAAACCGCGGCGGCAAAGCCGGGACAGGCGTTCCAGTTTATGCGCAGCGGTTACTTTTGCGCGGACCCCGACACAAAGCCGGACGCGCCGGTGTTCAACCGTACGGTGCAGCTGAATTCCTCCTATAAGCCGACAAAATAAAAGAGAGAGGGGCGTTTTTGTGAAAACCGCATACAAGATTTTTACGCCGCTGTTCAGTTTGGCCGT
>JAFSXY010000125.1 GCA_017443805.1 Clostridia bacterium | reverse complement strand
GGCGCGGGCCGGTCATCGCCGGCGCTGTCAAACAGTTCTGGACGGACGTCGTCTGGGGCGACGTCGACTATATGTTTGTGGATCTGCCGCCCGGAACGGGCGACGTGCCGCTGACCGTATTTCAATCCCTGCCCGTCAAGGGCATCGTTGTCGTGACCTCCCCGCAGGAAATGGTCGGCATGATCGTGGAAAAAGCGGTCAAAATGGCGGATCTGATGCACGTTCCCGTTTTGGGGATCGTGGAGAATTATTCGTATTACGTCTGTCCCGATTGCGGCGCGAAGCATGCCGTTTTCGGCGAAAGCCATCTGGAGGAGATCGCATCTGCGCACGGCGTTCCCGTTACGGCAAAGCTGCCGATCGATCCCAAACTTGCCGCCGCGTGCGACGCTGGGACAATTGAGTTAAGCGACTGCAGGGAATTTTCGGCGTTTGCCGATCGGCTTTTTCAATAATACCGGACGGAGGAGATACAAATGAAAAAAATCATTGTTGCTGGCGCCGGTCACGGCGGGCTCTGCGCGGCGATCCATCTCGCGAAGGCAGGGTATGACGTAACGGTCTGCGAACGGCAAAAACGGGAGCAGATGGGCTATGACTGGTTTGACGCGGTCGGGAGGTCGCTTTTTGAAAGCGCGGGACTGCCCGAACCGCCGGAGGGCAGTATGCTGCCGTTTTACGAAATGCGCTACTATTCTCCCGATCTTCTCACCAGCATCACAAAGGCCGGTACCGGCGGCGGCATCCGTTTTATGGACCGCAAGGTGCTGATCCGGTATTTGCTTTCGCTTGCCGAGGCTGCGGGCGTCAAGCTGCTGTTTGAAAAGAATATCACGGGCGTCGTTGCGTCCGGCAGCAGCATTCTCGGTATCCGTCTGGAAGACGGCGGGCAGCTGCTGGGGGATCTGGTGATCGATGCGGCGGGTGTGGATTCGCCCGTGCGCAGCGCGCTGCCTGAGGCGTGCGGTATTCAGAAAACGGTTCCCTATGAAGACAGGATCGTTATTTATCGCGCGTATTTTAACCGCGCCTGTCCCGGCGTGACCGATCCCAGATACAACATATACTTTTATCACTGCGGCAAGCCCGGTATGGACTGGATGATTACCGAAGACGATTTTATCGATATCCTGATCGGCGGGTTCGAGAAGCTGTCGCAGGAGGATATCGATACGGCGCTTGCCGATTTCCGCGGCAGGTTTCCCTATATCGGGGATACGGTTGTCCGCGGCGGCACGGTGGCGTCTATCCCGCTGCGCAAGACGCTGGGGATCATCGTTGCCGACGGCTACGCCGCCATCGGGGACTCTGCGTGCATGACGGAACCGCTTTCCGGCTCCGGGATCACCTTGAGCATGAGAGCGGGCAAGCTGCTTGCCGATACGCTGCTCGCAGCGGGCGGCGATACGTCCGCAAAGACGCTGTGGCGGTATCAGTACAAGTATTTCCGCGCCTACGGCAACGGAAACCTGACGATGGATATCGCCAGAAAGATCTTAAAAGATCTCAGCACCGACGACGTGGACGCCTTCCTTACAAAGGAGATCCTGACAATGAAAGAGATCGCCGGCGGCGAAAAATACACCGCGGGCGATCTGTACAAAAAAGCGACCGGCATTTTTTCCATGCCGCAGATCTTCCGGCCCCTGCTCCGGTCCGGCGGCAGACTTGCCAATATGAACGCCGTCTGCGACGCCATGCCGCCGCAGTATGATCCCGCCGCGGTGCGCGCCTGGGCGAGCCGATACGAAAAAGAACTGTAAGGGAATTACACTACACGGTTCTCTTTATATAAAATGCGGGGATACTTTTCATCTCCCTGCGCGGATCTCGTTTTTCCTGTTTTTCCGTTGCCGCGGTCAACCAGCGTCTGCGCAAGCAAAACGGCTTTTTCGATCGTTTCCTGCGGGATGGCCGTATTGCCGTGCCCGCCCCAAATCGGCGCGCCGCCTGCAAGCTGCAGCGTTCGGGAAGCGCCGGCGATCCACGTTCTGACCGTAGTCGCACCGGGGTACTGCAGCGTGACGAGCGGATTGACGTTGTCACCCGCAAAGACCGTGCCCGTTAAAGTATCGCGGAAAATAAGCGAGCCAACGGAATGGCCGGGCGTGAAAAAGGTTTCGATCTCACGGCCGCCCAGCGGGAAAACGGCGCCTTCCTCACAAGGCAGAAAGGAAACGGCGTGCGCCTTCTGAAAAGCGGTACGAAACGGGATGGCGTGCTGCTTGCGCTTATACGGGTGGCAATGCAGAAAGTACAGCCGCCAAAAAGGCCGCCTGTAGCGCTTTGCCGCGTGCAGGTCTGCAGGATGGACGTACGCCTCCCGGAACCATCCCGCGCCGCCCACGTGATCCGCGTGCGCGTGTGTGATCAGCACCGTCAGCGGTTTGTCCGTCAGCGTGGGGATCAGTTTTTTCAGATCGGCAACGCCCGCGCCCGTATCGATCAGGCAGGCTTTTTCTTCGCCGACCACAAGAAAACAGTTGGCAAGGTCGTATTCGTTCAGTCTGATAATGCCCTGCCCGACTGTTTCGGTCTCAATTTGCGCCGGATATCTTTGCATGGTATCCCTCTTTTTCAATTCGTTATGCACAGTATACCTTAACCATCCGAAAAAAAGCAAGAGGAAAAATAAAATGCAGTATTATATCGGAATTGATCTCGGCACGTCGGGAGCCAAACTGATGCTGACCGACGAGACGCTGCAAAGCGTACGTACCATTACAAAAACCTATCCGCTGGATTTTACAGCCGACGGCAAAAGCGAGCAGGACCCCGCCGACTGGCTGGAGGCCGTGAAAGAAGGCTTACAGGAGCTTGCCGCCTGCGTGCCTGCAGGCGCGGTTGCCGGCGTGGGCGTCGGCGGGCAGATGCACGGACTTGTGATGCTGGACGAAAACGACCGTGTGCTTCGTCCCGCGATCCTCTGGAACGATACCCGTACGGGGGAAGAAACGCAATTTCTGAACAGGGAATTCGGTGTAGAAAAGCTTGCCCGTTTAACGGGCAATATGGCGTTTGCCGGCTTTACCGCGCCGAAAATTCTGTGGGTAAAAGCGCATGAGCCGGAGATTTTCGCCCGCTGCAAAAAGATCTGTCTGCCCAAGGATTACATAAACTATATGCTTACGGGCGTTTTTGCGACCGACGTCAGCGACGCGTCCGGCATGCTGCTGTTCGACGTAAAAAACAGAACGTGGTCCGAAGAGATGCTGTCCGTATGCGGCGTTACCCGCGGGATGCTGCCGCAGGTGTTCGAAAGCGCTGCGCCCATCGGAAAGCTGAAGCCCTCTTTCGGGCTCGGCGAGAACGTCACGGTCTGCGCCGGGGCGGGGGACAACGCCGCGGCTGCGATCGGCACCGGCACGGTAAATGCCGGGACCTGCAACATTTCGCTTGGTACCAGCGGCACGGTGTTTATTCCGACCGATACCTTCGTGCAGCCCGAAAATCCCGCGCTGCACAGCTTTTGCCACGCCAACGGCAAATACCACCTGATGGGCTGTATCCTCTCCGCCGCCAGCTGCGACAAGTGGCTGAATGAAACGCTGTTCGATACCGCGGACTACGGCGCGGTGATCCCCTGTCTGAACGCGGACACGGCGTCCAAAAAACTGTATTTTTTGCCGTATCTTGCCGGGGAGCGCTGCCCGCACAACGACGAAAGCATTCGCGGCGCTTTTGTGGGACTGTCTCACGATACTTCGCGCGCGGACCTGCGTCTTGCGGTATTTGAGGGCGTGTCTTTTGCCATAAAGGACTGCCTTGCGCTTGTGCCGCAGCAGATCGGCAAAGCCACCGTCTGCGGCGGCGGGACCAAAAGCCGCGTGTGGATGGACGTGCTTGCAAACGTGCTCGGGATCGAGCTTGAGATCATCCGGACCGAGGGCCCCGCGCTCGGCGGCGCGGCGCTCGCGTGTGCGGCAAACGGCCTGCACGTCGCAATTACAAACGACGTCGGCGCCATCGTCCGGCCGGACGACGCCCTAAAGAAGATCTACGCGCAAAAATATCAGGTCTGGAAAAAGCTCTACCCTGCGCTGTCCGCGATCTGAATATCACTTTTCAAAAACTGCCGGTTCCTGTGAACCGGTTTTTTATTTAAAAAAATCAAAATAAACGGACACTCCCTCTTTTATCTGTTGCATATCAGGCGCATATCGAAAAACATGTTTATTGTATTGTAACCATAAAAATGCTATTATTAAAGTAAAGAATTATACTTGTTTGGAGGTACTGTTATGAAAAAAACTTCAAAATTCCTGGCGATCCTTTTATCCGTCTGCCTGCTGTCGGCGTTTTTGCCCGCAGTCTCTTTTGCCGATGATACCGGCGAATGGGCGGTCCTCAGCGCAGACCACAGCACGCTGACCTTCTGCGTGGGCACCAGAACCGAAACGGGCGTCGTGCGTACGTGTGAACCGGAGAACGTCCCGGGAACGGTATTTGAACCGACGGTTTTGCATGGAAATTATAATTTTACAACGTTATTGACCGGTTTATATGCGCCCTGGTCGGATTATGCGCAGGAGATCACAAAGGTTTCTTTCCTGGATACGATTTCGCCGGATTCCACTGACGTCTGGTTCTGCGATTTTATGTCCTTATCGGAAATTACGGGAATTGAAAAGCTGGATACAAGTCACGTGAATGATATGGGCTATATGTTTATGAATTGTTCTTCTCTCACAGAACTGGACGTCAGTCATTTTAATACGGAAAATGTGATGCACATGGCCGGTATGTTTTCCGGCTGTTCCGGTCTCACGGAGTTGGATGTGAGCGGCTGGGAGACCGGAAATGTGATTCTGTTTGGAATGGTTGATATGTTTTCCGGCTGTTCCGGACTGACGGAGTTGGACGTGAGCGGCTGGGAGACCGGCAACGTGGGATATTTTCGCAGCATGTTTTTTAACTGTTACAATCTGACTTCATTGGACGTCAGCAACTGGGATACAAGCAACGTACGAGAAATGACTCGTATGTTTTACAACTGCTCCAGCCTGACCTTATTGGACGTCAGCAACTGGGATACAAGCAACGTAGTCTATATGGATGAGATGTTTTATAAATGTTCAAGCCTGACCGAATTAGACGTAAGTGATTGGGATACCGTAAACGTAACAACTATGGAACATATGTTTGACGGTTGTTCCTGCTTGACGGAATTGGATGTAAGCCGCTGGAATACCTGGAAAGTGGAAAGAATGAATTATTTGTTTTTCGGTTGTTCCGGTCTCACCGCGTTGGATATAGGAAACTGGAATACAGTACGCGCAATAAATTTGAGTTCTGTGTTTTCCGGCTGTTCCGGTCTCACCGCGTTGGATGTAGGGAGTTGGAATACCGCACGAGCAACAAATATGTATGCTATGTTCCAAGATTGTTCCGGTCTTACGACACTGAAAGTCAGCGGTTGGAACACCGGCAATGTGACAGATTTGAGTTCTATTTTTAATGGTTGTTCCGGTCTTTCGTCACTGAATCTCAGCGGTTGGAATACCGGCAAAGTGACGACGATGTCTGCTATGTTTTCCGGTTGTTCCAATCTGGAATCCCTGGATCTGAGTGAGTGGGATACCGGCAAAGTGACGGCTATGTTCAACATGTTTTCTCGCTGTTCAAAACTGTCTTCGCTTAACATGGATGGCTGGAATACAGAAAGTGTAACAGATATGTCAGGATTGTTTTTTGCCTGTCGCGATCTTTCCACTCTTACACTTGGCGAACGTTTTGTTTTTGCTGGATATGTCGATCTTCCGAGCTATCAATTTGAAGATCCTTATACCGGTTACTGGGTATCGGAAGATCATCCCGGCTTGCGGATTTCGTCATATGAGTTTCCTCAGAACTATAACGGCGCGACCATGGCAGGTACGTGGAAATGGGAAACGTTTAAGGATCTGAACGAGGCGGCGATCACCGTGATCCCGGATCAGGAATACACCGGCAGCGCGATCATTCCCGCCGTAACGGTACGGTACCGCGGCGTCACCTTAACGGAAGACACGGATTATACGCTTTCTTATAATAACAATACGGCCCCCGGTCAGGCGACCGTGACCGTGACCGGTATCAATTCTTACAGCGGCTCGATCCCCGTCAGCTACAATATCGTCCGCAGTCTTTCCGGTACGGCTGTCGTTTCGATCCCGGATCAGGAATACACCGGCAGCGCCCTGACGCCGGACGTTACGGTCACTTTGAACGGCAGTACCCTCTCAGAGGGGACGGATTACGATCTGGTATACGTCAACAACACCGAGCCCGGCGCTGCGACCGTGATCGTTACCGGTAAGAATTTTGCGTCCGGTATGACCTACGGCACGTTCCGGATCGCAGAGAATAACGCAGTCAAAACCGATCTTGCCGATGCGGTCGTTACCGTCGCGGACCAGACGTTTACCGGCAGCGCGTTAACGCCCGCAGTTACGGTCACTTTGAACGGCAGTCCGTTGGATGAGGGAACCGATTTTACAATCAGGAGTTATGAACGGAACACGGACGTCGGTACGGCAGTGGTCTTTATCTCCGGTGTCGGTGATTACGAGGGCGTTGCATACGGTACGTTCCTGATTTCGGAAAACGTTCCCGCAAAGACCGATCTCTCCTCCGCCGCAGTGACCGCCGCGGATCAGGATTACACCGGTTCCGTTTTGACGCCTGCCGTCACCGTTACGCTGAACGGCAATCCGCTTACCGATGGTACGGATTATAACCTTGTTTATGTCAACAACACCGACCCGGGCGCTGCAACAGTGATTATCACCGGCGCGGGCGACTATGAGGGGATGGCGTACGGCACGTTTAAGATCATCGATCATACGCCGGTTGAGACGCCGAAGACCGATCTTTCCGTTGCAGCCATTACCGTCGCGGATCAGGATTACACGGGCTACGCTTTAACGCCGGCTGTGACGGTTACCGTAAACGGAGATGATCTCACAGAAGGTACGGACTACAGCCTTGTCTACGTGAATAACACCGAGCCTGGCGCTGCGACGGTGATCGTCACCGGCATGGGTGACTACACCGGCATGGCGTACGAGACGTTCAGGATCAACGGGGAAGGCGCCGCCGTCGGAACGCCGAAGACCGATCTTTCCGACGCATTGGTGACTGCGGACGACCAGACTTATACCGGTGAAGCTTTAACGCCGGAGGCGCTCGTTTCCCTGCGCGGTTCCGCGCTGCGGGAGGGTACGGATTACCGGACCGTTTATATCAATAATACAGAGACGGGTACTGCGATTGTAGTTGTGGCAGGCGTCGGCGACTACACCGGCATGTCGTACGGTACGTTTGAGATCACAAAAGAAGGAGAGGATAATCCGGAAGAAAGCGGAAATCTGCTGCGGCAGTTCTCTATCCTGGATGTGATGAAACGTCTGTTCCAGAGCATTGTCAACGCTTTCAATAAGCTCGGTTGAGCCTTGTAAACAGTTTTCTTTCCGCCCCGTGCAGCTTTGCACGGGGCGGTTTTGTAATGGATAAAGAAAAACACTTTTCGTTCGGATCCAGTAAATAATGAATCGTTAAAAAAGAGTCCGGAAAAGAATGCCGTTCTTGGAACGCTCCCTCAGTCTGTCAGCCGCGTTTGCCCCGGCCTGAAAACAGGCCGCGCTTTTCGTACGGCACGCAGACGACGTCTGTTGCCCGGTAGCCGGCCGCTTCAATGACCGCTTTCAGTATTTCGGCGTCCGGCACGGTTTCGGACAGGATCTCCGTTTTTCCGGTCCTGCGGGAGGACGTCACCTTTTTGACGTCAAAGCGGTTCCGGACCGCATCGTTCAAATGCGCCTCGCACATGGAACACGTCATGCCCTCGACCGTTACGGTTGTTTTGAACATTAAAATTATCCTTCTTTCTTTGTACAGAGAAAAGCGGCCGCCGTCTGACGACCGCTTTTTCGTTATATTTTTTTCTGCTGCGAAGCGTGACATTTGCCTGCCAGTTGGCAGTGCGCGCAATTCCCGCCGCAGGACGAAACGCCCTTTTTCTTATCCTTTCGGAGTTTAATAACAATGATCGCTACGACTGCGAGCAGGAGGAATGTGATCAGAATGGTCCCGATGTTTGCCGAAAGCCAGCTCAGCATAATATCGCTTCCTTTCGTAAGTTCAGATCTTTTTCGTCAGCTTCGTCGCTTCCTTATATTTGCGGAAGAACAGCATATATACCATGCCCGCAAGGATCGCCAGCGCGCAGATAAAACCGATCACGTTGAAATTGCCGGTGAACAGGCCGCCGATCTGGTTGATGCACAGCGATACCGCGTAGGCGAAGCCACACTGGTAGCCGATGGCGAACCACGTCCATTTGGCGTTGTTCATTTCGCGTTTGATGGCGCCGATGGCCGCAAAGCAGGGCGCGCACAGCAGGTTGAATACCAGGAACGAGAAGCCGGTGACGCCGGTGAACGCTTCGTGCAGCGCCTGCCAGGCGGTCAGCTCGCCGCTGCCGTACAAAATACCCATGGTGCCGACGATATTCTCTTTTGCCACAAGGCCGGTGATGGAGGCCACCGCCGCCTGCCACGTGCCCCAGCCAAGCGGCGCGAAGATCCAGGCGATCACAGAGCCGATGCGGGCCAGAATGGAGAGGTCCAGCTCATCCTCCGCCAGCATGCGGAAGCCGTCCTCGGCAAAGCCGAAATAAGAAGTGAACCAAACGACGATCGTGGAGAGCAGGATGATGGTGCCGGCCTTTTTGATGAAGCTCCAGCCCCGCTCCCACATGGAGCGCAGCACGTTGCCGGGGGTCGGCCAGTGGTAGGCGGGCAGCTCCATCACGAAGGGAGCCGGGTCGCCCGCGAACATCTTCGTCTTTTTCAGCATGATGCCGGAAACCACGATGGCCGCCATGCCGATGAAATAGGCGGAGGTGGAGATCCACGCGCTGCCGCCGAAGATCGCGCCCGCGATCATGGCAATAAAGGGCACCTTCGCGCCGCAGGGGATGAACGTGGTCGTCATAATGGTCATGCGCCTGTCGCGCTCGTTTTCAATGGTACGGCTGGCCATGATGCCGGGGACACCGCAGCCCACGCCGATAAGCATGGGGATAAAGGATTTACCGGAGAGCCCGAATTTCCGGAACACCCTGTCCAGCACGAAGGCGATCCTGGCCATGTAGCCGCATGCCTCCAGGAAGGCC
>JAFSXY010000124.1 GCA_017443805.1 Clostridia bacterium | reverse complement strand
TCCTCGGTGCCGTTGTAATAGCGGATGCCCTTGTTGAGCGTTGCGATCTGCGCCATTTCCTCGTCGGTCAGCGTGAAGTCAAAAATATCGGCGTTGTCTCTGATATGCGCCGTGTTTTTGCTGCCGGGGATCACAACGAAGCCCATCTGCGTGTGCCAGCGGAGAATGACCTGCGCGTTTGATTTACCGTATTTTCCGGCAAGAGCCGTAAAGACCGGCTCGTTTACCAGCGCCTTGTCGCCGTGACCGAGCGGATACCACGCCATGATCTTAATGCCGTATTTGTCGAGCGTTTTTCTCAGTTCGTCCTGCGTGAAATACGGGTGCGCCTCCACCTGGATGAACTGGGGAACGATCTCCCATTTCGTTTCAAGCTCGGCAATGTATTTTCCTTCAAAGTTGGAAATGCCGATGGACTTCGCTTTGCCCTCGCGGTACGCTTTTTCAAGCATACGGTAGCCGTTCAGCCAGTTTCCGGCGGGCTGGTGGAGATAGAGCAGATCGACGTAATCGACGCCGAGACGCTCCAGCGTTTCATCCACCGCGTTTTCGTTTTCATACTCGCTCGGCCAGAGCTTGGTGGAGATGAATACTTCTTCACGCGGGACGCCGCTTTCCTTTATCCCCCGGCCGACCGCGCGCTCATTCTGATAAGCCGCCGCGGTATCGACAAGGCGATAACCCATTTTCAGCGCTTCACACACACTGTTCTGCGCGTCAGGCGGCGCGATCATAAAGGTTCCGATGCCCACGGCCGGGCATTTGGTTCCATTATTAAGTGTTGAATATTCCATTTTCAAATCCTCCTCAAACCAATCCGTTTGCTTTCAGCCAGTGACGAACGGCGTCGCCGGAATTTGCGGCGCTGCTTCCATTTATCGGCAGACCTTTTTTAACGTCAGCGCCGGGAGCGCACTGTTTGATCGTTTTCTCGCTGCCGCCCATGCCGCTGCCCTCGTTGGTGCAAAGCGGCAGGATCGTTTTTCCGGTAAAGTCGTATTTTTCAAGGAAGGTTGCCACCGCCATGGGAATCGTTCCCCAGTAGTTGGGATAGGCCAGGATCACGGTATCGTATTCATCAATGCTGTCGGGATAACTTACAAGCTCCGGCCTTGCTTTCTCCCGCAAATGCTGTTTTGCTTCCTCGATACAGGTCATATAGACCGGCGAATAGGGATTTTTCATCTCGATCTTGAAGGCGTCCGCGTCGATCATTTTCTTCATCAGATCGCACACGATCTCGGTGTTGCCGACCTTCACGTAGCGCATCGCGCCTGCAAAATAGTTTTCATCCGCTCTTGAAAAGAACGCGATCAGTGTTCTTGCCATTTTTCCGCCTCCTTGTTTTACATGCTCTCAGTCAAAATGCGCACCAGCGCGTCTTTGCCGATCGGCGCGTACATCCACGGCTCGTTGGTGCTGTCGTTTGTAAGGATGTGGTCCGCCATCTCGTCGATTTTGTCGGCTTTCACGCCGAGCTCGCCGAGGTGCATCGGAATACCGATGGACTCAAAAAAGGTGTAGAAGCCGTCGATAACCTTTTGGGCGATCTCAAAATCGGGAATGTCTTTGTCGAACCCGAACAGCCCGGTGCCCAGTGTAACGAACCGTTCAACCGTCTTTTCCGAAAGGATCTCCTTCATCCAGCGGGGCGTGATGATCGCAAGCCCCGCGCCGTGCGTGATGTCAAAATAGGCGGAGAGCGCGTGCTCGATGGAGTGCATCGGCCAGCCGGAATAGCCCGCGCCGTTGGCAAGGATGCCGTTGCAGCCCCAGCTGCAGACGTACATCAGCTCGCTTCTGGCGGCGTAATCGTCCGGTTTTTCCAGCGCGATTTTCACGTTTGTCATCAGAGAGCGCAGCGCGGAGATCATAATGCCGTCGTTGAAGGTGGAATGCGGATCGGCGAAGAACTGCTCCAGCACGTGGTTGATCGCGTCCGCGGTACCGCAGGCTGTCTGCCATTTATTGACGCTGAACGTGTATTCGGGATCCATAAAGGACGCCGCAGGGTAAAGCAGCTCGTCCAGATAACCGCGCTTGTCGCTCAACGCGGTGTTGGAGATCACGCAGCCCATATCGTATTCGCTGCCAGTCGCGGCGAGCGTGATGATATCGACGATCGGAAGCGCCGCCTTTGCCTTGACTTTGCCGGAAATCAGATCCCAACCCTCGCCGTCGTATTTAGCGCAGACGGAGATCGCCTTGGAGCAGTCAAGCACGCTCCCGCCGCCGACGGACAGGATCACGTCGATCCCGTTTTCTTTGCACAGCCGCGCGCCGTCGAGGACGGAAGGATCGTATTTGGGGTTCGGCTCGATGCCGGAAAGCTCCACGATATTGCAGTCACGGAGCAATTCCTTTACTCTGTCGTAAAGTCCCATCTTTTTTATGGAACCGCCGCCGTAGGTCAGCAGCACGTTTTTGCCGTACCCGGCGATCACGCCGGGCAGGTCTTTGACGCAGTCTTTTCCGAAATAGAGTTTCGTAGGGGTATTGTAAATGAAATTGCCGATCATTGTTTTTCCTCCTGATAATCAGATGATTTTTTGATTGTTTGCTTCTATCAGCTCCGACAGCGAAACGTGTTCGTTGCGGTATCTGGCGTTGGGGTTCTTTTCTTTTTTAAGACGGATCGCGTTGCCGGGGCAGGCGTGGATGCAGGCGAGGCAAAACAGGCAGGTCTTTTCGATGCGCTCGCTCTTTCCGTTTTTCAGCTTCAGGTTCCCAATAGGACAGACCTGCGTGCAGATGCCGCAGCCGTAGCAATCCTCCGTGACGCGCAGGGCGCTGCCGTTATTCATCGAGGGCATCAGCCGATTCATGACCGCCGCACTTTTATGCAGCTTTTTCGCCCTGCAGGAGGCGGCGGGGACGTATTCTTTTCTTGCCGCGATATCCGCCTTGACCGCTTCCAACTGTGCATCAATGTGTTTATCCATATCTTTCTGGGCGTCCATATCGAAGACGGGAAGGTAGTTATCCACCATATGCACCGTGCCGATATATTTGACGTCGATCCCCAGCGCGGCAAGCTGTGCTTTCGTGAACTCCGGCGCGTCGGAAACGTCCTTACCATAGGTGAGTACCATATACAGATAGGGAGTATCGAACGTTGCGCGTTTCATAAAGTCGAGCACGATCGTCGGCGGCTCGCCGCAGTACACAGGGCACACGATCCCGATGGCGTCCGCGCTGTATACCGGCGCTTTTTCTTTCACCTGAGGTATACTGACTGCATCAGGATCAAATTGTTTTGCAACATACAGACTGTTGCCGGTGGCGGTAAAATAGAAAACCATGGCCCCGCACCTCTCTTTCGCTTCCTATTGTACAATATGAAAACGAAAAAGTACAATATCAATATTGCATAGCGCTATTCAATTCTTGCATACTGAAACAATTCGTGTTATACTGTTTTTGTAAAACGACACAACGCCCCGGAGGGAAATGCATGAATACGTTGGATCTGGAACAGCTCGTCGCTTTTGCCGAAAGCGGCAATCTAGGTGCAGTGGCGGACCGGTTTTCCATTTCGCAGCCGTCCGTCACGCGCACGATGCAGCGGTTGGAGGCGGAGCTCGGCGCGGACCTGTTTACCCGGTCAAAGAACAAGATCGAACTCAACGAGGTCGGTCGCCTTGCAGCCGAGGAAGCAAAACTGGTGCTCTCGCAGCTCCATCAGATGAAGCAGAGCGTTTCGGCGCTGGATCGGCAGCGCAGGACGATCAGCATAGCTTCCTGCGAGGTGTTCTGTATCGCAGAAATCGTGTCACAGGTGCGGGCATTGTTCGGGGATATGACAATATCCAGCGAGATCAAAACGACAGCCCCGCTTTTGACGGGGCTGGAAGACGG
>JAFSXY010000123.1 GCA_017443805.1 Clostridia bacterium | reverse complement strand
GCCGATACGGATTACAACCTCGTTTACGTCAATAACACCGACCCCGGCGCGGCGACTGTGATCGTCACAGGAAAAGGCAATTACACCGGCATGGCGTACGGCACGTTTAAGATCAACAAGGATGACCCTACGGTCCCTGAAAAGATCGATCTTTCCTCCGCGACGGTCGAAGCGGCCGATCAGGATTACACAGGCGAAGCCTTAACGCCCGCCGTGACCGTCACGCTGGACGGCGCGGTCCTGTCAGCCGAAACAGATTATAATTACGTATACGTCAACAACACCGACCCGGGCGCCGCCGTTGTGATCGTCACCGGCAAGGGCGACTACGTCGGCATGGCGTACGGCACGTTCAGGATCAGATCCGATACGCCGACGGACCCGTCCACGGGCGAGCCGGATCCGGAGGAACCGACTTCCGGTACCGATGATATTCAAGACAGCATACAAAAGCTTTCGCAAGGCTCCGTGATCGAACTATTGAGAAAATTCCTGAAAAAAATCGTTCAATTGATCCGCAGCATCTGCTGACCGCAAACATATAACATTGGGGCTGTCTCATTCTGTATTTGAATGAGACAGTCCCTTTTTCTGTCTGTTTTTCTGCGTTTTCAATCCAGCTCTATCTTTAACAGAATGGGAAAATGGTCGCTCGGGTACACGCCGTCGTAGGTCGTACGGATCACGCGGTACGTATCGGCCGTGACGCCCGTTTTGGAGAGCATGAAATAATCGATATTCTCTCCGTCAAGGCTTTCGCCCCAATTCTGATACGTAGCGCCGGTATCGGTATCGTCGGTCTGATACTTCGCGTCGAAGAACTGCGCCGTCGCGGCGGCGTAGGTGGCGCTCTGCTCGGTAGCGTTTAAGTCGCCCATGATCACGCTGGGCAGGTTCCCGAATTGTCGGATCTTATCCAGGATCACCTGCATCCCGTTGATGCGCGCCGTATCGCTGATATGGTCCAGATGCGTATTGAAGACCGCAAGCTGTTTGCCGTCCGACTTCCGTTCCAAAATGACGTAGGAGCACACGCGGTTAAAGGCGGCGTCCCAGCCGCGGCTCATAACGTCGGGCGTCTCGCTGAGCCAAAAGCTCCCCTTGTCGATCAGCGTGAATTTCGCGGTGCTGTAAAAGATCGGACAGCCCTCGGAAAGCAGGCTTTTATCCCGGTAGGTCAGCACGCTGTCGTAGCCGGCGAGCGTCTTTGAAAGATATGCGTTATGCATCCGCGTGACCTCCTGAAACCCGATCACGTCCGGCTCTGCGGCGCGCACGTTCTCAAGCACCAGCGGCGCGCGGTAAAACCAGCTTTTCCGGAACAGGTCGGTCGGGCTGAAGCAGCGCACGTTCACGCTCATCAGCGTGATCTGCGTTGAAGGATCCTTCTCCGTGATATCAAACGGCCTGCGCTGCGTTATATAACGCGGGAAATAAAAGAAAATCACAACGGCCGCGGTGAGCAGCACGGCAGCCAGACAGCCGCCGATCGCCGCAAATATTTTTTTTAAGATCTTCATAATATCCGCCTTTCTTTTTCCTTTTCAACGCCCATCGTGAACGCGGGCGCAAACGACCGGATCAGCGCCTGCATATCCGCCGGCGGAGGGACCGTAAAGGTAAAAGCTTCTCCGGTCACGGGTTGGCAAAACGAGAGCGTTTCGCAGTGCAGCGCGGCGCGGGCGATCAAATCCGTATGTCCGCCGTACATTTCATCGCCGGCAAGCATATGCCCCATATGCGCCATATGCACCCGGATCTGATGCGTCCGGCCCGTTTCCAAATGCAGGCGCAAAAGCGTAAGCCCCTTTCCGCAGGCAAGGCTTTCCCAATGCGTTACGGCCTTGTCGCCGCCCGGGCCGACCGCGCGCAGCGTTTTGTCGGGATCGGGACGCATAATAGGCGCGTCTATCGTGCCAAAGCCGGAAAGCTCCCCCTCGGCGATCGCCAGATAGGTCTTTTGAAAGCTGCCGGAGAGCACGCTCGCGGCGTGGCGGTTCAATGCGCAGAGCACAAGACCGGAGGTGGACTTGTCCAGCCTGCCTACGGCGCGGAACACGGCCGTTTGTCCGTTTTGGGCAAGATACGCCGCCGTCTGATTGGCAAGCGTATCCCCCTGATGGTTGTGCGTGGGGTGAACGGCAAGCATGGCGGGCTTATTGATCACAAGCACGTCGTTATCGGCATATATGATATCCGGCATACACTCCCCTGCCGGGATCGACTGCACGGCAGGCTCCCGCAGGATAATCCGCAGCGTATCGCCCGCGTGTACGGGATCGATCGTCCTGACGGGAAGCCCGTTGTTTGTCATACTGCCCGGGTCATGGCGCAGCTTTGTCACCGTCCGCGCGGACATGGAAAGACCGTTCCGCAAATAGCGCAGCAGTTTTTCGCCGTCAAATTCCGGCGGGACCGTATAGGTATATTCACGCAGCACGGCCTTTTCGCCCCCTTCCGCGTTTATTGTACGCTTTTTAATGCGGTTCGTCAACAGGCGCGGACGCGGGGCG
>JAFSXY010000122.1 GCA_017443805.1 Clostridia bacterium | reverse complement strand
CTCATAGACCTTCTCCGGGTTCTTTTCGAGAATGGGGTTCCGGGAGGATTTTTCCCAGATAAGTCCGTCCCGGCTTTCGGCGTAGCAAAGCACGTTCGGCTCGTAGGTTTCGCCGGCGCTGTACCACATGCGGTACAGGCCTTTTTCATGAAGCACGCAGGGGTTCATCACGGATTCCCCCTCAAAAGGGGCTTCAGGAGACAAAACGGGATCTGTGCGGACGCGGTAAAAATCGATCCCGTTTTTGCTTTCGGCAACGCCGATATAGCTGTTGCCGTGCGCCTGCCCGGTATACCACATTTTATAAGTATCCCCGACTTTCAGAACGCAGTTGCGGTTGACCATATCCTCCCAGCCAGAGGAATTGTCCGGCGGGAGCGTGACGGTCGGGTCCGACCATCGGACGCCGTCGTCGGAGAAAGAAACGGACAGGGCGTTGTTTTTTCTCGTGGAAAAATCCATGCGCAGCCGGCTGTCCGGCAGAGCGGTCAAATATACGTCAAACAGGGTGCCGAGCGCCGGATCGCCGAAGATCGGATTGTCTTTGTGTTTCTGAAACAAGTGCGCGTCCTCCCGTTGTTCGGATTGATAGAACCTTTGGTAAATGCTATCACAAATTGTCCTTTCTTTCAAGCCTGATGAGAAAAAAAATTGAAAACGATCGCGGTTTCTGCTATAATCCGCTTAGATTGGGACAGGGAGGCGTTTCTTTGGAAGATATAGCGAAACCCACAAAACAGCAGCTGGACTGGCACGAGATGGAGCTCGGCGTTCTGATCCATTACTGTCTGGAAATGTACCGGCCGGAGCTGCCGGGCGAGTGGTATAAAACGTCCGTTGTGCGTGAGGCGTTGGCGCCCGAAACCATCCATCCCACGAAACTGGATCCGGAGCAGTGGGTCAGATGCGCCGCGCTTCTCGGCGCGAAATACGCCGTGCTGGTCGCAAAGCACACAACGGGCTTTGCGCTTTGGGATACCAAGGTGAACGATTTTTCCATTGCGCATACAGATTGGCGCGGGGGCGGCGGCGACGTTTGCCGGGCGTTTGTGGAGGCGTGCGTCAAATACGGGCTCAACCCCGGCTTCTATTACAGCACGGTTTGCAACGGCTATTACGATATTAACGACAGCGTTCCGCAGGATACGCGCGGGGAGGCTTATCGGGCGTATATAAAATGTGTGGAAGCGCAGGTGAAGGAGCTTTGGAGCAGCTACGGGCCGCTGGTGGAGATCTGGTTTGACGGCGGTGTGATCCCGCCCGAGGAGGGCGGACCGAATCTTATGCCGCTGCTGCAAAAATATCAGCCGGACGCGATCTGTTTTCAGGGGCCGAAGGCCTGGCCGCACAACGTCCGGTGGGTCGGCAACGAGGACGGCCTTGCGCCGGAAAACTGCTGGGCGACCACCAACGCGGGAGACGCGCGGTTTAACGGCACGATACCGGAGGAGCAGGCCGGCGTAGGCGACCCCGACGGCAGATATTATTGGCCGGCGGAAACCGATATGCCCAACCGCACACACGCAGCCTTCGGCGGCGGCTGGAGCTGGCAGCCGAACGAGGAGCATCTGCGCTATACGCCGGAACAGCTTTTGGATTGTTATATCCGTTCGGTGGGCAGAAACTCCAATCTGCTGCTGGGCATGGCGATCAGCCGGGACGGGGATTTTCAGGATGAAGCGCAATTCCGCGCCTTCGGAAAGCTGATCCGTGAAACCTTTTCCGATCCGATCAGGCAGATCGACCGTCCGATATTGGCGGACTGCCGCTGCGAGATCCGGTTCGACGCGCCGCAGCGGGTACGCTATCTTGTGCTGCGCGAAGATATCAGCGAGGGGCAGCGCATTCGGGCGTTTCGCATCCTTGCCGACGGCAAACCAGTTTATGAAAGCGCCTGCATCGGCCACAAGCGGATCGTGCCGTTTGACTGCCTGACGGTCGCCGAGCTTGCGGTCGAGATCACGAATGCAGTCGGACGCCCCGCCCTGCGGGACGTTGCGGTTTATTGAAAAGCGGCGCGAAACCTTTCGAAACGGCCGGTTTACCCGCAGTACGCTGCTATCAGCTCCTTCACGCGGTTGATCGGGATCAAAAGTCCCAAATGCTCAAAACCATACTCGGAAAGATCCTCCGTGAAGGCGGCGTTGCTGATCCCGATCAGTTCACCTTGCATGTTGAAGGCGGGACCGCCGGAATAACCGGACACAATCGGCGCGTCCACCGGAAGATACCGGTCCGGATCGATGTTCCGGAACAGATCCCCCTCCGCTTTCACCCGCCGGCCGGTACAGTAGCTGAAGGGCTCCCCATCGGCAGGGTTCCCGATCAGAAGGACCTGTTCTCCCAAAGGAAGAGCGTCGGAATCGCCGAACGTCACGCTTGTTCCCTGATAATCCGCCAGCTCAATGACGGCGATATCCTCCCCGTCGTCGGTGAAGACCACGGTTCCCTGACGTTCTATGCCCTGCCTGTCCAGCAGGGTGAAGCTCTCTGCGTCATACAGCACGTGCGCGTTGGTGATCAAATACTTCTCTCCGTAAAGGAAACCCGTGCCGTTACTGCCGGTAGATGTAAAAATGCACAGCGTGGAATCCGCCATGCGGCGGAAAAGCGTCTCCTTGGCGTTTGCTTCCTCCGTTGTTGATTCAGCTGCGGCAGCGGAAGCGGTCGTATCCGTTTCAACGGTCGAAGGTGTAGACGCAGGCGCGGCCTCGTCCCTCGGCAAGGTCCCGCACCCGGCGAAGACGCATACGGTGCAGCTTAAAGCCGACAATAACGCAAATATTTTTTTTCTCATCCGCTGATTCCTCCGATTAGTCTGATCATTTACCGAAGCGTGAAGCTTCAGCATGTAATCTCAGAAGATTATTCGGTGCTATCTTAACATAGTGTTGACAGATTTATCAATACCCGTGTCATAAATATTTTAATATAAAGAACAAAAGGTTTGAGAAACAAACAGAAAAGAGGATATCGTGAAACAGCTTTATAACAGAAGCATTGCAGCAGGTTTGATTACAGTATTATTGATGAGTGTGTTTTCTTTCGGCGGCGCTTATGCGGCGGATATGGCTGCCGGCGAAAACAGCCTGAACGGTAAAAACTGGATGTCGGG
>JAFSXY010000121.1 GCA_017443805.1 Clostridia bacterium | reverse complement strand
TTGCGGCGCAGGAATTCCGCTTTCGTATACGCCATCGCCGTTGTCCGCAGGGCAAAATCGGCGGGCGTTAAGATCTTTTTATTTAACAGAAAACGAGCAGTTTCCCCCTGTTAAAAAACAGGCCCGTCTTCCGACGGGCCTGAATTATTATGTCAATCAGAACTTTACTTTTTCCGCGATATACGCACGCAGTTCGTCGATCGGGATGCGCACCTGCTCCATGGTGTCGCGGTCGCGGACAGTCACGCAGTTGTCGGCGGGCGTCTCTTCGTCGCCCACGGTCTGGAAGTCCACGGTCACGCAAAGCGGGGTGCCGATCTCATCCTGCCGGCGGTAACGCTTGCCGATGGAGCCGGCGTCGTCGTAATCCACAAGGAAATCCCTACTCAGCTCGTTATAAAGCTCCGTCGCCTTCGGGCCGAGCTTTTTGGAGAGCGGCAGCACGCACGCCTTAAAGGGCGCAAGCGCGGGATGCAGCCGCAGTACCACGCGGGTATCGTTTTTCTCCGCGTCCACAACTTCCTCGTCGTATGCTTCCGTTAAAACGGTCAAAAACAGCCGTTCCACGCCGAGCGACGGCTCGATCACGTAGGGCACGTAACGCTCGTTGGTCTCGGGATCAAAATAATCCAGACTTTTGCCGGAGGTCTTGATGTGCTGCGTCAGATCGTAATCCGTGCGGTCCGCCACGCCCCAGAGCTCGCCCCAGCCGAAGGGGAACAGATACTCAAAATCGGTGGTCGCCTTGGAATAGAATACAAGCTCGTCCTTGTCGTGGTCTCTCAGACGCAGATTTTCCGGCTTGATGCCGAGAGAGTACAGCCAGTCGCGGCAGTAGGCGCGCCAGTAATCGAACCATTCCAAATCCGTGCCGGGCTTACAGAAAAACTCCAGCTCCATTTGCTCAAACTCGCGCACGCGGAAAATAAAGTTGCCGGGCGTGATCTCGTTACGGAAGGATTTGCCGATCTGCGCCACGCCGAAGGGGATCTTTTTGCGCGTGGTGCGCTGGATGTTGGAAAAGTTGACGAATATGCCCTGCGCCGTTTCGGGGCGGAGATACAGCTCGTTTTTGGTATCCTCGGTCACGCCCTGGAAGGTCTTGAACATCAAATTAAACTGCCGGATATCCGTAAAATCGTGCGCGCCGCAGTCGGGGCACGGGATCTGTTTTTCATTGATATACGCCGTCATCTGTTCGTTGGTCCAGCCGGCGACGTTCGTGCCGTCGAAATCCTCGATCAGATTGTCCGCACGGTGGCGGGTCTTGCACGCGCGGCAGTCCATCAGCGGATCGGAAAAGCCGCCGAGGTGGCCGGACGCCACCCACGTTTGCGGATTCATCAGGATCGCGCTGTCCAGCCCGACGTTATAGGGGTTTTCCTGTATGAATTTTTTGCGCCATGCGGCCTTGATGTTGATTTTCAGCTCCACGCCGAGCGGGCCGTAATCCCAGGTGTTGGCAAGCCCGCCGTAGATCTCGCTGCCGGCGTAAACAAAGCCTCTGCCCTTGCATAGCGCAACGATTTTTTCCATCGTTTTTTCGGTGTTTTTCATCTGCATCCCTCACAAAACGTTTTATTATTTCTTGTGTAATTCTAACAAATCGGACAGACGTTGTCAAGGCTTTGTTCCGAAGCCCGCGCCATTCAGTCCTCTTCCTCCAGCGATCGGGCAAACGCCTGCACCGCGGCGGCGAATTCTTCGTCGTCGGCAATGACGGCGTACCGCTCCCTCGCGCCGTCCTCCAGCAGCCGCAGCACGGTGATCTCGGCTTCGCCCTGCTGTAAAAGCGCGGCGTATTCCCTGCCGTTGACCACGGCCATATCCAAAAATTCAAACGCGGCGGTCTCCCCTGTTTCGCTGCGCAGCAAAAGCAGGCCGTCGCGCTCGCCGGATTTTATGAATTCCATCCTTTTCCCCTCTTTCTCAATCATTCGGACCGGTCCATGCTGCGACAGGGCGTCGTCAGCGCGTAACGTAAAAACGCGGCCCCTCTTCTCTCAAAACGCCGGACGGGACAAACCCGCATTTTTCAAGGACTCTTTGGGACGCCGCGTTGTCCGGTTCCGTTTCCGCTTCCACGCGTACGACGCCCGGCTGCCCCAGCGCCCACTGTACAGCCGCGCTAAGAGCCTCCGTCGCATACCCCTTTAAGCGGTATCCCTCCGAAATGCCGTACCCGATCTCGGCCCGCCCGTCCGGATGCAGACCTTTGAATGACAAATCGCCGACGTGCGTTCCGTTTTTCAGCTCGATCATCCAGATCGCGTACCATTCCCACTGTTCCGGGTGCGCAAGGCTCCCCTGCAGCATTTCATTATACGCGGTTGTCAGTTCGGCGTCGGTCTGCGTCTCTATGAACCCGACTATCTCGCCGCGCGACGCGACGTGCAGGATCAAACGTTGTGTTTCAAGGATCAATTTTCCGTTTTTGTTTAAGAATGAAATATCGAACATTTTGATCGCTCCCGTATTCTCCGTTGTAATCAGGAATGAAGGCAATATTCCTCGGCTGTGAACATAAACTATTGTTGGTTTTCTTTTGCCGTGCGGCAGGAGGCGACAAGCATCACGTGAATGGAGGTACATTGTTCATTTAAGGATCAACATGTCGTTTCATCGATGTATTGCGTCCGGAATAGCAGCTCCGGCCAATACCGCGTCTCGCTTGCTTCCTTGAGAGCGATTTCAAGTTCAGAAATAAAATCCTTCCTGCCCTGCGCATATTTCGCCTCGTAAATATTCGCGCCGATGGAGGTTCCGGATCGGCCGATCTGGTTGGAGATCACGGATTCATGCTTTGCTTTTAAGTCTTTTACAAGATGAATGATCCGGACGGAAAAGTCCATAGACAGATCACGCAGTTTGGATTCGGACATAACCATCCCCCCGTTTGTGCTTTTTTGCCAATATCACAAATACAATTCCTTGTAAAGTGATGTTTGCGCCTTGCTGCGCATGTGATGCTGTGCCTGCGGCACAGTGATGCTGCTCCCTTTGGTCGCAGTGATGTGATGCGTTCCGCTTTTCACGCGCGCAGCGCACATCACTTGCGAAGCAAACATCACACCCGCAGGACACATCACGTTCCGCGTGAGCGGAACACATCGTTCAAAAACGCCTCTTTTGTCCATTGGACAAAAGAGGCGTTTTTGTTGGTGAGCCAGCGGGGATTCGAACCCCGGACACCCTGCTTAAAAGGCAGGTGCTCTGCCGACTGAGCTACTGGCTCTCAGCCCCTTGACGTCATAAACGCAAGGAAATAGACCGCCAGAAGCGTGAACACAAAGAAGAAAACCGAAAGGATCTTTGTGATCTTTGCAAGCTTGGCGTCCATGGTTCTGCCTTTGTTTTTACCGAAGAAGGTATCGGCGCCGCCGGCGATCACGCCGGACAGACCGGCCTCGCGGCTCTGCTGCAGCAGAACGACGATCACGATGATGATCGAAGCGACCACCAGTAATACGCCCATCAAAATCTCATACCACGCCATGCAAATTCTCTCCTTTGCTCATATCCGTTTCTAACGTCGCTAAGACATATTATCACAACGTTAAAAAAAAATCAAGCCTTTTTTTATTTTTTTTCAGCCGACGTTTTTCCGGTTTCACTCTTGTGCGGCATTTTTGTTTATGATATACTGTAATACATGAAACCATACGAAAACAAAACCGAAACCGAAGAGGTCCTGATCCTCGCGGTGGATACAGGCGAATATGACGTTGAGGCAAGCGTCGGCGAGCTCAGGGAGCTGATCCGCTCGGCGGGCGGCGAGGTACGCGGCGTGATCGTCCAAAAGCTGCCGCAAAGAAATCCCGTCTGCTATATCGGCAGCGGCAAGCTGGGCGAGGCGGAGCTTTTCTGCCACAATACGGAAGTGGACCTGGCGGTCTGCGACGACGAGCTGACGCCCACGCAGCAGCGGGTGCTGGAGGCGGCGCTGCATACCCGCGTCATCGACCGGACCATGCTGATCCTCGATATTTTCGCCGCGCGCGCAAAAAGCAACGAAGGCAAACTACAGGTGGAGCTTGCGCAGCTCAAATACATGCTGCCGCGGCTGCGCGGGACGGGCGAGGCGCTTTCCCGGCAGGGCGGCGGCATCGGTACGCGCGGCCCCGGCGAAACGAAGCTGGAAAGCGACCGCCGCCACATCCGCAGCCGCATCCACACGCTGGAGGAACAGCTGAAAACCATGTCTCTGCGCCGGGAACGCCGGCGCGAGCGCCGCAAAAAGGACGGCGTACCCACGGCGGCGATCGTCGGTTATACAAACGCCGGCAAATCCACGCTCTTAAACACGCTGACCGACGCGGGCGTTTTGACGGAGAACAAGCTGTTTGCAACGCTGGACCCCACGTCGCGCGCGCTGCGGCTGCCGGACGGCAGGGAGATCATGCTCATCGATACCGTCGGTTTTATCTCCCGCCTGCCGCACTTTCTGGTAGAGGCGTTCCACTCCACGCTGGAGGAGGCGACAAGCGCCGATATCCTGCTTTTGCTGTGCGACGCTTCGGACGAAGACTGCGAAGAAAAGCTGGAGATCACAAAAGAGATCATAAAAGAACTTTCCGCAGAGGAAAAACCGCTGATCACCGTTTATAATAAGTGCGATATCGCCAACTCTTATCTGATGCCGGCAAGTAAAAACGCCGTGCGGATCTCCGCCTTAAAGAACGTGGGGACCGACGCGCTGCTGCGGGCCATAGCGGAAAACCTGCCGGAGAAAACGGTCCGGGCGGAGCTTCTGCTGCCCTTTTCCATGGCCGGCACGGCGGCAAAGCTGCACGAGACCGCGCAGATCTACGCGGAGGAATACCGCGAGGACGGCATTTATCTGGACGTCCGGCTGGAGCAGCGCGCGCTCCGGGCTCTGATCGCTTATAAAATATAAGACAGGCCGGGAGCGGGGCTTTTCGACCTTAGGCCGCCGGACCGTTTGCAGGCAGAAACCCTCGCGCAAAATTTTATCCGGCGGATCTTGTAATAAAAGAGAAAAAAAACTTGTTTTTTTGTTTTTACTGTGCTATGATAAATTGAATTTTTATATTGGGACGGTGTTTTCGCTTATGGCAGCACAAGCTCCAACCCCCGTGATCATCCTGCCGGGGATCGGCCAGTCCAAAATGATCATGGTAGACGAGAATGGAAATAAAATCAAAGACGCATGGCAGCTGGATTTTGACGTACAAAAATTCAGCGTCCTGAAAAAGCCGTTGATCCGCACCATGCTGCTCCGGCGCGACCTGGGCCTGACCGATCTGTTCGCTTCTCTGATCCGCGACGCCTTAGACCCCATCGCCACCGTTCCGGACGGTACGATGAAGCACCGCATCCGCGTGGTGGACTACCCCCATTCGCTGGCGAACAGCACGGCGGACGAAAAACGGTATATCAACAAAATGGTGCCGTGCCAAAAGGTCGCGGACCGCATCGGGGAAGACAATATTTACTTCTTTGCCTACAACTCCTTCGGCGAACCATATAAAACCGCCGCAATGCTGGACGAATTCATTCAGAAGGTCAAAGCGGAGCACGGCGTAAGCAAAGTCAACCTTTTGCCCGTGAGCATGGGCGGCGCGCTGGCGACCGCGTATTTTGACGCATACGGCGAAAAAAACGACATCAAACGCGTGATCTATTTTGTCGCCGCGCTCAACGGCTCCGCCATCACCGCCGGGCTTCTCAACAAAGAGATCTACGCCGAAAACCTGAACGGTCTGGTCCGGATGTTCGCCTCCCGCGACAAGGCAGACAAGCTGCACAAGGCCTTCGGTCTGCTGCCGAAAAAAGTCGGCGAAGCGCTGATCGACAAAATTCTGGACGCCGTGATCGAAACGGCGCTGGTCAACGCGCCGGCGTTCTGGAGCATCGTGCCGTCGCATTCCTATGCGGCGCTGCGGGAAAAATACCTGTTAAAGCCCGAAAAAGCGGCGCTGCTTGAAAAGACCGACCGGTTTTACAACGCCCAGAAGAATTACGAGGCGATCATCCGCCGGCAGCAGGCGGCGGGCACGGAATTTTTCGGCTGCGTCGGCTACGGCCTGCCGCTGGTCGGCATTTCGGACCCGCTCAGACAGACCTCCGACATGATCATCAACCTGACCTCCACCGCGCCCGGCGCCAAAACCGCGCCGCTTGGATCGTTTCTGCCGGCGGACTGTACGGGAGAGTACATATCGCCCGACCGCACGGTGGACGCCTCCGGCGCGCTGTTCCGGGATACCATGTGGTACTTCGCGGGGCAGGACCATGAGGGCATCGCCGAAAACGAGACGGCGCTGGAGATCGCGGCGAACGTGCTCAGCGACGATAATTTCAAAAACGTATATTCCGACCCCGCCTTCCCCAGATTCGGGAAAGCGGCCGAAAAAACAGACTGACGGGGAAGGGGGAAAAATCAAATGGAACCAATGGAACAAATGGAAACGAACAACAATCCCGTAATGCCTGAGGGAGAACACGCACAAAAACAATATGCCTTTAAGGTGAGGAACCTGACAAAGGATTACGACGGAAACGTGGTGCTGAACAACATTTCCTTTGACATTCCCGCCGGCAAGATCGTGGGGCTTTTAGGGCCGAACGGCTGCGGAAAAACCACGCTGATGAAAATTCTGGCGGGACTCATCCACGACTATACCGGCGTGATCAAGGTTGGGGGAAGAAGCATCGGCATCATCTCCAAGGCGCACATGGCGTATCTGCCGGACAGCACTTATTTTCCGGAGCGCTTCCGCACGATCGACTGCATCAATTACTTCGCCGACTTCTTTGCGGATTTCGACAAAATGAAAGCGGTGCAGTTTGCCGCCGAATTCGGTCTGGACTTAAACCAGCGCGTCAAAACGATGTCCAAGGGCATGCAGGAAAAGCTGCAGCTGCTGGTGGTCATGTCCCGCCACGCGGACATCTACCTGCTGGACGAGCCGCTGGGCGGCGTAGACCCCGCTGCAAGAAGCGTAATCCTTGACATCATCATGAACAATTACAAGGAAAACGCCACGGTGGTGCTCTCCACCCATCTGGTCAACGACCTGGAGCACAGCTTTGACCACGTCTTGATGCTCGGCAAGGGCTCGGTGCTGGTCAACACCGGGATCGACACGCTGCGCGCCACGGGCAAAACAGTAGAGGAAATCTTTAAGGAGGTCATCGGCGATGCTTGGGAAGTTGATTAAACATTCGTTCAAGGCAAACGCAAGCGCCGTATACAACGTCTATATCGCCATGGGGATCGTGGGGATCGTCATGCTTTTCCTGATGCTCATCGACTGGACGTCCTGGGGCGACCGCGGCATAACCATGGGCATGGTTTTCAAGGGCATCGCCGCCTTTGCGCTCTGCTTAACGGCGCTGGTCGGCGTCATTCTGACCTTTGTCGCCGTTTTCGGCGAATTTGAACGCAGCATGTATTCCAAAGAGGGCCACCTGACCTTTACCCTGCCCGTAAAAAGCAGCTCCCTGCTGCTGGCGAAATGGATCTCCGGCTCCTTCTGGGTGATCCTCAGCTACACGGCGTTCTGTCTGTGCGTATTCTGTTCCACATTGTACCTGATGCGGCAGTCGCTGGCCATGGTCGAAGAAAACGACGTGGCATACTCCGTATATGAAATGGTCCGCATGCTGATCGACGAGCTGTCCGAATACGGCGGACTCATCAAAGTACCCTCCATGACCGTCGTCTTCAACCTCGTGACCCTTTACGGCTTCAACGGCGGCATCCGCGCCTGTACATTTGTGCTGCAGGTCTATTTCGGCATCACGCTCGCCCGCTGCCGCCCGTTCCATAAGATCGGACACAAGCTCGGCAAGGTCCTGTATTTTTTTGGCGCGTTTTTCGTCACCTTTACCTTTGCGCAGATCGTAACAAAGCTGATCTCCATCCATCTGGTCATTTCCGAAAACATGTTCACGTTCACGATCTCCCAGCGGGAGGTGGAAACGGCTTGGTCGCTGGGCTACGGCGCAATGGGCATCACCAATCTTTACGTCACGGCCGTTCTTTCCGTGCTGCTCTTCCTTATCACCGCGCTGCTGATCGACAGAAAGGTCAACGTGGACTGAGAAGGGCTCTCCATATTCTGCCCAATTTTCCGTTCAAAGCGGGAAATCCTTTGGTCAGATTGCGGATTGATAATTTTTTAACGTTATATTAAAATAGGTTCAGAAAAAAAGCGTATCATATAAAGGAGAACAAAACAAATGAGCACACTCAACAAAAAGACGGTGGAAGACATTGCGGTCGCCGGCAAAAAAGTTCTTGTCCGCTGCGATTTCAACGTCAAAATGGAAAACGGCGTCATCACCAGCGACAAGCGGATCGTCGCCTCCCTGCCCACCATCCGGTACCTGATCGACAACAACGCAAGGGTCATCCTCTGCTCGCACCTGGGCAGACCGAAGGGCGAAGTCAACCCCGAATTTTCCATGGCGCCCGTAGCCGCGCGTCTTTCCGAGCTGCTCGGCAAAGAGGTTAAGCTTGCAAAGGACGTTGTGGGAGAAAGCGCGCAGGCGCTTGCGGCGGAGCTGAAGGACGGCGAAGTCCTTCTGCTTGAAAACGTCCGTTTTGAGCCCGGCGAGACCAAAAACGATCCGGAGCTTTCCAAAAAGTTCGCATCCCTGGCCGAGATCTACGTTAACGACGCGTTCGGCTCCGCGCACAGAGCGCATTCCTCCACCACGGGCGTGGCCGATTACCTGCCCTCCGCCGTGGGCTACCTGATGAAGAAAGAGATCGAATACATCGGCGGCGCGCTGGAGGATCCAAAGCGTCCGCTGGTCGCCATCCTCGGCGGCGCAAAGGTCAGCGATAAGATCGGCGTGATCAACAACCTGCTCGACAAGTGCGACAAGCTGATCATCGGCGGCGGCATGGCCTACACCTTCTTTGCCGCACAGGGCCTGAACGTCGGCGATTCCCTTGTGGACAACGACAACCTCGAAAACGCCAGAGAAATGATGGCGAAGGCAAAGGCGATGGGCAAGCCCTTCTTGCTGCCTGTGGACAACAAGATCGCCACCAGGTACGACGTGAACGCCCCGTATATGCGCATTTATTCCGATTCCATCCCGGACGGCTGGATGGGCCTCGATATCGGCCCGGTCACGAGCGAGCTTTTCGCCAAGTCCATTCAGGACGCCGGCACCATCATCTGGAACGGCCCCATGGGCGTGACCGAGATGCCGCAGTTTGAAGACGGCACCATCGCCGTGGCCAAGGCCATAGCCGAAACGGACGCCATCTCCATCATCGGCGGCGGCGATTCCGCAGCCGCGATCAAAAAGCTCGGCTTTGCAGATAAGATGAGCCACATCTCCACCGGCGGCGGCGCCTCCCTTGAATTCCTCGAGGGCAAAGAGCTTCCCGGCATCGCCTGCATCGACGAGAAATAAAACCGACCAAAGGGGCTGTTGCAAAGGATGCGGCAGCCCTGAAGTTTGTAAATATAAAATGGAAGAAAAGAGGACCTTACAATGAACAAAACAAAAAGAAAAGCCGTGATCGCCGGCAACTGGAAAATGAACAACACCCCCGCGGCAGCCAAAGCGCTGATCGAGGAGATGAAACCGCTTGTAAAGGACGCGGACTGCGAGGTCGTGCTCTGCGTTCCCTTTATCGATATCCCCGCCGCCGTGGAAGCAGCCAAGGGCTCCAACATCAAGATCGGCGCGGAGAACGTGCACTTTAAGGCCAGCGGCGCGTACACGGGCGAGATTTCCGCCGAGATGCTGGTCGCCGCAGGCGTGGAATACGTGATCATCGGCCACAGCGAGCGCAGACAGTACTTCGGCGAAACCGACCAGACCGTCAACCTGCGCACCCTTGCGGCGCTGAACGCGGGCTTAAAGACCATCGTCTGCGTAGGAGAAACGCTGGAGCAGAGAGAACTCGGCTATACCGAAACGCTGCTGAAATATCAGACCAAAATGGCGCTGACGAACGTAACGGCCGAGCAGCTGAAAAACGTGATCATCGCCTATGAGCCCGTTTGGGCGATCGGCACCGGCGTGACCGCAACCGACGATCAGGCGGACGAGGGCAACGGCTTTGTCCGCGCTGCCGTGGCGGAAGCTTACGGCGCCGACGTAGCGGAAACCGTGACCGTACAGTACGGCGGCTCCATGAACGCCAAGAACGCCGAAGGCCTGACCGATAAAGTGAACGTGGACGGCGGCCTGATCGGCGGCGCATCCCTGAAAGCGGCGGACTTTGCCGTGATCGTGAAGGCTGCAAGCAGATAAGCGCAGTCTGAAAGGAACGACCGATGAAAAAACCTGTTGTATTATGCATTATGGACGGCTTCGGCATCCGGGAAGAGACCTACGGCAACGCCATCAAAGCCGCCAGAACGCCCAATTTAACCAAATTCTTTTCCGAGAACCCCTTTACCACGCTCGGCGCGTCCGGCCTTGACGTCGGCCTGCCCGACGGCCAGATGGGCAACAGCGAGGTCGGGCATACCAACATCGGCGCGGGGCGCGTGGTATACCAGATGCTGGTCAAAATTTCAAAGTCCATTGAAGAGGGCGGGTTTTATCGCATCCCGGCGCTGGTCGACGCCATGGAAAGCTGCAAAGCGTCCGGCGGCGCGCTGCACCTTGCCGGGCTTTTGAGCGACGGCGGCGTGCACAGCCACATCGAACATCTCTTCGGGCTTTTGAATATGGCGAAGCAGCACGGCTTAACAAAAGTTTATATCCACTGCATCATGGACGGCCGCGACGTGTCCGTGACCTCGGGCAAGGGCTTTGTCGCCGATACGGTCAACAAATGCAAAGAACTCGGCGTCGGCGAGATCGCCACGATCTCCGGCCGCTATTACGCCATGGACCGCGACTTTGCCTGGGACCGCGTGGAAAAGGCGTACGCCGCCATGGTCTACGGCGAGGGCGTTCAAAATCCCGATCCCGTCGCCGCTATGCAGAACTCCTACGACGGCGGTGTGACGGACGAATTCATCGTGCCCACGGTCGTAAACAAGGAAGGCACGGTCAAGGACGGCGACAGCGTGGTCTTCTTCAACTTCCGCCCCGACCGCGCGCGGCAGATCACCCGCACCTTCGTGGACCCGGAATTTAACGGCTTTGCGCGCAGAAACGGCTTTTTCCATGTCAACTACGTCTGCATGACGCAGTACGACGAGGTCATGCCCAACGTCAGCGTCGCCTTCGGGCCCGAGGAGCTGAAAAACACCTTCGGCGAGATCTTGCAGGACAGCGGCAAAACGCAGCTGCGTATCGCCGAAACGCAGAAATACGCGCACGTGACGTTCTTCTTCAACGGCGGCGAGGAAAAGACCTTCCGCGGCGAGGACCGCATCCTGATCCAGTCCCCCGACGTGCCGACCTTCGACTTAAAGCCGGAGATGAGCGCATATGAAGTGTGCGACGCCGTGTGCAAAGAGATCACCGCAGACAAATACGACGCCGTGATCCTGAATTTCGCCAACTGCGACATGGTCGGGCATACCGGCGTGTTTGAGGCGGCCGTCAAGGCCGTGGAAGCCGTGGACACCTGCGTAGGGCGCGTTGTGGAAGCGACGCTGTCCATGGGCGGCACGGTGTTTATCACCGCGGACCACGGCAACGCAGACAAAATGATCGGCGACGACGGCAAGCCCTTTACCCCGCATTCCACCAATCCCGTCCCCTTCTGCATGGTCGGCCATACGGGCACGCTGAAAAACGGCGGCCGCCTTGCGGACATCTGTCCCACCATGCTCAAGGTCATGGGCGTTCCCCAGCCTGCCGAAATGACGGGCGTATGCCTGCTTGAAGAATAAACAAACTTTTGTACAATCAATCCAAAGATCCCGGCTGTTTTTTATCAAAATGCGCATTGACAGGTTTTGGCGGATATGATAGAATAAAGTTTGTTAAAGGGGAGTAGCTTAAAGGCGCGGATCTGCCTTAGCTGTCTGTCAACAACCGACGTATAGACGTCTGGCAGGCGCCCGGTAAGGAAGCAAGACCTTTGACAGAGCAGCACTCTGTCAAAGGTCTTTTTGTTAAGCAGCACTTCTCTGCTCTTATTTATTCCCAAGAAAAGAAAAAGAAAGGATATCCTTCTCATGAAACACTATCTTGAGGACGTCAACGCGGTGTTTGACGAGGTCCAGAGCAGCGAAAAAGGCCTGACCTCCGCCGAAGCCGCCAGACGGCTGGAGAAAAACGGAAAAAACAAGCTGAAAGAACCTGAAAAAGACAGCCTGTTCAAAAAACTGATCAGCGCGCTCGCGGACCCCATGATCATCATGCTGCTGGTTGCCGCGCTGATTCAGGCGATCGTTGCGGTCGTTGACGCCGTTCAAAAGGGTGAGGGCTTCGGTTTCAGTGATTTTGCCGACGTATTAATCATCCTTGTGGTGGTCGTCATCAACACGATCATGAGTCTTGTGCAGGAAAGCAAGGCGGAAGCGGCCATGAACGCTTTGATGCAGATGACGGCCGCGACCTCGCACGTGCTCCGCGACGGAAAGGTAGTAACCGTGAAGAGCGAGGATCTTACCATCGGCGACGTGCTCGTGTTTGAAGCAGGCGACGCGGTGCCCGCGGACTGCCGGATCATCGAAAGCCACTCCATGAAAGTGGAGGAGGCTGCCCTGACCGGTGAAAGCGTACCCGTAACAAAGCTGATCGAAACGCTGCAGCTGAAGAAAAACGAAGAGGACGTTACCCTCGGCGACCGCAAAAATATGATGTACTCCGGCTCCACCGTGGTTTACGGCCGCGGCAAGGCCGTGGTCGTGGGCATCGGCATGGATACCGAAATGGGCAAGATCGCCGACGCGCTTTCCCAGGCGGAAGAAGAACAAACGCCCCTGCAGATCAAGATGGCGGAGCTCTCCAAGTTTCTCACCAAACTCGTGATCGGCATCAGCGTGCTGGTGTTCGTGGTCGGTCTTGTTGAGGCGATCTTCACTTCAAAAGAACCCTTCAGCCTTGCGCTGCTCGGAAGCGCGGGCCTTTCCACCTTTATCGCGGCCATCGCGCTGGCAGTCGCCGCCATTCCGGAGGGCCTGCCCGCCGTCGTGACCATTATTCTTTCTATCGGCGTGACCTCCATGAGCAAACGCCAGGCGCTGATCCGCAAGCTGACCGCAGTGGAAACGCTCGGCTGCACGCAGATCATCTGTTCGGATAAGACCGGCACGCTCACACAGAACAAAATGACGGTCGTGGACCACTTCGGCGCCGACGAGAATCTGATTGCCACCGCTATGGCACTGTGCTGTGACGCCGAGATCGACGCCGAAGGCAAAGTGACCGGCGAACCGACCGAAGCGGCGCTGGTTGCCTATGCGAACACGCTGGGACTGAACAAAAACGATCTTGCCGCGAAATACCCGCGTTCCGGCGAGGCGCCCTTTGACTCCGGGCGTAAAATGATGTCCACCGTGCATCCCACGGAACAGGGCTTCGTGCAGTATACCAAGGGTGCGCCGGACGTTGTGATCGGCCGCTGCACTTCCGCCATCATCGACGGCAAAACAAAGGTACCGATCACCCCCGAATTCATAGAGAAGATCAAGACGGAAAATAAGCGTATGGCGGACAAGGCGCTGCGCGTGCTTGCCTGCGCCATGAAAATTTATCCCGCCGAGCCCGCCGACTACGAGGCGGAGCATCTGGAAACCGAGCTGGTATTCGTCGGTCTGACCGGCATGATCGACCCCGTCCGTCCGGAAGTAAAAGCCGCCATCGACGAGTGCCGCGAAGCGGGCGTGCGCCCCGTGATGATCACGGGCGACCATAAAGATACCGCCGTCGCCATCGGCAGAGAGCTGGGCATCATCTCCGACCCGTCCGAAGCCATTATGGGCGCGGATCTGGACAAATTCTCCGACGAAGAGCTCCGGGAAGAGGTCGTAAAATATTCGGTCTACGCCCGCGTGCAGCCCGAGCACAAAACCCGCATCGTAAAAGCGTGGAAAGCACGCGGCATGGTCACCGCCATGACCGGCGACGGCGTCAACGACGCGCCCAGCATCAAGGCCGCCGATATCGGCGTGGGCATGGGCATCACCGGCACGGACGTTACCAAGGGCGCCGCGGACATGGTGCTGGCGGACGACAACTTCGCCACCATCGTCAACGCGGTGGAAGAGGGCCGCAAGATCTACGACAACGTCTGCAAGGTCCTGCAGTTCCAGCTCTCCACCAATATGTCGGAGGTCATCATTATGTTTGTGGCCTCCATATTGAACTTCACCATTCTCTCCCCCGTCCATCTGCTGTGGGTGAACATGGTCACGGACTCCCTGCCCGGCCTGGCGCTGGGTATGGAAAAGGCGGAGGGCGATCTTATGCGCCGCAAGCCGCGCGCGACGACCGACGGGATCTTCTCCGGCGGCGCGGGCTTCGATATGGTCTGGCAGGGCGTCTACCTTGCCTTGATCGAGATTGCCGCCTACGTGATCGGTTTCTTTGAAGCAAACGCAGGTAGTATCACGAGCTTCGGTCAGGGTCTGAAAATGATCTTCGGCGCGACCGTCACCGACCACAACGCCTGTCTGGAGGGCATGTTCATGGCGTTTTTGGCCGTAAACTTCGGCGAGATCTTCTGCGCCATCAACATGCGGTCCCGCAACGGCTCGCTGTTCAGTAAGAGCATGTTCAAAAATATGAACTGGTGGCTTGTAGGCGCCTTCGTCGTGACCGTGGCGCTGACCATGGTCCCCGTGCTGATCCCGGGCCTTGCGGCGGTATTCTTCCCCGCTGCCGACGGCAACGGCATTCCGTTCAGCATGGAATGGAACGACGTGGCGATCTCGCTGGGGCTGGCCGTATCCACGATCCCGGTCTTTGAGCTCGGCAAAGCCATCCGCCGCGCGGTCATGAAGAAAAAGGGCTGATAAGGGCCCGGCTGAGCCGGACAGCTTCATCTGGTGATTCATTTAACAAAAAACAACCGGTAAGGCGTATGCTGAACCGGTTGTTTCTCTATTTACAATCATTCTATCCGGCAAGGCCGGAACTACGCCCGCAGAGCGGGCGCCTGTTCGCCGCAGACGAGACGCAGGATCTCCTCAAAACACGCCGTGCCGGTCACGCCGAGCTTCTGCACCGTCACGGC
>JAFSXY010000013.1 GCA_017443805.1 Clostridia bacterium | reverse complement strand
TCACCCGAACGCCGCCGTGGTCAACCTCGGCTGCGGGCTGGACGATACCTTCCGCAAATGCGATAACGGAACGTGCCGGGGATATAATCTCGACATGCCGGACGTGATCAAAATCCGGGACGAGCTGCTGCCCGCCGGAGAGCGGGAGGAGAATATCGCCTGCGACCTGAACGACTACACATGGATGGACCGGATCGATGCGTCAAACGGCGCGGTGTTCTTCGCTGCCGGAGTTTTTTACTATTTCAAAACCGAAGCGGTCATACAGCTGTTTATCGCGATGGCGAAGCGCTTCCCCGGCGCGGTGCTGGCGTTCGATTCCTGCAACGAGCGCGGCGCGAAAATGATGCGCAAAACCTGGCTGAAAGAGGCGGGGATCACGGATGTGAGCGCCTATTTCTCGCTGGAAGACGAAAATGAATTAAAGGACTGGAGCTGCCTTTTCGCTTCTGTATCAGCCAGGAGCTACATGCGCGGCTACCGGGACATCTATCCCGACGTCGGCTTTTTCCATAAGCTGATGATCCGCTTCTGCGACAGTCTTGTAAAAATGAAGATCGTAAAAATCGGATTCGGAGGGTGAACGTATGACAAGGAAAGAACAGATCCGAAACGCATACAAGCTCACTGGCGGCAACGCTTCGTTTTACGACGGGATGATGACCTATTCCACGCTGCCGGGCAAGGCGATCTGCCGCGCGGTGTGGAACATGGACGCGGAGAAAAACCTCCGGTATATCGAACGGGCGCTCTCCGGCGTGCCGGAGGATTTTCCCGGCAAGCTGCTGGAGGTGCCGGTGGGCACCGGCGTGCTCACCATGCCCGTTTACCGGGAGCTGCCGGACGCCGATATCACCTGCCTCGATTATTCCGCTGATATGATGGGCGCGGCAAAGCAAAAGGCCGCATTTGCCGGGATCAAAAACGTAACTTTTTTACAGGGCGACGTGGGCGCGCTGCCGTTCCCGGACGAAAGCTTTGATATCGTATTATCGCTCAACGGCTTCCACGCGTTCCCGGATAAGGAGGCCGCTTACAGAGAAACGTACCGCGTGCTGAAAAAGGGCGGCGCCTTCTGCGGCTGCTTCTATATCCAAGGCGGCTGCAAACGGACCGATTGGTTCATCAATAAGCTGTACGTCCCCAAGGGCTTTTTCACCCCGCCGTTTGAAACGGAGGACTCCCTCCGGCGGCGTTTGCAGGGGATGTATGAGGACGTGAGCGTAACGGCGGTGGAGGGCATCGGCTGTTTCACAGGTAAAAAGGCATAAGGGGGATGGCGTGATGCAATTCGACGAAATGGGACAAATGACCGGCAAGGTATTGTTTCTGCTGCCTGGAACGGCCTGTGATTATCAGACGAACTTCGGCTCCGTTCTGGACGCCATGGCGGAAAAATATCATTTGGTTTGTGTAAACTACGATGGCTTCGACGGCAGCGGCAGCATTTTCCCCGATATGCTCACCGTGACGAAAAAGATCGAAAGATATATAAAAGAGAACTTCGGCGGCAAGATAGACGGCGCGCTCGGTTCCTCGCTCGGTTCGAGCTTCGTCGGGCAATTGATCCAACGGCAGAACGTCCATCTGGATCACGGCATCTTCGGCAGCCCGGACCTTGACCAGAGCGGTCGTTTCAGCGCGTGGCTGCAGTCGAAGCTTGTGGTGCCGCTGCTGACCGGCTTTACAAAAAGCGACAAGAAGAAAGCGAAAACCAGAGAGAAATTAAAAGGTTTTTTTGAGATGGACGACGAAACGGCGGACAGGTTCATGGCGTGTTTTGAGAAATTCTCGTCCGAGTCCATCAAGAACGAGTATTACACGGATCTTCTTACCCATCTTAAGGAAGATATCCATGTGGAGAATACAAAGGCACATTTTATCTACGCGAACAAGATGGGCGAAAAATATCTGAAGCGATACAAAAAGTATTTCCGCGATCCGGAGATCCGCGAATTTAATATGCAGCACGAGCAGTGGCTGTTCGGCGGAGAAAAATATGCCGCCCCTGTGCTGAAGGCCATCGATGAGTTTATG
>JAFSXY010000120.1 GCA_017443805.1 Clostridia bacterium | reverse complement strand
TCCGCGATCGAAATTGAAACGGATGAGAACAACGTGATCACCGACGTGCATTTTGTCGGCGGCTGCAACGGCAATACCAAAGGCGTTTCCGCGCTTGTAAAAGGGATGAATGCCCGGGACGTGATAGACCGGCTGGAGGGCATTCAATGCGGCTTTAAGGGCACGTCCTGCCCCGACCAGCTCGCCAAGGCGCTCCGACAGATGCTGCGTACGGCGGAATAAAACAAAGCATCGGAACAAACTTTAGGCAGGAGAAAAAAATGTCGATCATTCTGGCATCCGGTTCACCGAGAAGAAAAGAGCTGCTCCGTTTTATTACAGACGCGTTCACCGTACGTGTTTCCGACGCAAAAGAAACGGAAAACGGCATGTTGAGTCCCGAAGAAACGGTTTTATGCAACGCACGCTTAAAGGGCGACGCCGTCGCCGCCGACGCCGAAGCGGACGACGTGGTGATCGCCTGCGACACCGTCGTATCCGTCGACGGCAGAATTTTAGGCAAGCCCCGCACAAAAGAAGAGGCCTTTTCGATGCTCTCCCTGCTCTCCGGCAGGACGCACGAGGTCTATTCCGGCGTATATATCAAAAAAGGCGCGCGCAGCACGTCTTTTACGGAACGAACGGAAGTGGCGTTTTACCCGCTGACGGCGGATGAGATCAACGCCTATATTGCCGGCGGCGACCCTTTTGACAAGGCCGGCGCATACGGTATTCAATCCGGCGGCGCGCTGTTTGTGCGCGGGATCGTCGGCGACTATTACAACGTGATGGGCTTTCCCGTGGCGAGAACCGCCCGCGCGTTACGGGAATTTCTTTCATGAAGCTGCCTGAAATTTTGCTGCATCTTCTTTACCCGCGCCGCTGTCCGGTCTGCGACCGTCCCCTGCGGCGGGAAGAAGCGCTCTGTCCGGACTGCGAACAGGCGCGTTTGTCCTTTACGGGCGGCGTGCGCTGCGACGTCTGCGGGCTGCGTCTGAAGGATTGCATTTGCGGCGAGCGGCTGTACTACGAAAAGGCTGTCTTTCCGTTTTATTACGAGGGCTCCGTGCGTAAAACCGTCCAGAAGCTGAAATTTCACGGACGGCTGGATCTTGTGAAGCCGTTTGCAGAAGAGATACTGCGCGCGGCGCGGCAGCGGGAGATCCTCTCCGACGCCGACGTGATCTGTTACATTCCCATGTATCCGAAACGGCAGCGAAACCGCGGATACAATCAGGCGCAGGAGCTTGCAGCCGAGCTCGGCAAGCAGGCGAACCTTCCCGTGGAACCGCTGCTGTATAAAATGACGGATACCGAAATACAGCACGATCTGCCCTTGTCCCGCAGACGCGGCAACGTGATCGGCGTGTTTGAGCCGACGCCGGAATTTGAAGCGTCGATCGCGGGCAAAACCGTTCTGCTGGCGGACGATATCCTTACCAGCGGCAACACCCTGAATGAAGCCGCAAAAACGCTGCTGATCTTCGGCGCGGAAAAGGTTTACGGCCTTTGCATTTCCGCCGCAAAGAAAAAAAAGAAACAAAACGGATCAAAATAGACTCACGCTCCGTTCTCCTTTTTCCAAAACAAACAAAATTTTTCCAAATCGAACAAAAAAAACTATTGACAAAAACAGTTTTTTTTCGTATGATATCTCTGTTATCTGTTTAAAAAGGAAAAACTATGGATTTTGAGTCCCGGCCAAATCAGACGGATGAGTCGCTCGCCCTGCTTGCAAAGGCAGGAGACGACAAAGCGCTTTCCGCTCTGCTTGAGCGGTATCGCCCTCTCGTACAAAAAATCGCTTCCCGCTACTACGGTTTTTCGCTGGAGCAGGAGGATATCTGTCAGGAGGGAATGCTGGCGGTACTCAGTGCGGTTTATTCCTTTTTGCCGGAGAGGTCCGCTTCGTTTAAGACCTATGCGTCCGTCTGTGTTTCCAATCGGCTGAAAACGGTTGTCAAACAGGCCGCCTCCCCCAAGCACGCCCCCTTAAATACCTATATCCCGTTGGACACGGTGGAAATTGTCGGCAATTCGGATCCGGAGGACAAAGTGATCTCCGATGAAGCCGCCCGGGAAATCTTCCGTATTTTTCAAAACGATCTGTCTAAACTGGAACGCAGTGTTCTGAAATGTTTTCTGAAAGGATACAGCTATCGCGAAACGGCCGATTTGCTTCATATCACCGAAAAGGCCGCGGGGAACGCACTGCAGAGAATTCGGTCAAAACTGAAAATGGCCATCCATCCCAACCGGTCTTAACAGCGTACGCTGTTTCGATACAATCCTTTTCTGAGAAACATTCAGAAAAAAATTTAGCGAGGTAAGATCATGTACGAAGACAAAACACTTGTATGCAAAGAATGCGGCAAAGAGTTCGTGTTCACCGCAGGCGAGCAGGAGTTCTATGCCGAGAAGGGCTTTGAAAACGAGCCCCAGCGCTGCAAGGATTGCCGGAACGCCCGCAAGCAGGCAGCCAGAGGCGAGAGAGAATACTTTGTGACCGTTTGCAGCCAGTGCGGCGGCGAGGCCAGAGTTCCCTTCAAGCCCCGTGAGGACAGAGCCGTTCTCTGCAGCGAATGCTTTGCAAAGTCAAAGGAATAATTTTTACTTAACATAAAAATCATCATTTGACGCAGAAAAAAGGAGGATTGCAGGATCCTCTTTTTTTTTTGTTTATCGGAAAAGCAAGAAAAGGAAAAGCAAAAAAAACCGCACCCAAAGGGTACGGTTACGATGTCGGCGACGACCTATCTTCCCGGGCGGCTGCCCGCCAAGTATTTTCGGCACAGCTGAGCTTAACTACCGTGTTCGGGATGGGAACGGGTGGGACCTCAGTGTTATAGACACCGACTGGCTGAAAGTTTTACCTCTCAAGCGAAAATGAGTTTATCACACTTTTACGGGTTTGTCAATACCTATTTTTAAATTTTTTGTTTTACAAAAACCGTCTCAGATGATATGATAGAAGCAGACGAAAAAAAACGGGGTTTGATAAGGATTTTTGCCGCCCCGGTCGTATAATTGTCAGAGGGATGATCAAGACGGCACGTCAGACACAAAAAAAGGAGCTAACGCATGGATAGCGACGCCGAATACTACCGTCGATTTTTGGACGGGGACAAAAACGCTTTCCGCTCGATCATAGAGGATCTGCGGGACGGCCTGACTTTTTTTGTCGATCGCTATGTCCACGACTACGCGGCGGCAGAGGATATTGCCGTCGACTGCTTTGCGGATCTGCTGATCCACCGGCACAAATACCGTTTTAACGTTTCCTTAAAAACCTATCTTTATATGTGCGGCCGTTCCCGCGCGCTGGATCATCTGAAACATAACCGTGTACTCCGGCTGCTGCCGGAGGAGGCGCTTGACAATGTCACCGACGAAAAAAATCCGGAAGAGATCTGTATCGACAATGAGGAGCGGCGGCGTCTGCACGAGGCGATCGACCTCCTGCAGCCGGATATGCGCGCAGCCGTCCACCTGGTTTATTTTGACGGGTTTTCCTACGACGAGGCCGCCCGCGTGATGAAAAAGAACCGCAAGCAGATCGACAATCTGCTCTTTCGCGCAAAAAAAGAACTGAAAACCGTTTTAAGAGAGGAGGAATAAGCGGATGCGCCTGACCGACGAACAGTTTTACGCCGAGGTTTTGCGACGGGAAGAAAAAGAAAAACACGCCAGACGCAGGCGCTCGAAAAAGCTGCTGCTTACCGTACCGGCCGTATTGCTGACAGGCTTTCTCTTCGGCGTATGGCTGCAAACGATCCGGCCTGCCGACGCCGAGCCTCCCGCTGCGGAACGGCAGACGGCCGCCCCGTCCGATGAAAACGCCACCGGCGCGCCGCAGGAACAAACGCCCGCCGCCACAGGCAGCCCGCCGGCGGAAACCCGGTCCGCGGATCCCGGCAATTACGCCGATCTGTTCTCCCTGACCGACAGCCCCACAGCAGTGACCGTCGACGGCGTTCCGCTTCCGGAAAACACTGCGGGAAGCGTATATCGGATCCTGCAGGACGCCGTTTTGCACGCCGAAAAGGCGTATTCCGCACAGGCAAGTCTTTCCGCCCCGCCGGAGGACGCCGTTTCGTTTGACCTCACGATAGGAGAGAACACAAACCGCTGGACCGTATATCCTTATATTCTTGCATGCGCGGATATGGACCTCTGCTGCAAGATCTCCCCCGAAACCTACCGGACCCTGTTTGATCTGCTCAATTGAGAAAGGAAGAAAGGAAGAAAAAATGAAAAAACGTTTTGGTATTTTTTTGATCGTCTGCCTTCTGTTTTTGTGCACGGTCCCCGCCGTTTTTGCGGATACGGGACCCAAGCCCTCGGTGAACGTCAGCTTTGACGGCGTCGCCGACCGCTCCTGCTGGGCGACGCTGTTATCCAAAGAAGCGCACTGGGGCCCGTATTCCGCCGCCGAAGAAAGCTCAGGCGAAGACGACGTTTACGGAAAAATGACGGATTACAAAGACACAGACGGTTTTTATTTTCTGCAGGTCGCATACGACGTCAGCGATAACGGCTCGTTTTCCTGGAGCTATTATCCGCCGGAGATCTTTAAGGTGCTGCTCTATTTTCCGGATACGGACAGCTTTGCAATCAGCGAGATCTATAAAACCTATGCCTTTGACAGCTACTACACCTTTACGCTGAAAGAAAGCGCGCTGGAAACGGACCTTGCGCCGTTTGACGAAGCGGCTTCCGCGGAAGAAACGCTGCAGACAAACGAACCGGCCTCCGGCGAAACGTGGGAACAAACGGAACCGGACGCGCAGCTGATCGGTTCAAAAAGCTACGATTTCGGCAAAGAAACGCTGGGGTTTTTCTGCCGTCTGCTCATAACCCTTCTGCTGGAGATCCTGATCGCTTATCTTTTCGGGTATAAAGACAAAAAGGCGATCGGCATAGTCTTCGTGATCAATCTGGTCACACAGGTCACTCTGAACCTCGCTTTGAACGTCATCCGATTTTATGACGGGCCGAAAAGCTTTGTTTTTTGGTATGCAGCAATGGAGCTGGTCGTATTTTTGATCGAAGCGGGCGTCTACTTCCGGATGCTGCCGACGTTTTCGGACAAAAAGGCCGGCCGCGGCGTGCTGTACGCCGCAGCGGCAAACCTTGCGTCCTTTGCGGCGGGCATGGCGCTCTCCTTCCTTCTGCCGGAGATATTCTGATAAAGGAGGACTTCCCGTGAAAAAAAGATTTTTGCTGCCGCTGCTGCTTGCGGCGTCGCTGGTGCTCTCCGCCTGCGCAAATACCGCCGCGCCGGAAACAGACGCCATTTTGCCGTCTGAAACGCAGATAAACGTCCCGGCGGGCGAAACCGGCGGCAGGTCCGTAACCGTTACGTACAAAGACGCAGGCTTTTCCCTTACTCTGCCCGAAGGCTGGGTCTGTGAAGAATGGAACCGCTTCCCGGAGGAAGCAAGCTTTGGGATCGATTTCCGTCCGGCCGATGAAACGGCATCGGTCTCGCTTGCTTATTCCGACTTTTTCGGCGTGTGCGGCACAGAACTGCGCACGGAAGAGCTGACGCTGAACGACGGCAGCAATGCAAGCGTCGGTTACTACGACGGAAAAACCGACTGGGATTACGTCTGGTTCAAAGACGCGCCGCAGGCGTATTCCGCCGTAAACCACGGCCTGTCCGGCGATAAGCTGCAGCAGGCGCTTAAAATCCTGCGGACAGCGGTTTTTTTGCCCGCGGAGCTGAGCAGCGCCGCCCGGACGGACTGGGAGAAAAGCGTGGAATACAGCTATGGGGCTTCGGGCGTCAGCCTGACGATGCCGGACGATTGGACGTATACGGTCAACGCATATGAACCGGACAGCTTTTCCACGGGTTTCAGCATCCTCCTCCACGCCCCGGGCGGAGGCGAAGTCCGGGTCTGCTGCGACAGATATTTTGAGGAATGGCAGTCGACGACCGAGGATTATATGACGCTGCCCGGAGGCTGGGGCCCCGCGACGGTCTATTATCACGACGATCCGGACCGCCCTTACGCCGTTTACTATAACAACGCGCCGGGCGTATATTACGCTTATATTCTCGGTCTTGCCGCGCCTGCGCAGTATGAAACCGCGCTGGAGATCCTACGGCAGATCCGCTTTACGGAAGGCGACCTGCGGCAAAAGGACGCGCAGGACCTTGTGCGGGACTTTACACAGATCACGGGCAGCTTAAAATGCTCTTACGATATCGCCTCTGGCGTGTGGACGGTGCAGGAGCTGTCGCCGACGGACAACAGCCTGCTGCGGGAGTTTTTTGTCAATCAGCGTTGTGAGGTGACGCAAAGATAAACGAAAACCGTTCTTCTCTTTACAAAATACCGGGCGATGTGCTATATTTTTTTTAAGATGAATAAAAAACGAGGAAAAAACGGATGCTTTTGAGACTGAAATCCATGTTGTTCCTTTTGCAGGCGCTGCTGATGCTGATCTCTCATTTCTCGGTTTATGATTCCGATTTTAAGTTACGTACCGACAGAGCCGCTTTGAAGCTGACCGGTACGGATGATTTCGGTTTCGCGCCGATCTCCGCCGAAGCGCTGGAGGTGAGCGAGGCCGAAAAAGCGCGCTGCCGCGCCTGGTTTGACGCCAATATCCGCACGACCGAAACGCCCGCCTATGATTTTACCGTCGGCGGGAAGAGCCTGCGCGGCCATCTGCAGGACTGGCAGATCACCCTCGGTGAAGAAAGCGCCGAAGGAGCGGTCCGCCGCGGCGGCAAAACGACGATCATTTCGCTGAAACACAAAAAGAGCGATCTTACGGCACAGGTGGAGGCAACTGTTTACGAAGCCTTTGCCGCCTGTGAATGGACAATCTATATTAAAAATGAAGGCGCTTCGGCATCCCCCGTTATCAAACGGTTTTACGGCGCCGACTGTGTGCTGGATACCGGCAGGACCGAACTATACCTGAGCCGGGGCTCTTCCCCCGCGGCCGATGATTTCACACTGATGAAGACCTATGTCAGCCCGACGCCGATGGTTTTTAACGCCAACGGCGGCCGCAGCGAATCCTGGCTGCCGTATTTCAATCTCTGCGGCGCTTCCTGCGGCGCCGTGCTTGCGGTCGGCTGGACGGGCCAGTGGTATACCTCACTGCAGCAGACCTCGCACGGCGTACGTTTGCAGGCGAAACAGGAGTATTTCAACGCGAGTCTGGATGCGGGAGAGACGGTACGTTCGCCGCTTGTTTCCCTGACGTTTTACGAGGGCGATAATCCGCTGAAGGGTTTTGAGACCTTCCGGCAGATGGAGAAGGCCTGCGTTTACCCCGCCGCCGTTCGTCCCATGAAGGGCTATGTGATTGCAAACGAGTTTTCTACCCTAACCTGCGATCAGCTGATCGACCGCGTGCGGGCTGTTGAACCGTCGGTGCTGGACGAAACGGATTATTTCTGGATGGACGCCGGCTGGTATCGATATAACGAAGGCTGGTACGACGGCGTGGGGAACTGGATTCCGGATGCCGCGCGTTTTCCCGAAACCCTCAAACCGCTTTCGGACGCCATGGCAGGCGAAGGCAAACGGTTTTTGCTCTGGTATGAGCCGGAGCGCGTACGGGAAGGCACCTTCCTTTATGAAGAGGGCATGCGTCACGATGGCTGGATCGTACCCATGGGGGACAACCTGCTGTGGAACCTCGCAAACGACGAAGCATGCAATTATCTCTCGGACTGTATTGCCGACTCCTTGATCGAAAACGGCGTGTCCTTTTACCGGCAGGATTTCAATTTTACGCCGCTGAAGTATTGGCAGAAAGCGGACAAGGAGCTGTACGGCGGCAGGACCGGCATATGCGAAAACCATTACGTAACAAATCTTTACCGGTATCTTGATACGCTGTGCGCACGTGTAGACGGCCTGCTGATCGACAACTGTGCCAGCGGCGGCAAACGGCTGGACCTTGAAATGACGCGGCGCAGCGTGCCGCTGTGGCGCAGCGACTATAACTGCGGCAATGCGGACGGAACCGTAAAGCCGGACGTGCTGGAAGCGACGCAATCCATGACCTACGGTCTTTCCTGCTGGCTGCCGTACAGCGGCACAAATCAGTATTATCATTCGCAGTACGCCGTTCGCAGCGCGATCTTAACTCACCTGTCCGTCTATGAGCCTGATCCCGGCGAATACGCCGCCTACGATACGGTAAGATCGTATATGACGGAAAACTACTTCCCGCTGACCTGCGGCGGCACGGACACAAAGCGTTTTCTTGCCATGCAGTTCGGCAGCCAAGCCGCCGGCGCGGCGCTGATCTACAAGCGCGAAAAGGTTTCGGCGGATACATATACCCTGCGTTTGAACGGTTTGTCGCCGGACGGGACCTACGTACTGACGGATACGGACGATCCGGCTTTCAGCCAAACGGCCTCCGGCCGCGAGCTGATGGAAAACGGGGTCACGCTTCATATCGCGCAAGCGCCGGAAGCCCGTATCATACTGTACAGTCTTGCAGATTAAACGGACGGGTTCAGAACGAAAAAAGAGGATATAAAAAATCTGCTCGCTTTCTGAGCAGATTTTTTTTGACAGGATATTCAATTGTCCGTTTTTCCCTTGCTTATGTTCCGCACTTAATCGCAGCAGTCGTTGTTATGATTGCAGCAGTTGTTCTGATGATTGCAGCAGCCGTTGTTATCGGTCAGCACCAAAATCAGAATAATAAAAAGGATCCAGTAATTGTTATTGCCGAAGCACATCCGTTTCACCTCCCGCTTCTTCATTCTCAGCATATGCAGGGAGGAAAAAACCGTGCCTCAGTTTTTGGTGATGATCCTTGCCAGACGCACCGCGTTTCGCCGGTGTTCCCGCAGCCGAAGCGTCTCGGAAGAACGCAAAAGCTCCGCCTTGTTTGTCGCATCGGCAACGTCCGTTTCCTTTGAACAGGACTGAACGAATACGTTTACAACGTTATTGCAGACCTCCAAAAAACCCTGCGACGTCACATAGTTTGTACGGACGCCGTCGCAGAGGACCTCCAGAACGCCGCGGTCCAGCGCCATGACCGCCGTCATATGGTTTTTCAAAACGCCGCGTTTCCCGTTCAGCGTCGTACAGACAAGCGCCTGCACGTCGCGGGACAGGAACAGTTGCTGCGGCGTTAAAATATTCAAGGTAAAGCTGTGTTCGTTTTCCACGTTCAACTCCCGATCCGGGCGGCTTTTTCATAAACCTCTTCGATACCGCCCACCATGAAAAAGGCGTTTTCCGGCAGTTCGTCCGTTTCACCGTCCAGGATCCGACGAAATCCCTCCACGGTGTCCTCGCGCCGGACAAATTTTCCCTCCAGACCGGTAAAGGCCTTTGCGACAAACATAGGCTGTGACAGAAATTTCTGGATCTTGCGGGCGCGGTATACGGTCAGCCTGTCGTCCGCCGACAATTCCTCCATCCCGAGGATCGCAATGATATCCTTCAATTCGGCATAGCGCTGCAGACATTCCTGCACGCCGCGCGCCACCCGGTAATGTGTTTCCCCCACGATTTCGGGCTGCAAAACATTGGAAGCGCTTTCCAGCGGGTCTACGGCGGGATAAATGCCCTGTTCGGAAATCGCGCGGGACAATACTGTGGTCGCATCCAGATGATTGAAGATCGCCGCCGGCGCGGGGTCCGTTAAATCGTCCGCCGGCACATAGACCGCCTGCACGGAGGTGATGGAACCCTTGTCGGTGGAGGCAATGCGCTCTTCGATCTCGCCGAGCTCCTGTGCAAGCGTGGGTTGATACCCCACCGCAGAGGGCAGCCTGCCCAACAGGGCGCTGACTTCGTTGCCTGCCTGCACAAAACGGTAAATATTATCAATGAACAGCAGGACGTCCTGCCGTTTTTCGTCTCTTAAATACTCCGCCATCGTAAGGCCGGTCATGGCAACGCGCATACGCGAACCGGACGGTTCGTTCATCTGTCCGAAGGTGAGAACGGTTTTGTTGATCACACCGCTTTTCGTCATATCGTACATCAGCTCGTTTCCTTCCCGACTGCGCTCGCCTACCCCCGTAAACACGGAATAGCCGCCGTGATTGACGGCAATATTATGGATCATTTCCATTATGAGCACCGTTTTGCCGACGCCGGCGCCGCCAAACAGACCGATCTTCCCTCCCTTGGCATAGGGAATCAGCAGATCGATCACCTTGATGCCGGTCTCAAGCAGACGATTTGCCGGACGCTGCTCTTCCAAAGTCGGCGCAGGCCGGTGAATGGGCAGATATTTTTCCGCATGGATCGGCCCCTTCCCGTCAATGGGCCTGCCCAGCACGTCGACCGCCCGGCCGATCACACCGTCGCCGACAGGCACGCGAATACCGCCGTCTTCGCTGACGACGGTCATACCGCAGGAAAGCCCCTCCGGCGCCTCCAGCGCAACGGCGCGCACGACGCCGCCGCTCTCCTGGGCGGCGACCTCCATATGACGGCCGTCCGGTTCCACCGTCAGCAGCGCATTGACCGGCGGCAGCGCCTCCGGCGGGAAGGACACGTCGACGACAGGTCCGGATATTTTTTTGATGATCCCTTTGATTGTCATATCCACTTTATATCCCCTTTTCACGCAGGGCTGACGCCGCTGCGATCTCGGTGATCTCGTTGGTAATGGTCTGCTGCCGCACTTCATTCAGACGCAGCTGCAGCGTTTGCAGCATTTTGTCGGCGTTTTCGGTCGCCGACTGCATGGCTTCCATCCGCGCCGCGTTTTCACATGCGGCAGACTGCATCATAAAATCATAGAGCAATCCGGTACAGTACTGCGGAACGATATGTGCAAAAACTTCCGCTGCGGATGGATCGTACAGTATTTCCGTCGGCAGATCCGCCTCCGAAACATCCGAAAAATCGTGCCGCAGCAGCGGAAGCATGCGAAAGCTGACCGGTCCGCCTGCGCGTGAAGCGTGCGGCGTATAGATTACGTAAACCTCGTTAAAATCATCGGTCAAATACATTTCCAAAAGCGTTTTTGAAAATGACGAAGCCATCGGCAGATCCGGATGCATGGAGGACCCCGGAAAAACTCTGTCCGGCACGATCCCTCTGTGTCGGAGATACGGTTCTCCGCTCAGCCCGAAGCAAACAAGCTTTGCGCCGGGCTTTTTTTTCAGCTGCTCCTCGGCAAGCGCCGCAACAGCCTGATTGTAATTGCCGCACAGTCCCTTGTCGCCCATCATAACCAGAAACAGCGCACAGCCTGCAGGCGATTTGTCAAGGTAAACGTCGTGCAGTCCGGCGCCCTTGGTCACATACAGAATATGCCGCATCGTGCGGCGCAGGCTCTCAAGATAGCGCAGATGGTAGTCCATACCCGCCACCGTACGCTTATACCGGGATGCGGAGAGCAGATACATGGCGTTTGTGATCTGCCGCGTCTGTTTTACGCTTTCCAAATGCTGCCGGATCGCGTTGATACTTTCCGCCAAGTATGTTTTCCCCCCTTCACACCGGTTTTATGCCGACGCTTCAAACCTTTTCAAAACGTCGATTAAAACAGACCAATCCTCTTCGGTCATCGTTCCCGTCCCGTTGATCCGCTCTTTGACTGCCGGGCATGCCGTATCCGCAAAAACGAGCAGTCGTTTTATTTCGTCGGAGAATGCCCGGACCGGCGTCGTCCGGAAGAGGTTCTGATCGTACGCAAGCAGCAAAAACACTTCGTCAAACACCGAATAGGGAGAGGCTTTATTCTGTTTCAGAAGATTGATCAGATTTTCCCCTCTTGTTAAAAGCGTTTTCGTTGCGGCGTCCACTTCGCTGCCGAAACGGGCAAAGACCGCCATTTCACGGTACTGCGCCAACTCGATCCGCAGCGTGCCGGAGACCGCGCGCATAGCCGGGTACTGCGCGGCACGCCCCACGCGGGAAACAGACAACCCTGTATTGACGGCAGGCCGGACGTCCGCGTGGAACAGCTCGCTTTCCAGATAGATCTGTCCGTCTGTGATCGAAATGATGTTAGTGGGGATATAGGCGGAGATGTTGCCTGCCATGGTCTCCACAATAGGCAGCGCCGTAATGCTGCCGCCGCCCTTTTCAAGAGACAGACAGGCGCTGCGCTCCAAGAGCCGGGAATGCAGATAAAACACGTCTCCGGGATAGGCCTCCCTTCCCGGCGGACGCAGTAAAAGCAGCGACATCGTACGGTAGGCGACCGCATGCTTGGAAAGATCGTCGTAAACCACAAGCACGTCTTTTCCCTGCGCGGCAAAAAACTCGGCGATGGTGCAGGCGCAATACGGCGCCAGATACTGCATGGCGGGAGACGCGGCGGCGGTGGCGCTGACGACGACGGTGTGCGCCATCGCATCCGCAGCCGAAAGCGTTTCGATCACGCCGGCGACCGTAGACGCCTTTTGGCCGATCGAGCAGTAAACGCAGAGTACGCCGGTGTTTTTTTGGTTCATGATGGCGTCCACTGCGATGGTTGTTTTGCCGGTCTGCCGGTCGCCGATAATCAGCTCACGCTGTCCGCGGCCGATGGGGATCATGCTGTCGATCGCCAGGATCCCCGTTTGCAGCGGCGTATCGACGGGCCGCCGGTCAATGATGGCCGGCGCACTGCGCTCTGCCGGCCAGAACGTGTTCGCCTCCAAAGGCCTCCCGTCCAACGGTCTGCCGATGGGATCGACCACGCGGCCAAGCAAAAGGTCCCCGACCGGCATCTGCGCCACGGTTCCCGTCCCGCGCACGGCGCTGCCGACCGAAACCGTTTCGTCCGCGTCAAACAGCACGGCGCCGACGCCGTCCTCCGTCAATTCCAGCGCCATACCGAAAACGCCGTTTTCAAACTCCAAAAGCTCTCCGTAACGGCGTTCAGGCAGGCTCGCAACGCGCACTACACCGTCTCCGACACGGCTGACCGTGCCGCTGTAATAGCTGATCGGCGCAAAACGGTACCGCTCTATTCTGTTTTTCAGAAATTCACTGATCCCGCTCATGTTTTCAGCTCTTTTTCCATGACCTTCAGCTGCGCGGCAAGGCTCAGATCGTACACGCCCGCGCCGAAGCGCAGGATAAAGCCGCCGAGGATGGAATCGTCCACCAGCTTTGTAAAATCGGTTTCACCGAACTTTTTTTCAAATTGCCCGCAGATATACCGGTACGTTTCGTCGCTCATGTTGGAGGCGACCGTCACTTTACAGACGTTCATTTCTCATTCCTCCGCATCGCCGAAAAACCGTTTCGCTATGGCGAGGTTGTCCGCGTCCGTTACTTCCCTGCCGATGATCTTTGCGGAGATCTCCAGCGCAAGGTCGGCGATCTCATCGCGGGCGTCGGAAAGCATCTTTTCCCGTTCATGCACAGCGGCAGCGGCGGCGTTTTGCGCCGTTTCCTCCGCTTTTTGCTTTGCTTCGGCAAGGATCTGCCGCGCCTTTTCCTGTGCGTTTGCCTCGGCCTCTTGCAAAAGCGCCGCCTTCGAGGCTTCCGCGTCCGCAAGCAGGGCGTCATACTCCGCCTTCCTTGCCTGCGCCGAGGCCTCGGCGTCCAAAGCCGCCTGCTTCTCCTCGGCCAGCCTTGTCTTGCGCACATCCAAAAACTTTTTGACAGGCTTATACAGCAGCGCCTTTGTCAGGAAAAACAAAATAAGGATATTGAGGATATTGATGATGAGATCGGCGATCATATCCTTTGAAATCAGATCTGCCATTTATCTCACTCCTTTTCCGTATAAAAGTTCACTGGTTGACGAGCAGCAGAGAAACAATAAAGCCGTACAGACCGATACTCTCCGCCAAAGCGCAGCCGAGCAGGAGCAAGGTCTGGATCTTGCCCGCGCCCTCCGGCTGCCGGGACGCCGCGTCGACCGCTTTGGTCGTGGCAAAGCATATGCCAAATCCCACACCGAATACCGTACAGCCCATAATGATGGCCGCCGCAATAAAATTCATACCGTTTTCCTCCGTAATTCTGTTTTTATTCCATGGCCTCTTGGATATAGGTCAACGAAAGACTGACAAAAATATAGATCTGCAGCATGGGGTGAAGCAGATTGAAATAGATCCCCGCGACAGCGGGCAGTCCCGCGCCGTAGCCGCCCAGCACGCCCTTGAACAGATCCATGACCAGCATACCGCCCAGCATATTGCCGAAAAGCCGACAGGCAAGGCTGATGGGCACCGCAAGATCGGTGACGGCCTTGAGCGGCACCATGATCACACGCATTGCCGGCACCGGGCCGCCCATGTTTTTGATCCGTCCGCCTACGCCGCCCTTTTTGAAACCGTAGATATTGATCAACGCAAGCGTGCATAAACCGAGGCAAAGAGTGAAAGTCAAATCGCTGGTCGGCGTGCGCAGCCCGAGCATCTCGCTGAACGCACAGCCCATAATATAAAGCGCCACGCTGATCATATACGGCGACAGCCCTTTGACCGTCATCTCACTTGTGGTGTTTTCGACGAACCGGTCCACAGCGTCCACGGCAGCTTCCATTGCATTCTGCAGGCCGCCCGGATCCTCCTCCGAGAACCGGGGAACGGCTGTAAAACGGAACAGCAGCAGCAACACGGCCAGAAACACCAGAACGCCGCAGCCGATGAGCGTGGTTTTCGCCAATGTGATCCCGAACACCGGGACCCGCGGACTGAACATCTCAAACTCGATGGCAAGACGGCCCTTTTTGCCGGAAAAAATCGTAATCAGCGCACCGACGGTACCCCATACGGAAATCAAAAGACCGATCAGCCAAAGCTTTTTCCGTTTTCTTTGCCTACCCGTCAGCGCGCCGCCTTCCATTTTCCGCCGACTCAGCAAAAAACCTACCGACGTAGCGGCGATCAGCACCGCGCCGACCGCGGCAATCACTATGTGTATGACAGGCAACAGCACACACCTCCGATCATTTTGATTTGAGCTTGCGGATGCAATAAATAACCAACAACGGGAAAAAACCGATCGCGAAACCGACAGCCACGCCCGCAACGTATAGCTTGAACAGCTTGAACGTCAGCCATAAAAGCCCGCAGTAAAGCAAGATCTTAAACAGAACGGACACTATGCCTTTTGCGATCTTGCCCGCAAACACCGCAGCGTAGAACAGAATATCGAAAACAACCTGAAAAACGCCGACAAAAAGCGCGATAAAAAACGCCAAAATCAAAGTGCGAGCGCCCCCTTCCCTTCAACAGACGTCAACCGGACAACCGTCCCGCAGATCCTATCAGGCTGCAAATCGGCAAAAGAGCCGAAAAAAACAAAAAAAACGATTGCGCCGCAAAAAGCGGCGCAGTGTTCTTCATATGTTCACATTATAACCCTTTTTCAGGAAAAAGCAATAGTGATATTCCCCAATAATTTTAAATTATTTTTTACATCTTTTTTTATGGGAGGCGTCTGCCCGCCAATCCCGGCCGGATTTCGCGCGGGGCGTTGTTTATTTCTCCCGGTAAACCTTCCGCGCGCAGGCGACAAACGCAAGCATGGCGCTGGAGGGATATCTTTTTTTCTTATAGCCGACAGACAGCTTTCGGCGGGTATTATCGCCGGAGATCTTATAAAAGCAGGTTTTGGTGCTGCCGCGTTCCAACCGCACCAGATTGTCGGTCACGACGGTCACGCCGAGCCCCGCACGGGACATATTATAAGCCGTGAGCAGCTGGTCCGGGTAAATCTTGACCTGCGGCGCAAAGCCGGCGTTCTCGCACAGCTGCATGGTGCGGGTATACATGTCGTTGCCCTTTTTGAGCACCAAAAAGCTCTCCGCCGAAAAATCGCAGAGATCCACCGTCGGGCAGTCTTTTTGCAGATAGCGCCTGTTCTTGATGTCCTCATCGGAAAGAATTCTGTCCCGGAACCGTTCGTTGATCGCATAACCAACAGGCACCGCAAGCAAAAGCGTCTCGTCCGACAGCGGATACGAAACGAAAAGCTCCGGGTCGAAGTCATGCGCGACCAGGATATCCACCTTTTCCTCCAGCAGCTGGTTTTTGAGGTCATGCGTATGGCTCTCCACCAGATCCACGTGAATCCCGCTGTAGGTGTTCATAAATTCAATGATGATTTTCGGAAGAATAAAAGAAGAAATAAAATTTTCACCGCTGACGATAACGCTGCCGCTTTTCATTTCGGACAGATCGTTCAGCTGATTGAGCATATTATGCTGCAGCGCGCGCATCTGCTCGATCGACGAAATACAGACCCTGCCCGCCTGTGTCAGCGTGATAGGGTTGGTGCTGCGGTCAAAGATGGTGATCCCCAGCTGTTTTTCAACCTTTTTAACCGCGGCAGAAAGCGCAGGCTGGGAAACGAACAGTTTTTTTGCGGCGGCGGAAAAGCTGCGCTCCAAATAGACCTCATATACGTAATCCATACCGTCAAACATCATATTTCCCCCTTTCTCTTCTCATACAGACGCGCTCACAGCAGCGTCGGGGACGGATCAAACGCCGGCATCAGCCGCAGCTTGAACAGATTTCTTTCATGCAGGTCGTCGATCCGCGCTTTTACGGCGGGATCGTCGATCTCCCCGGTTCGGATATAGCGGTCCAGCACCGCGTAGGTGAAACCGAGATTGTCCTCATCCGTTTTTCCGCAAAGCCCGTCGATGGGGACCTTGTCCACTAAAACGGCGGGCAGTCCCAGCGTCCTGCCGACGGCCTTGACCTCCTGCACGGTCAGCCTTGACAACGGGCTGAAATCGCCCGCGGCATCCCCGTAACGGGTGGAATAGCCCACCCAATCCTCCGAAAGGTTGCACGTATTGACCACGCGTCCGTTCAGACTTTGGGAAACGGCATACAGCGTCGACATGCGGATGCGCGGCGCAAGATTGACGCGACTCTGCTCCGAAATGGGAAGATTTGCAGGGAATGCGCCGAGCACGCCGTCGCAGGCCGCCTTGATATTGACCTCATAATACCTTATTCCCAGCGTATTGACCAAGAGATACGCCATATCGATATCGTGCTGCACGCCGTTGGGCATCAACACGCCGATCACCCGGTCTTTTCCCAGCGCCTGTACACAGAGCGCCGCGGCAACGGAGCTGTCCTTGCCGCCGGAAACGCCGAGCACCGCGTTGCAGCCCGGGCCGTTTTCTTCAAAAAATGCCCGTATCCATTGCACACATTCGTTTTTTATTTTTTCTGCGTCAAACATTTTTTGTTCTCCGTTTCTTCCGGCTTTTGAAATTCTGCTTTCAATATAGCACAGTTTGCGTGAATTGTCATCTTTTTTTTATGCAGGGAGAAAAATATTTATTGAATACGCGTACGGCGTGTGTTATCATGAAATCAACTTATGACGTCTGGGGGTAATACGGATGGAAACAAAAAAGACGCTGACCTTCGGCAAGATGCTGTCCTACGGGATCGGCATTTTCGGCATTCAGATGCTGGTGGGGTACATCAATTCCTACCAGTCTCAGTTTTATACAAGCGTACTCAGCGCGGATCTGACAAAATGCGCCGTGATCATCCTTATTGCAAAGATCATCAGTTCCCTTGCCGATCCCCTGATCGGAAATCTGATCGACGCCTCGCACTTCAAATCCGGGAAAATGCGTCCCTTCGTCGCTGTCAGCATCGTACCCTTCGCCCTGATCACAACGCTGATGTTCACTGCCATAAACTTTCCCTCGGACCTGCTCAAATATGCGTATATCACCGTGACCTCCGTTTTATGGAACGTGATCATGAGCCTGGCAGATATCCCGAGTCAGGGGATGTTGGCTGTTTTGAGCCCCAGTGCGGAGGAGAAAAACAGCGCCGCAGGCATTTCCAACATGATGAAATCCATCGGCCTGATCGTACCCGGTCTGATCGTCCCCGTGGTGTGCATGCTGACGGACTCCGCCGTGATCACAAAAAAAGAATATTTCATTACCGCCGTGATCGTGGCGGCCGTTGCGATCGCGTTTACGCTGATCATGCTGAAAAACACAAAAGAAGTCATTAAAAGTGCGCCGCAGAAAATGCATCTGAAAACGATGTTCGGCGAGCTTGTTTCCAACCGGCACCTGATGATCATCTTTTTGATCAACATGCTGGGGTTCGGCAGAAACATGGCGGTCACGATCGGCGTGCAGGCCGCCGCGGTCGTATTTGATACCGTCCATATCACCCTCGGCGGGTTATCGATCACCCTCGCGGGAGAAAATCTCTCCATCGCGCTGGGGATCGGCTCTGCCGTCACTTCATTCTTGTCGATCCTGCTGGTTCCGTTTGTTACAAAAAAGCTGGGGATCAAAAAAACCTTTATCATATTCGGCATTTACGGCGCCGTCGTCAGCACGGCGTATTATCTGCTTTTTGCTTTCGGGCCTGCATTTTTCCGCTCCTTCTGGGGCATTTTCCTGGGACAGTTTGCGATCAGCGTGATGTTCGGCACCCACGGCTATGCGCCGCTGGTCATGCTCAGCGATACCGTGGACTACCGCGAAATGACGACCGGAAAAAGAACAGAGGGGCTGCAGTATTCGGTACTCAGCCTCTCCGTAAAGCTTGCGAACGCCTTTTCCGTTGCGGTCGGCGTTTTTATCGTCGGGTTGTCCGGCTACGTCGGGACGATGACCTTTGCCGAGGTCACGCCCGCTATGCGCAACACCGTGATGGGCGCCTACTGGCTGATCCCGGGCGTGTGCGTAGGCTTAACGCTGATTCCCGTATTGTTTTACAAGCTTGACAGACCTGAGATCAAGGCGCAGGTACAAAACTATATGGCGGCGCGGGAAACGGCGGAATGAAACGCAGCCTAATTTGAAATCTGGCGGAAGATCAGCGTTTTCGGATCCCGAAATCGATAGGTTGACATCAGATAATACTCGTTTTTGGCAAAGATCACGTGTTCGCACAAATTGATATTCAAAGCGCGCAGCGTTCGGGAAAGCTGTTCCGTTTCATCCAGGTCCTGCTGCGAGGGCGCCGCGAAACCGCACGGGTGCGAATGTGCGATCACCAAATTGCTCGCCTTGCTGAACACCGCCTCTTTTATGATCGTATCCATATCCGTGCGCACGGAGTTCCCGTCCCCTTGGGACATAACCATTTTACGGATCACATGTCCGCCGCAGTCCAGCATCACGCAGACAAAGATCTCCTCTTTCATCCCCACAAAATAGGGCGAAAGAAGCTTGACGGCGTCTTCGCAGCAGCGGATGGTCTTGCCGACTTTTTCCGAATCCACCGCGTACCGACGGCTGACAGCGGCGATCAGCTTTATGAACTGCGCGGCTTCCCGTCCGATGCCGGGCACGCCGGACAGCGCTTCAACAGGCGCATTGAAAACATTGGAAATGCTGCCGAATTCCTGTAACAGCATGTGTGCGATCTCGTTGGTGTCGCAGCGCGGAATGACGTAAAACAGCAACAGCTCCAATACGTTATGATCTTCAAAATGTTCAAGTCCTTCATTTTCGAACCGCGCCTTGAGCCTCTGACGGTGATTACGGTGCAGCTCGGCGCGGTTATCAGGATGAACAGCCAAACAAATCATTCTCCTTTCGGGAAGGTACCATCGTTATGAAAAGCTTTCAGATCCAACCAAACGACGCGGGACAGCGTCTGGATAAATTTGTCTCAAAAACGCTGCCTTCGCTGCCGCAGAGTCTGCTGTACAAATATCTGCGCTTAAAGCGGATCAAACGCAACGGAAAAAAGGCGGAAATATCCGCAAGGCTCCAAACGGGCGATATTGTGGACATGTATATCCCCGACGAATTTTTCGTTGCAGCGGACCAGGACCTGCGTTATGACTTTCTGAACGCGGGCAAAAGGCTGGACATCCTTTATGAGGACGACAACATCCTTTTGCTGAACAAGGAAAGCGGCCTGTTATCCCACCCGGACGAAGGAGAATACACAGATACGCTCATCACACGCGTACAGCGTTACCTGTATGAGAAGGGCGAATTCGATCCGAAAAACGAAGCGTCCTTTACGCCGGCGCTGGCGAACCGGATCGACCGCAACACCCAGGGGATCGTAATGGCGGCAAAAAACGCCGAAGCGCTGCGGATCCTGAACGATAAGATCCGTGACCGGGAGATAAAGAAATTTTACCTCTGTGTTCTGATCGGCGCGCCGCCGAAAACACAGGATACCGCCACGGCCTATATGGTAAAAAACGAAGAGAAAAACATGGTCAAGGTGTATCCAACGCCGGCGCCGGGACGAAAAACCATGCTGACGAAATACCGTGTCCTGCGCCGGAAAAACGGTTTGTCCCTTGTTGAAGTGGAGCTGCTGACCGGCCGCACGCACCAGATCCGCGCACACATGGCGTACCTCGGCTGTCCTTTGCTTGGAGACGGCAAATACGGAAGGGGCGACCTGAACAAGCAGTACGGCGGCTATAAAAAACAGCTGTTATGCTCCTATAAGACCGTCTTTTCCTTTACCACAGACGCCGGCATCCTCAACGGCCTGAAAGACAAAAGCTTTGAGATCCGGGACGTTCCCTTTTTGGATCTTTTTGATTAATTATTCGATCATCTGTTTGAACTCGTCTTCCCCGATCACGCGGACGCCGAGTTCTTTTGCTTTTTGCAGCTTGCTGCCGGCAGCCTCTCCCGCGAGCACGATGCTCGTTTTTTTGGAAACGGAGGACGCCGTTTTGCCGCCGAAGCTCTCAATGACCGCGCCGGCCTCTTCCCGTGTGAACTGCGACAAAGCGCCGGTCAGCACAAAGGTCATACCCGCAAAACGCGTATCCGTCACTTTGGCAAGGGACGTCATGTTGACGCCGCTTGCACGCAGCCGCTCCAGCAGCCGCCGCGACTGAGGCAGGGAAAAATAATTCTGCAGGGAGCTTACCATGATCTCCCCTACGCCGTCTACGGAAAGCAGCTCCTCGGCGGAGGCTTCCAGGAGCTTGTCCATGGAACCGAAACGGGCGCTCAGGAGCTTTGCTGCCTTTTGCCCGATATGCGGGACGCCCAGCGCAAACAAAAGCTTTGAAAGATCGTTTTGCTTGGATGCTTCCACCGCCGACAGAATGTTGTCGGCGGATTTTTCTCCCATCCCGTCCAGTGCCGCAATCTCTTTGCGGTCCAGACAATAAACGTCGGCGGCGTCTTTGATCATGCCTTTTTCCACAAAGGTTTCCAGCACCGCCTCGCCGAGCCCCTCGATATCCATCGCGTCGCGGGAGCAGAAATGGATGATATTGCGCAACACCTGCGCGGGGCAATCGGGATTGGTGCACCGCAGCGCGGCGGCGCCCTCATCCCGGAAAACGGCCGCGCCGCAGGAGGGACAGGTATCAGGCAGCCGGTAGACGGGAAAGGCAGGATCGTGCTTTTCCACACGGACGACCTCGGGAATCACGTCCCCCGCCTTTCGTACGCGGATACTGTCGCCCACGGAAACGCCGAGCTCATCGATGCGGTCCTGATTGTGCAGCGTAGCCCTGCCCACTGTGGAACCGGCAAGCAGGACCGGCCGGAAAACGGCGGTAGGCGTCAGAACGCCTGTCCGGCCGACGCTGACCTCGATATTTTCCAAAACCGTAACCTTTTCCTCCGGCGGATACTTATAAGCCACCGCCCAACGGGGAAATTTTGCAGTACTTCCAAGCGAAGCGCGCATGGCAAAATCGTTTACCTTGATCACGGCGCCGTCGATATCAAACCCCAAACTGCCCCGTTCTTCACCGATCCGGGACAGTTCTTTTTTTGCTTCTTCAATATTATTGCACGGCGTATAAAACGGCACCGTAACAAAACCGAGGCTGCGCAGCAGATCGAGCGACTGTTTATGTCCCGTCACGGCAACGCCTTCGACCTGCTGGATATTGAACACAAAAATGTCCAGCCTCCGTTCGGCTGTCATGCGTGGGTTTTTCTGGCGCAGACTGCCCGCCGCGGCGTTGCGCGGGTTCTTGAACGGCGTTTCGCCCTCGTTTTCCTGTTTGCGGACAAGCTCGGCAAACACCGTTTTTTTCATATAAACTTCGCCCCGGACTTCCAGAAACGGCAGCTTTTGCCGCAGCGTCAGCGGAATGCTTCTGACCGTCCGCAGATTTTGCGTGATATCCTCTCCCGTCACGCCGTCCCCGCGGGTGGAGCCGCGGACAAACACGCCGTTTTCATATTCGAGCGAAACAGACAAGCCGTCGATCTTCGGTTCGACCACATAGGTCGCTTCCGGGTGCCGCTCCCGCACACGGCGGTCGAAATCGTCGATCTCCGCAAATGAGAACGCGTCCTGCAGGCTTTCCATCGGCACGGTGTGCCGAACGGGCGTAAAAATGTTCTCGGCCTGTCCGCCCACGCGCTGCGTGGGAGAATCCTTACGGATCAGCGCCGGGAACTGCGTCTCCAGCGCCGCAAGTTCGCGCTGGAGCATATCGTATTCGTAATCCGAAATATCGTTTTCGTTTTCAACATAATAGCGGTAGCTGTAAAAATTGAGTTGATCGCACAGCTCGTCGATCCTTTGTTTTGCCTCTTCCTTTTTCATTTCAGCGTCCCCTGTCAATCAAATTCTATGTACAGCCCGTTTTCTTCACATGCGACCGACCGCAGCGCGCCGTCGGCAGTAAAAAATCCGTCGACGCGCAGCCCGGCAAGCTCCGCAGCACACGCATAAGCGCCGTCTTCACACCGCGTAAAACCGACGTTTGTGAACACAAAGGTCCTGATTGCGTTGACCATGAGCTTTATAGGGCTGTCCTCCGGCAATTCTTCCAGCAGCAGCGCATCGGACATATCGCCCACCTCGGCGGACATCTGTTCCGCCGAGACACGGACGTTAAAATAGGAAAGCCCCTCCGGATAAGAAAAAGCGACCGTCAGATCGTCGTACGCGCTGCACGTAACCGTCCCTTTGCAGGAAAAATCGTCCTTTGTCAGCGTAAATGCCCTTTGGAACGCCCTTTCGGGATAAAAATCGTTTCTCACCTGCACACCGCAAGCGGAAAACATAAGAAAAACAACACACAAGACTGCGCAAACCGGGCATTTTTTCAAACGCCGACACTATCCTTCCAAGATCATTTTGAAGGCTTGCCCGATGGCCTCGGTCACACGCGCCGCGGTTGCGGAAAAAGAGGAATATTTTTCCTCCGCTGTTTCCCCCGCAAGGCCGTGCACGTAAGCGCCGAGCGCAGCAGCGGTATAAAGCGCCGTCCCCTGCGCCGCAAAGGCGCCGATCAGCCCCGCCAAAATGTCGCCGCTTCCGCCGCGCGCCAAAGCGGCGCTGCCGGTGGGATTGACCGTCAGTCTGCCGTCGGGGGACGCGGCCACCGTGTTTGCGCCCTTTAACAGAACGTTTACGCCGTGCGCTGCGGCAAACGCCGACGCGCAGGTTTCACGGTCGTCGTTCACCTCTGCGGGCATCCGCCCCGTCAACCTGCCCATCTCGCCGGGATGCGGCGTCAGCAAAACGGGACAGCGGGCTTCCTTCAGTATATTTATATTCCCTGCGACGCAGTTTATGCCGTCGGCGTCCAGCACTACGGGACAAATACTGTTTTGCAGTATAAAAGCAGTTATCTGCCGCGTATCCGGCGATACGCCCATGCCGTTGCCGAGTACGATCGCGGAAAAACGGGGCAAAACGGGGGCGAGCGCCGCAATATTCTCCGCGCCGATCATACCGTCCGCAGAGGACTGCAGCGGAAAAAACACGGGATCGGTCAGCTTTGTCTGTATAACGGGAAGGATGCAGTCCGGCACGGCGACCGTGACTAACCCGGCGCCGCCGTGCAACGCCCCCATGGCCGCAAGTACAGCCGCCCCGGGCATTTTCCGGCTGCCGCCCAAAACCAGCACATTGCCGAACGTGCCTTTATTTGCGTTATATGGTCGGTCCGGAAGCAGCATTTTGACTTCGGCGCGCGTCAGAGCAAAAAGGCTTCCGTCCGGCGCAGGAAAGCCGATGGGAACGATCTGCGTTTTTCCGCAGTACCCTGCCGCGGGCTTATAGATCTGCTCCGGTTTATAACAGAGCATGGAAAGCGTAACGTCCGCCTTAAACGGCTGCGCCTCCTCCGACAGCGCGCCGACGCCGGAGGGCAGATCTATGGCGATGCGCGCCGCAGGCAGCGCATTTGCCTTTTCGATCAGCGCGCGCAGCTGTTCCGGGAAAGCACCGTGAAAACCGACGCCGAACACGGCGTCCGCCACAACGTCCGCTTTGGAAAGCGCCCGCAAAGCCTCGGCGGGCGATTTTGTATAATCTGTTGCGTCCGTCAAACCGGAAAGCTCCGACAGCATCTTTTGAGCGAGTGTGTCCGTCGGCAAGCCGAGCGCAAGAATGACGCGGATCCTTCGTTTTGCAAGACAAAGCGCTTTTGCACAGACAAAACCGTCGCCGCCGTTTTTTCCTTTTCCCGCAATTATCACGATCCTTGCGTCAGGCGGATAATGCGCCAAAATATAATCGGCGCAGCCCCTGCCGGCCGTGCGCATCATGGTTTCATAATCCAGGCCGCCGTCATTGGCAGCCCGTTCCGCTTTTTTTATTTCCTCCGGTGATAAAACGACCATGGCGCGCTCCTATTCTCTGTCCATCCGTGCGGCAGACGCGTTTTTGCCGCTGATACACACAGGACTTTCATACAGTTTCCCGTTGTTTGCAAAATAATTATACGACCTGCACCCGCCGCCGCAGCGGCCGCCGTATTTGCATTCGGCGCAGGCGCCGGTCAGTTTGTCCGGCGTAAACCGCCGGTTATAGGCAAAAGCGTTTTCATCCGTCCAGATTTCCTCCAGCGGCCGGTCTTTTACGTTGCCCTCAATGAAACGGGCGTCATACATAGACTCACAGCCGCGCACATTGCCGACGCTGTCGATACCGACCATGGTCAGTCCGGCGGAGCAGCCCGTAAAGCAACCGCCGCGCAGCACGGCGTCATCCGGCGTACAATAGCCGATATTGTCCGCGATCCCGATGGGGAACGGAGAAACCGGCGCCGTCCCGCGCACAAAATCCATCACTTCTTTGGCGGAGAACTTCACCTGCAAACCGTTTAAGCGGGCGTTTCCCATGGGCGAACACGCCTGCAGCTGCCAGGCATAAAGCGGATATTTTCGCAGTATTTCAAACAATTGGGGTAAAAGCGGCACGTTATCCGCGCGCAGCGCGCTGATGGCCGACACGGGGATCCCCGCGCCGGCAAGGGTTTCGATCGTCCCGATCGCCGCGGAAAAGCTGCCCGGCTGCCGAAAGGCGTCGTGCGCCGTTTCGGGACCGTCGACGGAAACGGCAACGCTTTCAATTTGCGCGTGCAAAAGGCCTTTTACGATTTCCGGCGTCATGCGGTATCCGTTTGTAATAATACACACCCGCATCCCGTTTGCATGGAGCGCAGAAGCGATCTTTTGCCAGTCGGGGTGCAAAAACACCTCGCCGCCGATCAGCGAGACACGGCGGCAGCCAAGCGTTTTCAAAGAACGGACGACGCGCATGCACGCTTCTCCCGTCAGCTCCCCTTTCCGCGCCGTTCCGCCGCCGGAGCCGCAGTAGGCGCAGTGAAACGGACAGGCAAGCGTTAATTCCCAAACGCAGTTTCTAAGCGGCCAGCGCTTTTTACGTTTTTCCATAACCCGCGTCCGCAAACAAATGCTTTACTCTTCTTTTTTCACAACTTCGCCGCATTCGATACAAAAACGATGCTGGGGAAGTATCATCGCGCCGCAGCGCGGGCATACGACCGGGGCAGGCTGTTTTTTCCCGCAGTCGGGACAGAATTTGGCAGTGGTGGGAATCGCGGCGCCGCAGTCGGCGCAGTATCTCTGCGCCGCCGGCGCTGCGTCTTGTTTCATCGCTTCGGCTGCGACAAACGCCCCAACAAAACCGGCTGCAGGTCCCATATTCGACATCATCTCCGGCCCCGCGTAGACGGCCATGAACATCTGCGGATTCTCCAGTTGATCTTTATACATATTAAAATCCGGATACTGTGCGACGTTGTTTTCTTTTTTATCCATTCAAACGGTCTCCGTCAAGCAGTTTTTCAATCTCTGATCAGCGCAAGCGCCTCCGCGCGGGTACGCGCGTCGGTCCGGATGACGCCGCGCAGAGCGGAAGTGCGCGTGAGCGCCCCCGCGGCCCGTGCGCCGCGCATGGTCATGCACAGATGCTCCGCCTCAACGATCACGGCGACGCCCTTCGGATGCAGCCGCTCCGTCAGGAAATCCGCGATCTGCGAGGTCAGCCGCTCCTGCAGCTGCGGACGGCGCGCAAAATTATCCACGATGCGCGCAAGCTTGGACAAACCGATCACCTTGCCGTCAGCCGGGATATAAACGATGTGCGCTTTGCCGACAAACGGCAGCAGATGATGCTCGCACATGGAGTATAGCGGGATATCGCGGACGACGACCATTTCATCGTTATCCGCCTCGGAAAACACCTTGATCAATGAACCGGGATCGGCCTCCAGACCGGAAAAGATCTCCGCATACATATTGGCTACGCGCCTGGGCGTTTCTGCCAGCCCTTCTCTGTCGGGGTCCTCCCCGATGGCCTCCAGGATCTCCCGGACGGCCCGCTCGATACGCGCCTGATCCATATTACCTTCGCTCCCTTCGTTCACAAAAGAGTTCCGCCGCGTTTTGCTGCGGCGGAAACCGATGTATTCTCTGCGGATCAACCGCTGAAATACGCAAGCCAGTCCCGCGCATGTTCGATCCGCCGCGCCTCATGGGCAATGCCCGGCCGTTCGTAGCAATACAGAAAAACGCAGGTCAGATAGTCGACGTCCTTCTCGGACGCAATAAAATCGCTGTAGGTCTCATAATATTCCGGATGTCTGGAGCTGGAAAACCAATTGCCCTTTCCGGGCTTCATGGATTCATTGAGATAATAGACCTGGCCGATCAGGCTGTCCGCGGCATAGCCGTTGGCAGACGCCCAGTCCAAATACTGCGAGGGCGGATCCCACTGCACAAGACCGTAAGCAGTCCCATAGGTCTGCTGAATGCCGGGATTGATGGTCCCGCTCTCATGGTGCATGTTACCGAGCACAGCGCAGATCGCATTGCGGGACCAGCCGAGCTGCGATAAAAGCGAATAGATCAGCTCTGCGTTGGCGACCGTCTGTGCCCACGTAAGCGAGGTGGGACTTGCATAACCCGTAAAAGCGGGATCGGTATTCCCGCCCTGCTCTTCAACATCCACCGTATAAGACACGCCGTTGAAACTGTCCAGCCCGACTGCGACACGCAATATCTCTCTTGCGTCCTCCGCCTGGATATAGCCGTTATCATCCACGTCGCAGATCAGCATGTCGATCGCACCGTAGATCTCCAGCCCGACAGCGCAGCGCAGCGCAAAACGCGCGTCCCCCGCTTCGATTTTTCCGTTTCTGTTCGCATCGCCCAACAGGATCTGCTGCTGCACCGCCCCCGCGGGGATTATGCACAGCGCGGCAATAACGGCCGCTGTCAATGTGGCGATGAAACGTTGTTTTCGTTTCTTCATACCCCAAGCAACGCGCTTAATTTTGCGCGGAATCTGCCTCCGTTAAAGTCGTTCCGTTATCGTCATCCGTCGTTTCATCCGCCTGTCTGACAATGGACGGAAAATAACTGTTGAGCCAATCCCGGACGTTATAATCATGTTGTGAGAAGAAGTAATAACCGTAAACGCAGACAGCGGCGATCGCGGCAAGCAATAACAGCAGCAGCGCAATAAACTTTCCTTTGCCGCGTTTTTTTTCTTCCTTTTCCGCAGGCTCCTTCTGCAGCACGCCCTCATCGATATCGATGATCTGTCCGATCAGCGAGCACAGCTCGCCGCAGCAGCGGTTCATCAGATCCGGCGTGGTTTCGCCGTAAAGCGATGTGACCTCCCGGATCGTGTTCTCCGTTTCGCTTGTGACCGAAAGATAGACGACGCGTTCTCCCTGCGGATCGTCTCCGGTATAAAACGCGTTGGTCATTGCGATACCGTACGGCGCGCCGACGAATTCCGCCGCCGTGATCGACAAATTCACAACGTATTCATCCGGCGGCGTCTCCTCACGCTTTTCTCCCCGGACTGCGACCGGCATACGCCTGTCAAGCGCAGGCGTGTGCGAAAGATACTGCTTGAACAGCGCGGTCGTCGGCGTATCGCACATTGCAACGGTCAGCTCTTTGCCTGCCAGCTTTTCCTGCAGGGCAAAGGCAAAAATACAATCCGCGTAAAACGTAGGCAGCGTTACGCCGTACAGATCATTGATAAACGGAATGACCTGCTGCGCAAGGACCTGCCCGGTGCGGTCCAGCAAAACGGGCAGCACGACGATGGTCTGACGCCCTTTATGGACGCCGAAACCGGTATCCAGCGCATCCGACAGGCCGAACGCGACGCCGCCCTCCGGGATCCCCGCGCTGCGCACGGCGAAATCCTCCTGCCCGGCGCCCTCGGGGTCGGCGAGCGAAGCCGTTTCCAGCAAGGACTGATCGATCTTCATCTGCAGGCCGAGCGCTTTGCTGAGCACAAGCTTTACCTGCGGAAAGCTCTCCTTCCCCGCGAAAAACATTACCGTATCGGAATCGGCAAACGCCTTTCCGATAGAGGGGATCGCGTCCTTTACCGTATCGTAATACGCCAGCGCCCCCTCCTCGGTAAACACAGGGGCAAATGTGTTGCTGAGCATAAAATCAAACCACTTGTTTTTTTCATCCTGTTGGACGCCCAACACAAAAATACGCGCCTTCATCATCTTTCCTTCCCTCCTGGTTTCCCCGATTTATCTTCCCGCGCGGATCAGGGCTTTTCCGTAATATGCCGCAGGGAAGATCGCATTCGAATCATAATATACCTGGGACTCGTCGATCTGCTCCGACTCCCCGGGACGAAGCTGCCGCGCAAACACAACAAGTCTGCCGCCGCTGAACCGCGCAAGATAGCAGGTATAAAGCGTAAGGATCTTGTCATCCGCCTCCACGTCGACGCCGGTATGGATCATGGACCGGGCTTTGATCTCGTCGATCTTGGACAAAAACGCGTAGTCGGATGAAAATTCCGGATAAAGATACTGGAATACGTAGCCGTTGTTCATATCCTCGGTGGAGTTCGTAAGCATCACGGCGAAGATCTTCCATTTGGTGGATTCGTACATGGTGTCCAGCTCCACGATCGGCGCGTTCAAATACCCCTTGACGGACATATAATCGGTCAGCGCATGGAAAATGGACCCGTCGTGGAGATTATGGCCGTAAACAATGGTATTTCTGCCGATTTCCTTGCCGAACTTGCAGTCGTAGCTGATAAATGGGTTTCCGTAACGCGTCTTTTCGCCGAAGATATCGTGATTTAAATAATAATAATTGTTTGTAGTCTGCACCAGCGGCGTGGAAATGCCCGTATTGGGGATCCGCAGCCAGCCGACCATTTCCTGGTTAATGGCGTAGATCTTTGAAAACTTGAGCTGCATTCCCTCCGGAAATTCCACGTCGGGGTACTGCGCGCGGATATCCGCCCACGCGTCCGCCTCTTCCTGTACCGTCAGGTCGGACAATTCGGAGATCTCATTTTCAAAGGTCTGCGTCTGCTGCCGGTGGCGCAGATAATTGACGCCGTAAACGGCAAGATACGCAAGGCCGCAGACAAGCGCGACAAAGGAAACAAGACGTATGACCTTGCGCACCGTTTCCTTCGCGCCGTCGCCCCTATGCGGGATATTGTCCGCAGAAAACTGCCGCAGTTTTGCGCGGAAGGTACGCTTTTTCTTTTTCTTCTTCTTTTTACTTGCTTTGCGCGCCGGCGCGCCCTCCCGTTTTGTGATCACAATGGCCTCGGCGCTGCGCTCCAGCCTGTCTATTTTTTCGGCGGGCGGATATAACGACTCCTCCGGCACGCCGCTTTGAACAGGCATCTCTTCAAAATCGCTGTTGTTTGTGATATGCTCCAGATCCAAAGGAAAATCCCCTTCCGCAAATGATTTTTCGGCAACGGCAACTTTTTTTGCAAGCGTCGCCCTGTGTTCTTCGGCGCGGCGGACCGCCTCCCGGTGCTGCGCCTGGGCCTCTTTTTTTTCTCTTCTCTCCTGCGCTTCGTCCACTACGTGCATCCAGCGCTCTCTGAACGCCTTTTCTTTTTCCCGATCGGAGGCAAACGCTTTCAGCACCGCGGCGTCCGCTGCTTCTCCGTCCGGTTTTTTTTCGGCAGTTTGACTGCTGTCCTTCATGGCGATATCGGTTTTTCCGTCGACAGCCTCAGCGCTTATTTGCTTTTCGGAAAAACCCTCCGAAAAAAAGAGCTTTTCTCCGTTTCTTCCTGCTCGGACGCTTCTTCTTTCTGCGGTACGGTCTGTTGTCTGGGCTGCACGACCTGTCTGCCATGCGCCGCATGTCTGGGCTGGGAAGTCTGATTGACCGGCTGCCGCCGCTGAAACAGCGGAACGTCCTGTGAATCGTCCAGCGGATCGATATAGGCGTTGTTGACATACGGTTTAGGGGACCGCTCATCTGCACCGGAGAACCGGAACGAACGTCCGTAGGCGCTGTCGCCCCGCAGCATATTTTCCCGGCGGATCTGTTCCCGTCGCTGCGCCTCTTTTTTTGCGCGTTCTTCCCATTCGGCGTCATAAACGACGCGCTCCTCGGATTCGCCGACGCCCATCGAGGGATATTTTACGGTGCCTTCATTCGTGAACTCCGGCTGTGCGGAGCTGTAGACCGCCTCGGAATAGATCTCCCGCACCTGCGGCGACAGTTTCTCGCTGATCCGCCGCTCCGTATTCTTTTCCTCGCGGAACGCTCTGCCCGTCTCCTCCGAGAACTCCACCCGGCTGCCGATGGGCTCGTCCTGCGTACGGTCCGAAAGATCCGTAACGCGGAGATCGTCCGCGCTGCCGCCGAGATACCGGGAAAACAGCTCGTTAAAATCGTCGTTGAACGTACCGTCCTCTTTCATGATATCTCTGAGAATTTCATCCACGCTTTCATTGTTGACACGGCTGCGCTCCCCCACGGGAAACAACCGCTCCTCATCCGGAAGCCCTTCCCCCGACATATGCTTGATGTCCATGCATTTCTCTCCTTTTTACTGTCCGAAAACCGGCGTGTTGATATAGGGGTTCGCCAGCCCCTGCTGATCATACCAAAGCTGGGGCATACGGCGATCTTCATTGAAATATGTGCCTGAAACGTCCACTTCCGCGCTCTCGCCGTCACGGACCAGGCGTGCAAAAACCACGCAGCGGATGTCCTCCATGGAGATCTCGTAATTGCAGGTCGACAGACACAAAAGCTTATCCGTGGCGGCAATGTTGACCGCAGGGTTCACAAACCAGCTGCGGTTGAGCACCTCTGTGCAGAAGGCGACGGTCTGCTCGTCCGTCACATACGGGTTCCAGTAATAAAACAGGTTGCCGCCGTCTTTCTCCGCGGACGAACTTGTGATCATACAGGCGAATACTTTCCATTTATAATTGCCGTAGATCGTATTGAACTCGATCACGGGATGCGTTTTGTAATACTCCGGATCCTTATAGTTTTCCAGCTCCGCCCAGATCCGCTCGTCGGCGGTCAAATGATGCCCGTACAATATGGTCACCTTGGAAAGCGAAGCCGCATTTTCGCCGATATAATTCCGAAAATCCGCAAAAAACACACGGGTCCGTTTATCGTCCCGTTTATAAAAATCCCTGCGCTCGTAGAACGCGTTGTCCTCCGCCTGCAAAACGACGCCGTCGATCCCCGTGCCGGCGATCTTCAGCCAGCCCACCGTATCGGCGTTTTCGGAATACAGTGCCCGAAAGCTTTGCTGCATGCCCTCCGGAAAGGAGACCGCATTGAGCGTCGGCGTAAGCGCTGCGAATGCATCGGCAACGTTATAATAATCCACAGCGGGATCGAATGCGGCGTTTTTTTTGATCTCTTTATAAATATCTGCGGAGCCGGTCAGCATCAGGTACAGGCCGATAAACACAATCACCGCCGCATCCAAAAGTGCAAGAACGACGATCTGCCGCTTGTCGCGCGGGCTGAGCTTCGCCGCGTCGGCTCTCTTTATATCCCCGAGATCCTCAGCCGAATTATGCAGACTGTCCAGGTAAACGTCGTTCAAAACAAAGCCTCCGATTGTAAAAAATGGTATTTCTATGATATAATATCACATAAAAAAATATAAAACAAGTATTATTTAACATTAATCCCCTGAAAATATCCTTTATTTTATTATATTTTCTTCTTTACTCTACTCGTTCGGAATGATATAATATGTATTGTTTGCAGAAAATCTGTTTCAAGGGAGGGAACAAAGACGATGCATACCGCTGCGGTCAAACGGCTTATCGCTTTGCTTTTTCTTTTTCTTTTTTTCTCCCTTCCGGCCTGCACGGCAGAGAAAAACAGTTTCACCGGCTTTGCCATGGGCAGCGTGATCACCGCCGACATTTACGCAGACAGGAAAGCTGCAGAAAAAATCTGGCAGATGGCCGACGCAGAAGCAAACCGGATCGATTCTCTGCTCTCCGGCACCGATGCATCCTCCGAGATCTCTGTTTTGAACCGCAGCGGCAGCGCCGCCTGCAGCGCCCAAACGCTGGATATCCTACGCCGTTCTCTGGAGATCGGCGCGTTGTCCGACGGCTGTTTGGACCTGACCGTCGGCGCAGTGACCGCACTGTGGGGCTTTGCAGGTGAGAACCCGTCCCTGCCTGCCGCGAAAGACATTGCCGACACGCTGAAAACCGTCGGCGCGGACCACGTTGCGATCGACGACCGATCCGGCGTTGCGACACTTTCCGAAGGCACACAGCTCGATCTCGGTGCCGTTGGCAAGGGCGCCGGCGCGGACGCCATGCTTGACGTTTTGAAAAAGAACGCGTCCCCGGCCGTGATCAACTTCGGCGGCACCGTACTGCTGTACGGCAGACCTGCCGGCAGACAGAGCTGGACGGTCGGGCTCCGGGATCCTTACGGCGACGCAAACAGCTACTTTGCGACGCTTACCTGCACGCCCGGAACAAACGACGGCGCCGTCATCCTGTCCACCTCAGGCAGCTATGAAAAACAGTTTGTCTTTGAAGGAAAAAGCTATCATCACATTTTGGATCCCGCCACGGGATATCCCGTGGAAACCGCGCTTTCGGGCGTGACGGTCGTTTCATCCGAGGGGCTTTTGAGCGACGCGCTGTCGACCGCGTGTTTTGTTTCGGGGTTGAACGACTCTTCGCTTACGCTGCTGCAGAACGCAGACGCTCAGGCGGTTTTTGTGTTTGCGGACAAAAGCGTTTATGTCACCGACGGCCTGGCTGACAGCTTTCGGATCACGGACAGGGATTTTCACCTGATCGCCTATGAAGAAAGACCGTAAACTGCTGCGGGGTGCGGACCTGATCCCCCTCGCCGTCATTTTGATCCTCTGCGCCGTTTTGTTTATTATGTCCCGTTCGGGCAAAAAAACCGTCGCGGTGGTGGTTGAAAACGGAAAAACACTGTATGAGATCGATTTGGAAAGCGTAACCGGGGAATATACGATCGCGTTGGACAGCGGCGTGACGCTCGCCGTCAGTCCCGGTGCGATCTGCTTTTTGGCCTCCGACTGTAAGGGCCGGGACTGTATCCGCTGCGGAAAGCTGACGTCCCCGGGACAGACGGCCGCCTGTCTGCCAAACAAAACCATCGTATATATTACGGGCAAGACGGACGAAAAAACGCCGGACGCCGTCGTATACTGAAGCGTTTTATACTATACCGAAATATGTGATATTGCGTTTATGAAAAAAAATTCTCCCGCACAGCGCGCCGCCATAACCGGCATTCTTGCGTCGCTCGCAATCGCGACCGCATTTCTGGAACGCGCGGTCTGCGCCGCATTGCCGCTGCCGCCGGGCGTCAGGCCAGGGCTTTCCAATATTATCGTCACGTTCGCATGCACCGCGATGGGGTTTCCGTACGCGCTTGGCATTGCGGCGGTCAAATCCGCCTTTACGCTGCTGTCAGCGGGCGTTTGGGCAGGCATTTTATCGTTTTCCGGCGGCATGATCAGCGTAACGGCCACGGCGCTGCTTTTAAGATACGCAAAAAAGCTCTCCTACGCAGGCGTATCCGTGATCAGCGCTTGTCTGCACAATCTTTCCCAGCTGTTTGCCGTTTCCCTTTTATCTGGCAGCGGCGCCTATTGGTATCTGGCGCCCGTGCTGCTGCTTTCCGGCGCAGGCTTCGGTCTGCTGACCGGCACGGCGCTGAACGCCGTAATTCCCGCACTGCGTAAACTATTCCCTTTTATAAAGAAAGGATGAGTGTTCAATGAGCAATCTTCGTCCGGACGCCATTCTGCACGCTGTTTCCCGCGGCAGAGGCGGCGTCAAGGTCGACCACAGCAAATTTACCGCCGAGAGTGAAACGGTACGGATCCCCACGCCGAAAACCGTTGTTTTGCCCATGCAGCAGCATATCGGCGCGCCCTGTACGCCGACGGTGCAAAAGGGCGACCACGTGGATATCGGGCAGGTCGTGGGCGACAGCGACCAGTTTTTAAGCGTCCCCATCCACGCCTCCGTTTCCGGTACCGTTACCGCCATTGCAGACGTCAAGCTCTCCAACGGCAGAATGGCGCCGGCAGTCACCATTGAAAGCGACGGGAAAAACACCGTTTTTGCAGGCGTCGCCCCGCCGGAGGTCCATACAAAAGAGGACCTGGTAAAAGCCATACGCGCTTCCGGCCTTGTAGGACTCGGCGGCGCAGGCTTCCCGAGCTTTGTAAAGCTCACGGTCTCCCCCGACAAACCGATCGATACGCTGATCGTCAACGCCGCGGAATGCGAGCCGTATATCACGGTGGATTACCGCGAGTGCATTGAAAATTCCTGGAACATCATCGCAAGCGTGTATACGCTCTCCCAGCTTTACGGTTTCAAACGTGTGATCATCGCGGTGGAAGACAATAAACCGGAAGCGATCAAAATTCTGAAAAACATTGCCGATAAAGATATTGAAACAGGCAACATCGTACGGCTGATGACGCTGAAATCCCGTTACCCGCAGGGCGCGGAAAAAATGATGGTTCTCTCGGCGACCGGCAGAAAAGTGCCCGCGGGCGGGCTGCCTGCAGACGTGGGGTGCATCGTGATGAACGTGGCAAGCGTTGCTTTCGTCGCGCGGTACTTAAAAACCGGCAGACCGCTGGTCAGCCGGTCCGTAACCGTCAGCGGCGACTGTATCGCCCGGCCGGGCAACGTCCGCGTTCCCATCGGCACAAGCTTTGCGGATATCATCGATTTTTGCGGCGGCTTTACGCAGACGCCTGCAAAAATTCTCTCCGGCGGCCCGATGATGGGCACGGCGGTCGTAGACACCAACGCGCCGCTGCTGAAAAGCAACAACGCATTGCTTGCGTTTTCGGCAAAAACCGCCGAAGCAAAGCCGCAGACCGCCTGCATCCGCTGCGGCCGCTGCCACGACGTCTGCCCGATGGGCCTGATCCCCACAAAGATCGAACGCGCCGCGCTGACGGGCGACGCGGACCTATTGAAAAAAATGGGGACCATGGTCTGTATGGAATGCGGCAGCTGCGCCTACGCCTGTCCGGCGGGCAAGCCGCTTGTGCAATATATGCGCCTTGCCAAGGACGTTATCCGTAACAACAAATAAGATAGATGAGGTTTTGGATATGGAAGAAAAACAGATCTTAACTGTCAGCGCGTCTCCGCATGTCAAAAGCACCGCGACGACCAGACGGATCATGCTGGACGTGATCATCGCGCTGATCCCCGCCGCGTTTGCCGGCGTGACGGTCTTCGGGCTGCGCGCAGCGCTGGTGATCGCCGTGTGCGTGCTCAGCAGCGTAATGTTTGAGTATCTTTCCCGCCGCCTGATGAAACGGGATTGCACCGTAGGTGATTTGAGCGCCGTTGTAACGGGTTTGCTTTTGGCCTTTAACCTGCCGGTCTCTATTCCGCTCTGGATGTGCGTGGTCGGCGCTTTTGCGGCGATCGTGGTCGTAAAACAGTTTTTCGGCGGCCTGGGACAGAATTTCGCCAATCCCGCCATCACGGCGCGGATCGTGCTGCTGGTATCCTTTGCCTCCGCCATGACAGGTTTTACTTCGCCGGTGGCAGGCGGTGTGGACGCGGTATCCACAGCCACGCCGCTGAACATACTCTCCTCCGCGGACGGCACATCCGTTGCGCAGCTCGTTGCAAACGGCGAGCTGCCCTCGCTTTTGAAGATGTTCCTCGGCGTACGCGCCGGCTGTATCGGAGAGACCTGCGCCGCGGCGCTGCTGCTTGGAGGCGTCTATCTGCTGGCAAGAGGCGTTATCAAGCCCGCCATTCCTTTCAGTTTTATCGGAACGGTCGCGGTCATCAGCCTCTTTGCTTCCCGCTTTGATCTCACCTGGACCGCCTATGAGCTGCTCGGCGGCGGCCTGCTGCTCGGCGCTTTCTTTATGGCGACGGACTATGCGACCAGCCCCGTCAATACCGGCGGCAAGATCGTATTCGGCGTCGGCTGCGGCATTCTGACCGCCGTGATCCGCCTGTACGGCTCTCTGCCGGAGGGCGTATCCTACTCCATTTTGCTGATGAACATCGCGTGTCCGCTGATCGAAAAGCTGACGCAGCCGAAATATTTCGGTTTTATCAAATCAAAAAAGAAAAAGGAGGGCAAAGCGGCATGAAGAAAAAAGACGTACGTGAAATCATTACGACTGCTGTTTCGCTTTTCCTGATCTGCGCGGTCGCGGCCGGACTTCTGGCGGTCGTCAACCACGTGACGGCCCCTGTGACCGCACAAAACCGGCAGGCGTCCGAAAATGCCGCGCGCGCGGAGGTGCTGCCCGCCGCCCAAACCTTTACGGAAACAACGCTCTCCGACGGCAGCACGGGCTACGTGGGCACGGATGAAACGGGCGCCGTCTGCGGCTACGTGTTTACGACCTCCGCCTCCAGCTACGGCGGTAAACTGGAATTAATGACAGGCTTTGACAAAAACGGCGTTGTGACCGGCATCAAGATCCTGTCTATCGAAGATACGCCCGGCCTCGGCATGAACGCGAAGAAAGAAGATTTTCTGCGGCAGTATATCGGTTCGGACGGCGTGCTTTCCGTTATCAAGAACGCCGCCGCAGACAAAAATGAGATCGCGGCCATCACCAGCGCAACGATCACAAGCAAGGCCGTTACGTCCGCCGTCAATACGGCGCGCGGTTTCTATGACGAACTCACAGGGGAGGCGGCATAATGAGCGAAAAGAAAAAATATAATCTAAAGAATGAACTGACCAAGGGCTTTCTGCGGGAAAACCCGGTGCTGCGACTGGTGCTCGGCACCTGTCCCACCCTTGCCACATCCACAAGCGTGGTCAACGGCGTGGGCATGGGCATTGCGGCCACCATCGTTCTGATTTGTTCCAACATTGCCATTTCGGCGCTGCGGAAGGTCATTCCCTCCAAAGCGCGCATCCCAGCCTACATCGTGGTGATCGCCTCCTTCGTCACGATGGTCCAGATGCTGGTCAAAGCCTTTGTTCCCGCACTGGACGAAAGTCTGGGCGTGTTTCTGCCGCTGATCGTCGTCAACTGCATCATCCTCGGCCGTGCGGAAGCCTTTGCCGGCAAAAGTCCGGTGCTGGTATCCGCTGTGGACGGTCTGGGCATGGGCATCGGCTTCACGGCCGCGCTGTTCTGCATGGGCACCGTACGTGAAATTTTGGGAGCCGGCACTTTCCTTTCCGGTATCGACGCCATGATCGGCTGCTCGTTCAAGGGCTTTGATTTCACCGGCGGCCTTGCAAAGATCGGCCTTGCGCCGATGACACTGTTCATCCTGCCGGCCGGCGGCTTCTTCGTCTTCGGGCTTCTGATGGCCGCCGCAAACCGCCTTGCCGAGGGTAAGGGCCTGAAAAAAGCCGGGCTGTCGCCCTGCGCGGGCTGTCCCCGCGCCGACGCCTGCGCAAATAAGCTCTGCGGGGAGGAAAAGGACGTATGAAATTTTTTATCGCACTGTTGGTCATGGGGATCCTGACACAAAACTTTACCCTTGCAAAATTTTTGGGCATCTGCCCGTTTTTGGGCGTTTCCAAAAAACTGAACACGGCGGTGGGCATGTCCGCGGCGGTGATCTTCGTGATGCTGATCGCGACCGCAGTCACTTATCCCTTAAATATCCTGCTGGAAAACAACGGTCTTGCCTACTTACAGACCATCGTCTTCATCCTTGTTATCGCAGCGCTTGTTCAGATGGTAGAGATCGTTTTGAAAAAGTATGTAAAATCCCTTTACAAGGCGCTCGGCATCTACCTGCCTCTGATCACCACCAACTGCGCGGTCCTCGGCGTGGTGATCCTGAATATCGACTACATAGGCGATTACGCGGCGTTTGGTTTCGGCTTCGGGCACGCCATGATGAACGCCTTTGCGGCCGGCGCGGGCTTTATGCTTGCCATGGTTCTGTTTGCGGGCGTTCGTTCCCGCCTGGAGGGCGCCGACGTTCCCAAATTTTTAGAAGGCCTGCCCATTACCCTGATCGCTGCCGCGATCGTCTCCATGAGCTTTTTGGGCTTCTCGGGACTTGTAGAGGGCCTGGGACTATTAGGATAAGAAAGGACGGTGCCTTATGAATCCGATTTTACTTGCCGTTATCATCGTTGCCGGGATCGGGATCCTGGCAGGTCTTCTGCTGGCCGTACTGTCCAAGGTCATGGCGGTCCCCACAGATGAAAAAGCCGCCGCCATTGAAGAGATCCTGCCGGGCGCAAACTGCGGTTCCTGCGGTTTTTCCGGCTGTGCGGGCTACGCCGCGGCGCTGAGCGAGGGCAAGACCGCCGATACGGGGCTTTGCAATCCCGGCGGCAGCGAGGTTTCCGCAAAAATTGCGGCGCTGACCGGCGGCGCGGCCGCAAGCATAGAGCCCATGACCGCCGTGGTATTCTGCCGCGGCAGCAGCGAAAACGCAAACAAAAAGATGAAATACGAGGGCGTTGCCAGCTGCAAAATGGCAGCGCAGCTTTTCGGCGGAGAGAAAAGCTGTATCTACGGCTGCGTCGGACTCGGAGACTGCGCAAGAGCATGCCCGTACAACGCGATCACGCTTTGCAACGGCGTGGCCGTCGTCAACGCAGACCTCTGCCGCGCCTGCAAAAAATGCATCGCCGTTTGTCCCAAAAAGATCATCGGTCTGCTGCCGAAAGAGCGGGCCAACGCCGCCGTGCTCTGCAAAAACCATGACAAGGGCGCATCGACGCGCAAGGAGTGCGCCGCCGGCTGCATCGGCTGCACCAAATGCGTAAAGCTCTGCCCTTCCGGTGCGATCGCCATGGATAACAACGTTGCCGTTGTGGACCCGGAAAAATGCACTTCCTGCGGCGCCTGCGCGGAGGGCTGTCCCACCGGCGCCATCGCCCTGCTGAAACGCCGGTAAACAATCAAGAGAAGAGAGAACCAAAAGGAGCTGGCCCAACGAATGAAAAACTTTATGGATGAAGGCTTTCTGCTTTCCACCCCGACGGCGCAGCGTCTGTTTGACGCCTGCAAGGACGAACCGATCTTTGACTGGCATTGTCATCTTTCTCCCAAAGAGATCTACGAAAACCAAACGCCGGACGATATTGCGGCGCTCTGGCTCGGCGGCGACCATTACAAATGGCGCGGCATGCGGGGCTGCGGCGTCAGCGAGGACTATATCACCGGGAACAGATCGCCCTATGAAAAATTCAAAGCGTGGGCAACGTGCCTGCCGGCCTTCATCGGCAACCCGCTGTACCACTGGACGCATCTGGAATTACAGCGGTATTTCGATATCCGTACGCCCCTGAGTGAAAACACCGCGGACGAGATCTGGCATGAAGCAAACGAAAAAATCGCCGCCGGCGGCTTTACGCCGCGCGAACTGATCGGCAGGTCGAACGTGGTATGCGTTTGCACAACGGATGATCCGGCAGACGCGCTTTCCTACCACGAAAAAATCGCCGGAGACAAAAGCTTCGGCGTCCGGGTGCTTCCCGCCTTCAGACCCGACAAAGCGCTTGCCGTCGCAGCCGCCGATTTTCCGAAGTGGCTTAAAAAACTGGAAGCCGCATGCGATAAAGAGATCCCGACGTTTGCCGCCTTAAAGGAGGCGCTTCTCTCCCGGATCGATTTCTTTGAAAAAATGGGCTGCCGGGCGACGGACCATGCGTTTGCACCCATTCCCTACCGACGGATGAACGATACGCAGCTTGAAGCGGTTTTCGCCAAAGCGAGAACCGGAAAGCCGGTCTCGGCAGAAGAGGCCGAAGGCTATCAGACCGAATTGTTCCGTTTCCTCGCCAAAGAATACCACAAACGCGGTTGGGCTATGGAGATCCATATCGGGCCCATGCGCAACAACAACACCAAAATGTTCCGGCGGCTCGGGCCGGACGCCGGTTTTGACTCGATCGCGGACGACGCGGTGGCATATAAGCTCTCCCGTCTGCTCGACTCGCTTGACGAGGAGGACAGCCTGCCGAAAACGGTCCTGTTTTGTCTCAATCCCAAAGACAACTACGCGCTCGGTTCGATGTTGGGCAATTTCCAGTCGGATGAAGCTGCGTCCAAGATCCAGTTCGGCTCCGGCTGGTGGTTCAACGACAACATCGACGGCATGCGCGCACAGATGGCCGCGCTTGCAAATCTCGGCGTGCTTGCTAAATTTGTTGGCATGGTCACCGACTCGCGTTCCTTCCTCTCCTATCCGCGGCATGAATACTTCCGCCGCATCCTTTGCGATTATATCGGCGGTCTGGTGGAAAACGGCGAATACCCTGCCGATTTTCCGACGCTGGAACACATTGTGAATGATATCGCGTTCGGCAACGCAAAAAAATATTTCGGCATCTGACTGAAGGATAATTTATATGAATGTAATGCACTTTTTAACGCCCAAAGCGGAGGTTGACTATATCACCGACGAGGCGTCGGTACGGCAGGGACTTGAAAAAATGCGCTTTCACGGTTTTTCCGTCATTCCCGTTACGGATAAAGACGGCAGATATATCGGCACCGTAACGGAGGGCGATTTTCTGTGGGCGCTGTACAACAACGGCACGCCGGATCTGCGGCGGCTGGAAAAAACGGAATTAAAAAAGATCATCCGAAAAGACTGGCTTGCGGTCAACGCGGCTGCAGCGATCGACGAGATCCTTTCCCGCGCGTATAACCAAAATTTCGTCCCGGTGGTGGACGACCGAAATATGTTTATCGGCATCATTACGCGCAAGGCGATCATTAAATACCTTGCAGGCGTAAAAACCGAAATTGCCGAAAAGTAGATTGATCCGGAAGGCGCTGCGTTTATGACTGCCATTTTATGTATCGCCGATAACGGCGGCGTTCTGTTCAACCGTCGCCGCGTCAGCCGTGACGCGGCCGTTACAGCCGACATACTCCGCCTTGCGGCAGACCGAAAAATCCATATCCGTCCCTATTCCGCGCCGCTTTTTGCGGAGAAGGAAGCAAATATTCTTTGCCATGACGACCTGGCCGGCGGTCTGCCGGACGGCGCAATATGCTTTTTTGAGGATATGCTCCCGCCGAGCGGCTCTTTTGACCGGCTGGTTTTATACCGCTGGAACCGGGATTATCCCGCCGACGTGTTTTTTTGTTTTTCTCCCGCGTCGGAGGGATTTTATCTTTGTGAAAAAACAGATTTTTCCGGCGTTTCCCATCCCGTGATCACAAGAGAAATCTACGAAAGGGAGACTGACAGATGAAAAAAATTCTCTGTGCTGTTTTTGCCGTTCTCCTTGTTTTTTCCGCGGCAGCCCCCGTTACACTGCAAAGGGCATCCGCCCTTTCGGCGGCCGACGTGCCGGCGTTTTCCGATCAGCCTTATACGGCCGTCAACGATAATACGCCGTATTTTTCCGAGGAAGACTACACGGCGGTCTCGTTTGAATATTACGGCGAGCCGGACCGCCTCGGCAGATGCACGCTCGCCTACGCGAATGTGGGGCGCGACATTATGCCGACCGCCGCGCGCGGCGAGATCGGCAGCGTAAAACCCACAGGTTGGCAAAGCGTAAAATACGATATTGTCGAAGGGAAATATCTGTACAACCGCTGCCACCTGATCGGCTACCAGCTCTCGGCCGAGAACGCAAACCGCCGCAATCTCATCACAGGGACACGCTATCTGAACGTTACGGGAATGCTGCCTTTTGAAAACATGGTCGCAGACTACGTAAAAGAGACCGGCAACCATGTGCTTTACCGGGTGACGCCCGTTTTCACGGACGACGAGCTTGTGGCGCGCGGCGTGCTGATGGAAGCTTACTCCGTGGAGGACGCGGGAGACGGCATATGCTTTTGCGTTTACTGCTATAACGTCCAGCCCGGCGTTACCATCGATTATGCGACCGGCAACAGCTGCCTGACAGGATCCGCTTCGCCGGCGCCGTCCCCGCGCACTTACATCGCAGGGAAGATCTGCACTTTTACCGTTAACACCAAAACAAAAAAATTCCACCTGGAGACCTGCGGCACCGGCCGGCGCACGGCGGAACAGAACAAAGCTTTTCTCTCCGGCACGGCGGACGAATTGATGGAAGAGGGCTATACGCCCTGCGGCGCATGCCATCCGGAACGTGGGGAAACCGCAACGTATTATTACGGCGACGCGGATCTCAACGGCAGGATCGAAGCGGCGGACGCCCGCCTGATCCTGCGCGCTTCCGTCGGTCTGGAAACATTTTCCGCGCTTGTGAATACGCTTGCCGACGTCTATTCGGACGGCGTCATCACCGCTGCGGACGCACGGCTCACCCTTCGCGCCGCCGTGGGACTGGAAATCATCGCTTGAGTATAACGGAAAGGAATGAAAGAAAAATGAATCGAGCAAGCGGCGTACTGCTGCATATTTCCTCCCTGCCCGGCGCATTTGGCGAGGGCGCGTTCTCCGAAGAAGCAAAACGCTGGATAGACGATCTGGCTTCCGGCGGCTTTTCTTACTGGCAGGTGCTGCCCTTTTGTCTGCCGGACGAGGTAAACTCCCCTTATAAATCCTACAGCGCGTTCAGCTTAAACCCGTTTTTTATCGACTTGAAGCAGCTCTTCAATGCAGGCCTTCTGACGCAGGAAGAACTGAACGGCGCGTTACAAACGACCCCTTATGTCTGTGAATTCGACCGGCTGAACAGGGAACGCATGGCGCTTTTGGGCGTCGCCGCCGCCCGCTATCGGGACAACGGCGAGATGGATGCATTTTTCGGGACCCATCCCCACACGGCGGATTTTTGCGAATTCATGGCGCTTGACGCTGCCAACGGCGGCGCCGACTGGCAAACATGGAAAAATACCGTTCCGGACGCAGCGCTGCTGCGCACATGGCGCTTTACGCAATTCATCTTTTTCAAACAATGGATGGATCTGAAAGCTTACGCTAACAAAAAAGGAATAAAGATCATCGGCGATATCCCGATCTATGTTTCCCTTGACAGCTCGGACGTCCGCAGCGCGCCGGAGATGTTTCAGCTGGACCGCAATTTTTATCCCGCCGCCGTGGCAGGCGTCCCGCCGGATTACTTTGCCGTCGACGGACAGCTCTGGGGCAACCCGCTTTATGACTGGAACCGAATGGAAAAAGACGGCTTTGCCTGGTGGCGGGACCGTATCGGCTTTATGTGCGAGCTGTTTGACGGCGTAAGGATCGACCACTTCCGCGCGATCAGCGCGTATTATTCCATTTCCGCAACGGAAAAGACCGCCCGCAACGGAAAATGGATCAAGGGCCCGGGAATGAAATTCATAAAAGCGATCCGGGAAGCATGCGGCGACCGACTGCTGATCGCGGAGGATCTGGGAGATATCACACCCGATGTAGCTGCATTGGTCAAAAAGAGCGGCTGCCCCGGGATGCGCGTGCTGCAGTTTGGCTTTTTTGGGAACCGAAATTCCCCGCACCTCCCGCACAGCTATCCGGAAAACTGTATCGCATACACCGGCACGCACGACAACAACACCCTTTTGGGCTACATCTGGGACCTGGACGATGAGACGCTTCGAACGGTATTTGAATACTTTGGCTGCGCAGGCGAAGGTAAGCACGGCTGCTTTGATCCCATTCGCCGGTGTATGCTGCAAAGTCACGCAGGCCTGGTTATTTTCCCGGTTCAGGACCTGCTGCTTTACGGCGCGGACACCCGCATGAACAAACCGGGCGTCACTGACGGAAACTGGGGGTACCGGGTAACCGAAGCGCAGTTATCGGAGATCGACTGGAACAAATTCCGGCGCTGGAACGAACAGTACGGCAGGATATAAACAAACGATACATCATATTTTTATTGCGGATACAAAATAATAAAACGGCACAAGATGAAACCCTTGTGCCGTTTCGTTTTTCTTTTCTTTTTGGTCTGCGCTGCATGCAACAGCCCCTTCATTTTTTACGGATTTATCCGTTGTCTATTTTTACCTTCATGTCTGATTTTACGTTATCCAAATAACAAATAGCCGTATAAATCGTTCTTGCGTTCGCCTCGTCCCGGGTCGCGACCCACGTCAGATCATATAAATTTTCATCGGTCGGTTCGGCGTCGGCTTTATAGATCCAAACCTTGACGTCCTGGTCGCGATCCAGCTTGGTCAGCTGGAATGAAAGGCCGCTGCCCGCCGTTACGGCAAAGGTGTTTTCCTCATCCAGCTCCACAGCTGCAAGGATAGCGCAGAGCACGTCGTCCGCCGTATTTTCCACTGTTACGTGATAATCACCGACAAAGTCTTCCAGCTCCGTAATGCGGATACCGAGGAAATTCATGATCATACGGAGGATCTCCTTGAACACGGAGAGAATATGCGCAGATTTATTTTCCCGGACGCCGGAGACGATGATCCTGCAGTCCGACTGCACGTTCTTCACCTTATACACCCGGTAGCCGTCCTCATCGACGCCGGTGGATTTCAACTCCTCATATCCGCCAAGGAAATTGACCAGCCCGTCCATATCCGCCGCGCCGCTGTTCAAGTCGACGTTTCTGATCACGCTGACCTTGATGGCGGACGCCGTATAATTCTTTTTGACCTGGATACGGAACTCAAAATCGTCGTCAAACTTAACATATTTATAGGTCTGCCCTTTCATCGGCCGCAGGTTGTAGCCCTCGCCGGACAGCATTTTTACGGTAAACCGGCTGCGGTCCAGTCCGGAATGCGAGTCGTCCGTCGTCTCCACGACACGCACTGTAACGTCCCGGTCAAGGGAGACATGATACGCGCCGTCGATATCCGGCTGAAGGACCGTGTTATCAGCCAACACCGTCATTGTGGCGGAATTGTATTTTCCGCTGGTCAGCACAAAGAAAACCAATTCTTCGCCGTCCTCCGTGACGGGCGTCCCGCACGCGTAGGTCACGGGGCTGTACCGCTGTGCCGCAGCCAGCTCCTCCCAATAGTACGGATGTATATCCCATTTCGTTACATAGGACGACTCGTTGTAAAACACATAATCGCCGAGCGGGTCCTCTTCAAACTGCGCACCGAGGTTCGTCCTCCAGGGATCCACCGGTTTTGCAAAACAATACGCGTCTCCGATAAAATTCCCTGCACTGTCCAATTCATTCCGGAACGCAGCGCTCGGGCCAACAAAGGTCACGGAGCCGCCGCCCGCACCGAACGCGGGCACAAACAGCAGCGCGATCATTAAAACGGAAAGTGAAACACTGATTAACTTTTTCATATCTTTGCCTCCGAAAATCAGATTTATCCGCTTATATTATATAAAAAATTACTTACGTTTGTCAATAAAAAACGACGCAGAGTTTTGCTCCGCACCGTTTTTTACAAAACTTATTCACCAAGGTAGGCTTTTTTTACGCTTTCGTTATGCATCAGACTGAGCGCGCTGCCCTCCAGCGTAACGGAACCGGTCTCCAGCACGTAAGCCCTGTCGGCGACGGAAAGCGCCTTGTTCGCGTTTTGCTCCACAAGCAGGATCGTTGTGCCGCTTTCGTGGAAGGCTTTGATGATCTCAAAGATCTCGTCCACAAGGATGGGCGAAAGCCCCATGCTGGGTTCGTCCAGCATTAAAAGCTGCGGCTTGCTCATCATGGCGCGTCCCATGGCAAGCATCTGCTGCTCGCCGCCGGAAAGCGTGCCTGCGATCTGTTTGCGCCGCTCCTTCAGCCGCGGAAAATGCAGAAAAACGTTTTCCATGCTTTTGGCGATCTCGGAACCGGGACGGGTGTAAGCGCCCATTTCGATGTTTTCCTCCACCGTCATCTGCTGGAAGATGCGTCTGCCCTCCGGCACCTGCGCGATCCCCATGGAAACGATCTTATGTGCGGGGATATTGCCGAGCGGCTTGCCCTGAAACGTGATCAAGCCGGTTTTGGAGCGCAGCAGTCCGGAAATCGTTTGCAGCGTGGTGCTTTTGCCCGCGCCGTTTGCGCCGATCAGCGTTACGATCTCTCCCGCGTCCACCCGAAAGCTGATGTTCTTGATCGCATGGATGGAACCGTAATATACGTTGATATTGTTAACCTCAAGCATTGACATCGATCATTCCTCCATGCCGTTATTGCCGAGATAGGCCTTGTTGACCTCGGGGTTGCGCTGGATCTCTTCCGCGGTACCCTTGGCAATGATTTTTCCGAAGTTTAACACGCAGATGCCTTCGCAGATCCCCATGACCAGCTTCATATCGTGCTCGATGAGAAGCACGGCGATCCCGAAGGTATCGCGGATCTTTACGATGTTTTCCATCAGCTCGCCGGTTTCGTTGGGGTTCATGCCCGCAGCCGGTTCGTCCAACAGCAGGAGCTTCGGCTCCGTTGCAAGCGCGCGCACGATCTCCAGACGGCGCTGCGCACCGTAGGGCAGCGATCCGGCCTTCGTGCCGGCCATGTCCTGCATATCAAAAATCGACAGCAGTTCCATGGCCTTTTCATGCGATTGCTTTTCTTTTTTCCAGAAGGAAGGCAAACGGAGGATCCCCGAGGCCGTAGAATATTTCATTTGATTGTGCAGTCCCACGCGTACGTTGTCCTCCACCGTCATATCCGTAAACAGACGGATATTCTGGAAGGTCCGGGCAACGCCCATTTTACTGAGCTGCACCGTGGACTTGCCCGTGGTATCCTGGCCGTCGATCATAATGGTGCCGTGCGTGGGATTATAAACCCGCGTCAGCATATTGAACACCGTGGTCTTCCCGGCGCCGTTCGGCCCTATAAGTCCCGCGATCTCGGTTTTACCGATAGTGAAGTTAAAATCCTCTACGGCTTTCAGACCGCCGAACTCAATTCCCACATGGATGCATTCGAGCACAGGCATTTTGCCGAGGTCCCGTTCGGGGATCAGCGCCGTGCTGGGCATGGGGACCATTTTGCCCTTTTCAAATTCTCTCATTTTGCCGTACCCCCTTCCGCAGATTTCCGTTTGGGAATGATACGCAGAAACAGGTTTCTGACCTTCGGGTTGTTTGTGGCGAGCATCACGAGGATCAATACGATCGCATAGATCAGCATACGGTAATCCTGCAGGCCGCGCAGCGCCTCAGGCAGGATGTACAGCACCGTTGCGGCGATAATGGAACCGAGCATATTACCCAGTCCGCCGAGCACCACAAAGACCAGGACAAGAATTGACGTATTGAAATTGAATTTATCCGCCGAGATCATGCTGAAGTTCAGGCCGTACAGCGCGCCGGCCATACCGGCAAGCGTTGTGGATATGACAAAAGCGATCATTTTATACTTCATCACGTCCACACCGACGGACTCCGCCGCGATCCGGTTGTCCCGGATGGCGATGACCGCCCGACCGGTCCGGCTGCGAATGAAATTCAGAACAATAAATAAGGTAATCAGAATAATGATAAAGCCTGCGGTAAAAGTGGAGATCGTTTTGGTCCCCACCGCGCCCTGCGCGCCCTTGATGATCGCGACGCCGCCCTCGGCAAGGTCGAGATCGGCAACGGTCTTATCGCCGCGGAAATTAAAGATCACGTGCAGACCGTTTGCGTCGTGTCCTACAATCAGGCAATTGATCACGTCCATGATGATCTCACCGAACGCAAGGGTCACGATCGCAAGATAATCGCCCCGCAGCCGCAAAACCGGCAGACCGATCAGGAACCCGGCAAACGCCGCGACCACGGCGCCGACGGCAATGGAGATCACCAGACGGAGCGCATCGTTCGGCACCGCGGTGATCAGACTCTGCGAAACCACAACGCCGGAAAACGCGCCGAGGCTCATAAAGCCCGCGTGTCCCAGGCTTAATTCGCCCATGATACCGACGGTCAAATTCAGAGACAGCGCCATGATGATATAACAGCACACCGGCACAAGCAGGCCCTGCATTTGTTTGCTCAGCAGGCCGCCGCCGTTGAGCGCGGTGATCAAAATAAATGCAGCCGTAACCAGCAGATAGGAAAAATAATCCCTTTTGGGAGCGCCGCTCAGTTTTTTAAGCTTTTTACTCATTTCGCGCCCCCTTACACCTTTTCGGGAACGTATTTCCCGAGCAGACCTGCCGGACGAACCAACAGAACAATGATCAGCACCGCAAATACGATGGTATTGGCCAGCTGTGTGCTGATATACGCTTTTGCGAAGGATTCAATGATCCCCAACAGTAAACCGCCCAAAAACGCGCCGGGAATGGAACCGATACCGCCGAACACCGCAGCCGTGAACGCTTTGATGCCGGGCATGGAGCCGGTCGTCGGTTTCAGAATGGGGAAAGAAGAGCACAGCAGCACGCCGGCGATAGCAGCCAGCGCGGAACCGATGGCAAACGTCGTGGAAATGGTTTTGTTTACGTTGATACCCATCAGCTGTGCGGCGCCCTTATCCTCGCTGCAGGCACGCATGGCTTTTCCCATTTTGGTTTTGGAAGTGAAAAGCGTCAGACCGACCATGATCACAATGCAGACTACGACCGTAAGCATGGAAACGTACGGAATGGAAAGGCCACCGCCGAACAGGTTCAGCGTTCCGGAAATAATGCTCTGGTAAGTTTTGAATTGTGCCCCGCAGATCAGCAGCGCCGAATTCTGAAGAAAATACGACACGCCGATGGCTGTGATCAAAACAGCCAGCGAAGGTGCGGCACGCAAGGGCCTGTAAGCAAGCCCTTCGATCAAAACGCCCAGCACCGTGCAGACGATCATCGCCAACACCACGGCTATGATCGCAGAAAACCAAAAAGGCAGACCGGACTTTTTGAATACGGCATCCAGCGCATAATACGAGATAAAGCCGCCCACCATGATGACGTCGCCGTGCGCAAAGTTCAGCATTTTGGCGATACCGTACACCATCGTATAGCCAAGCGCTATGATAGCGTAAACGCTGCCGAGGTTGAGCCCGCTGATCAGATAAGAAAGAAATTCCATTGAAATACCTCGTTGAACGAAAAATCGGCCGCACGGGTTTCAACCGGAAGCCGAATGGACGCATGGAATGCCGCTTTTTTCAAAGCGGCATTCCCGCGGTAAAACAATATAATCTACCTTGTGTCCGGTTACGGAGTCACATAGACGCCGTCCTTGATCACAACAGCCATGGGAGCCTTGGAAACAGCGCCGGAAGCATCCCAGGTCATGCCGTCGCCGGTCAGACCGTCAACGGTCAAGGTGGGCATGGCGGCAACCAGCTTCTCGCAGATGTCGGCAGCGCTCATGTCAGCCGTACAGCCTGCAGCCTGCAGCGCTTCGTAAATGATATAAACAGCGTCGTAACCGTCGGCGGCGAACTGGTTCGGAACTTCATTGTAGGCTTCCTGATACGCAGCCACAAAATCGGCGGCGTCGGGATCGTCGGCGGAGAACGGAGTCAGCAGCATAACGCCCTCGGCAAGAGAAGCGTCAAAGCCTTCCATGGTCAGGATGCCGTCCATGCCGTCCACACCGAAGAATACGGGCGCGTAGTCGATATCGGCAGCCTGCTTCAGGATGACGGAGGCGGGCTCATAGTACATCGGCAGGAAAACAACTTCCGCACCGGCGGACTTGGAGGCGTTGACCTGTACGCTGAAATCGGTCGCGGTGGCGTCGGTAAAGGTGCCTTCGTAAGCGACGGTCAGGCCCTTGGCTTCGGCCTCGGCCACAAACGTATCGCGGATGCCCTGAGAATAAGCGTCGTCGTTCTTGTAGATCACGGCTACGCTCTTACCGGCAAAGTTCTCGGCAATGTAGTCGGCAGACGCGGTGCCCTGGTTGGGGTCGGTGAAGCAGACCTGGAACATATTGTCCTTATTGTCGATTACGTCGGTGGAAGAAGCGGAGGGCGTCAGGCAGAAAATTCTGTCGGCATACGCTTCGGCGGAAACAGCAACGGCGGGCTTGGTGGTGATGGGGCCGACAATGACCTGTACGCCCCAGTCTACCAGGGTATTGTAAGCATTGACGCTCTTTTCGGGATCGTGCTCATCGTCTTCGGCTTTGTATTCAAACTGAATACCGCCCTTGGCGTTGATCTCGTCCACGGCGATCTGCGCGCCGTTCTTGGCAGCATTGCCGTAAATGGCTGCGCCGCCGGTCAGCGGGCCGATCAGGCCGATTTTGAACGTGCCGGCAGCGGTCTGAGTACCGTCGACGGTCGCATCGGTATCGGCAGCGGTAGTGTCGGTGTCGTCGCCGCCCTTTTTGCAGGCCGCAAACACACAGACAGCCATTGCAAGACAAAGAAGCAGCGCAATGATCTTTGTGTACTTTTTCATGTTTTTTCCTCCTGAAAAATCATTTTGAGTTTCGTTTTTTGGTTGAAACAACCTAAAAAATAACATAGTTTTTATGCAAAGTCAAGAAAAAAATGAAAAAACCGTGAATTTTCTCATGCGACTTTTTGAACCGTTCAATCAACAATATTTATAAAAAATGGTTTTTAATGATTTTTTTTCAGAAGTCTATATTTTTTTTGCACCGATCCGAAAAAAATGCCATTATTTGTTTGACAAACCGGCGAAAATGTTTAATAATGTATATTAATAAAAAGAGAAGAGGGGACCGGCATATGACGGCAAAAATCATCAGCGGAAAAGACATTTCTTCCGACATAAAAAACGAAGCCGCGGCGGCTGCGGCGGCACTGACCGCAGTCGGACGGCAGCCCACGCTTGCCGTAATCGTCGTCGGAGAGGATCCCGCCTCAAGGGTCTATGTAAACAATAAGAAAAAAGCGTGCGTTTTTTGCGGGATAAACTCGCCGGAATATGCTTTCCCCTACGAAACGACGCAGGAGACCCTGCTGCGGTGCATTGACGAACTGAACCGCGCGCCGGAGGTGGACGGTATCCTTTGCCAGCTGCCGCTGCCGGCGCACATTGATGAAAACGCCGTCATCGACGCCATTGACCCGAAAAAAGACGTGGACGGCTTTTCACCGGTCAACGCGTGCAATCTGCTGGCGGGAAAGGACTGCTTTCTGCCCTGCACGCCTGCAGGCATTATTGAAATGCTGCGCCGGTCCGGAATACAGACAGCCGGAAAGCACTGCGTGATCCTGGGCAGGAGCAATATCGTGGGCAAACCCGCCGCGGTTCTGATGCTGCGGGAAAACGCCACCGTTACGGTCTGCCACTCCAAAACGAAAGATCTGAAATCCTATACAAAAAGCGCCGACATCCTGATCGCCGCCATCGGGAAGCCGAATTTTGTAACGGCCGATATGGTGAAGCCCGGCGCGGCGGTTATCGACGTGGGAATAAACCGCACGCCGGACGGCAAGCTCTGCGGCGACGTGGATTTTGAGCATGTAAAAGAGGTCGCCGGCGCCATTTCCCCTGTTCCCGGCGGCGTGGGGCCCATGACGATCGCCATGCTGATGCACAACACCGTAAAAGCGGCGCAAATGCATATAAACGAATAAAAAAGGAGAACGATCCATGCGACTGCTGCTTGCGGAAGACGAGAAAGAATTATCCGACGCCTTATGCGCCATATTAAAACATTCCAATTATACCGTAGACGCCGTTTATAACGGAGAGGACGCGACGGAATACCTTCGCACGGGCGTTTACGACGCCGCCGTTCTTGACATCATGATGCCGAAAAAGAACGGCCTTGAGGTTTTGCGCACCGCGCGTGCGGAGGGCATCAACATCCCCATTCTCCTACTCACGGCAAAAAGCGAGATCGACGATCGCGTGACCGGTCTGGACGCAGGCGCGGACGATTATCTGACAAAGCCCTTTGCCATGAAGGAGCTGTTGGCGCGCATCCGGGTGATGACGCGGCATAAACACGAGACGACCGACAACACGCTTTCCTTCGGCAACGTCACATTGGACCGTCTGCGCTTTGAAGTGCGCTGCGGCGACAAAGGGATCCGTCTGGCAAACAAGGAATTTCAGATGCTGGAGATGCTTTTATCCAGGCCCGGTCAGGTGATCTCTACAGAAACGTTTATGGATAAGATCTGGGGCTGGGACAGTGAAACGGAGCTCAACGTCGTGTGGGTGAACATCTCCTATATCCGCAAAAAACTTGCGAACATCGGCGCCAACGTCAAGATCACCGCCGTGCGGAACATGGGGTATGCCGTTGAACTGACAGACTGACGGCGGGAGGCTGGTTTACATGGTAAAAAAACTGCGAAGAAAATTTGTCGGCGTTTCCATGCTGGCAGTTTTTGCGGTACTGACGCTGATCATGGGAATCATCAACACCGTAAACTTTTTGAACGTTGTCAGCCGCGCGGAAGACCGGATCGCCTTCATCACGGAAAACGGCGACCGTCTGCCGCTGCTCAGAAACGACCGTCAAACGGACGACACCGGAGAACCTCCCGCGCCGCCCGACGATAATCAGACCGCCACGGGTAATACGCAGCCGGAGAACAACCTGCCGGAAAGCTTCCGGGAAAAACAGGGATTCCGCCTGCCCGGCGGGAACGAGCTCGGCGAAGAGGCCGCTTTTGAAAGCCGCTTTTTCACCGTAACGCTTTCCGCAGACGGCACGGTCACAAAAACGGATCTCGGCAGCATTGCCGCCGTGGACGAGACGCAGGCCGTTTCGCTGGCGCAGCAGGTGCGCGCCGCAGGCAGGACCAAGGGCTTTACGGGCAATTACCGCTATCTGGCGACCGCAGCAGACAATGCAACGACTTACCTCTTTTTGGACTGCACGCGGGAGCTTGACACTTTTTATTCCTTTTTATATGCATCGGTACTTGTCAGCCTTATCGGACTGATCCTGATCTTTCTTCTGGTGCTTCCGCTTTCCAAAACGGCGATCCGCCCCATGGCCGAAAGCCATGAAAAACAAAAGCGCTTTATTACGGACGCCAGCCACGAGCTGAAAACGCCGCTGGCGGTCATTCAGGCCGACACGGAGGTCCTGGAGCTCACCGACGGCGAGAACGAATGGACAAACAGCATCAAAAACCAGGTCAAGCGGCTGAACAGCCTGACCGAAAAGCTGGTCATGCTTTCAAGAATGGACGAGGAATCCTATAAGCCCGTCACGACCGATTTCAACCTGTCAAACGCCGTTGCAGAGATCGCTTCGTCCTTTGACGCGGTCGCCGTCAGCCGAAACCGGAATTACGAAAAAGAAGTTGCTCCGGGACTGCATATGCACGGAGAAGAAAGCGCCGTCAGGCAGCTGTGCTCGCTGCTGATCGATAACGCCATGAAATATTCAAACGAAGGCGGGACCGTACGCGTCACGCTGCATGAAAACGGCAAGAAGAACGAACTGACCGTATTTAACACCGTCGACGAGATAAAAAAAGGAAACAACGACGTTCTCTTTGAACGCTTTTACCGCGCGGACACGTCGCGCGCGTCCAGAACCGGCGGTCACGGGATCGGGCTGAGCGTCGCACATGCCATCGTCGCCGCGCACAAAGGCAAAATCACCGCTTTCAGCGACGACGGGAAAAGCATTCGTTTTACCTGCTTATTCTGAAGCATACCGCAAGGAGGGGAAAAAGCCCGTGCATACCTTAAACAAACGCGTCCTTGACAACCTCATCCACAAGTACATCCATCCGCTGATCGTTGAGGACAAAATCGTCCTCAACGACTGGACCAGCTTTACGGGCGTCCACCCGCGCCCGGGCGTGATCGAGCCGGACGGCAAGCCCGCCGTAAAAATGCAACTGGGCGACGTCTGGCGCGTCGGCTATGACGACACGCGCTTTTTTGAAACGAACCTGACCGTGCCGCCGCATTTTGCCGGCCGCAAATGCTATCTTTCCTTTGATTTCGGCGGCGAGGCGATCGTGCGCATCAACGGAAAAATTGTCGGGGCAGTCAGTTCCCGCGCCAATTCCGGCTGGGTCGGCAGAGACGAGATCCTGTTTTCCTCGCCGCTCGCCGCAGGCGAAACGCTGCATATCCAGCTGGAGGCGGCCGTTGACTGCGGCGGTTTCTGTGACCGCGCGATGGCCGGCGGGACATATATGCAGTACGAGCTGAAAAAAGCGGAACTGCAGCTCATCAACGAAGCGACCGAAAGCTTTTATTTTGATATCACCTGCGCGTGGGCGGTCATGGAAAATACGGAAGATCCCTACGTGGCAAAGCGGCTTTTCAACGCCATTGACGACGCCGCCCACATACCGGATTACGACGCAGGCAAAGCCCGTTTTTACGCAGACGTACCTGCCGCGGCCGCGCTGCTGCGCGACAGACTTGACAAGATCCCCTACGCAAGCCCCGGCCGCATCATTATGACCGGACATTCGCACCTGGATATCGCGTGGCTGTGGACGACAAACGAACTGACGCGGAAAACCGCGCGGACCTTCGCGAACACGCTGGCGCTGATGGACAACTATCCCGATTTTAAGTTCACGCAGAGCCAGGCCGCCGTTTACTGGTTTATAAAGGAATATTATCCCGAGCTGTATCCCCGTATCAAGGAGGCCGTAAAAAACGGCCGCTGGGAGATCGTCGGCAACACGTGGGTGGAAGCGGACACTAACATCGCAAGCGGCGAAAGCCTTGTCCGCCAGCTGCTTTACGGCCGGGAATTTTTTATGAAAGAGTTCGGCGTTTCCTCGGATATTTACTGGCTGCCGGACTGCTTCGGCTTTACTGCCGCGCTGCCGCAGATTATCCGCCGCTCCGGCATGAAATATTTCTACACCTCCAAGCTCAGCAACAACGACACCAATGTTTTTCCGATGAACGTTTTCAAGTGGCGTTCACATTCCGGCGACGAAGTGCTCGCCTATATGCAGAACGCAGGCTATAACAGCGCCGCGGACGCGGACTACATTTTCAGCCTCCGGGCCAAAAACCGGCAAAACGATCTGGTGGACGCTTATATGGGGAACTTCGGCTACGGCGACGGCGGCGGCGGATGCACCTACCGGATGGTGGAAAAGCTGCACCGGTTCCAAAAAATGCCCGGCATCCCGCAGGTGACCATGGGCACCGCAAAAGAGTTTTTTGCCGAGGTGGAAAAGGCCGCCGATACGCTGCCCGTATGGGACGGTGAAATGTATTACGAAAACCACCGCGGCACCTTTACCAGTCAGGCGTTTGTAAAAGAAAACAACCGCAGGGGCGAATACCTGCTGCGCGACTGCGAGCTGCTCGGCGTGCTGGCCGGCGCGTATGATAAGGAAAGACTGGAACGCCTCTGGCAGATTTTGCTGACGAACCAGTTCCACGATATCCTGCCGGGCACATCCATTCACGAGGTATTTGAAAATACAAAAGAAGAATACGCCCGTTTCCGCGCGGACGGCAACGCCTTAAAAGCCGGACTGCTCGCCGATTTAAGCGGCGCCTATGCCGCAAAGAACGGCATAACCGTATGGAACCTTCTTCCGCGCGCTGTTTCCGGCAGCGTGAAAGTAAAAATACCGGCCGGTTTTTCCGGCATTACGACTGCAGGCGGACAGGCGCTGCCCTGCGCCGTGTATGAGGGTGCCGACGGCTGTGAAATGGAATTTCTGGCGGAAAACGTGCCTGCAGTCGGCTGCAAAACCTTCCAGCTTACGGCAGCCGCTTCAAAGGAAACCTCTGTCACGGCGGAACGGGACCTGCTTGAAAACGCGTATCTGCGCGTCAGGTTCGACCCGCAGGGCAACATACTCTCCTGCTTTGACAAGGAAAACGGCCGGGAGATCCTCTCCTCCCCCGGCAACCTTTTGAGCATCTCCCACGACAAACCCATCCATGAAAGCGCGTGGAACCTGGAAAGCGACTATAAGCTGCACATGGACTATCTGACAAAGGCAAGCAGCGTGGAAGTGCTGGAAAGCTCCCCCGTAAAGGGCGTGCTGCATGTGGTGCATACCTATAACCGTTCCGTCATCACGCAGGATATCACCCTGTATGCCGGCGCAAAACGGCTGGATTTCGTCACCCACACAAACTGGCAGGAACGCGAAAAAGTGCTGAAGGCCGAATTTCCCGTCAACATCCGCGCGCGGTACTCCGCCTTTGAGATCGCCCACGGCGCCACGGAACGGCCCACCTTTGCCAATAACAGCTTTGAACAGGCGATGTTTGAATGCTGCGCGCACAAATGGGTGGATCTCTCCGAGGGCGATTACGGCGTAGCGCTGCTGAACAACTGCAAATACGGCCACGACGTAACCGACGGCCTGTTGCGCATCACCCTGATGCGCGGCCCGGTCTGCCCGGATCCGAAAGGTGATATCGGCGAACAGGATTTTATTTATTCTCTCTATCCGCATGCGGGAAAGTGGAACGACGCACAGGTCGTTTTGGAAGCACAGAAGCTCAACGAACCCCTGACCGCCGTTTATACTTCCGCCGGGACCGGTACGGCGCCCGGACATTCCTATTTGTCGGTCGACAGGCCGGATATTGTGCTCGATGCGGTGAAACAGGCGCAAGACGGCGAAGGTGTGATCCTCCGTGTTTACGAGGCGGAGCAGAAGCATACCGAAGTAACGCTCATGCTTCCCTTTGCGCCAAAAGCCTGTTACGAATGCAATTTAATGGAAGAAAACGAAAAGGAACTGCCCGTTGCAGGCGACCGGCTTTGTTTTTCCATCAAGCCTTTTGAGGTCAAAACATTCCGGATCATATGATTTATTCAAATAAAAGGAGGCGTTTTTCCACATGAAACCGATCCTGGGCATACAGCTTTATACGCTGCGGGACCACATCCGGACCGCCGAAGATTTTGATTTCACGCTCCTGCGGCTGTCAAAGCTCGGCGTACACGACGTACAGATCTCCGCCATCGGCGATATCCCCGCCGAAACGCAGCGGGACATTCTGCTCAAACACGGCATGCGCGTGTGCGTCACACACAAGCCGTTTGAACGGATGCAAAATGAAACCGGGGAGCTGATCCGCGAGCATGAGATCATCGGCTGCGACGCGCCGGGCCTCGGCAGCTGTCCCTCGGCATATCGCGGCACGGAAGAAGGCGCGCGCGCCTTTATTTCCGCCGTATCCGCCGTTGCGGACGCCTTTGCTATGCACGGCATGAAATTTCATTACCACAATCACGACTTTGAATTTCAGAAATTTCCGGGCAGCGATAAAAATCTGATGGACCTGCTGATCGGGGAAACGGACCCCGATAAAGTATGGTTCATCCCGGATCTTGCCTGGGTCCACGTTGCGGGATACGATCCCGTAGAGATGCTGAACCGTCTGCGCGGCAGAGTGAAGGTCATCCATTTTAAGGATTATATCCTGAACGAAAAAGGGGAACGTAAATTCGTATCCCTCGGCAAAGGGCGCGTGGATCTTGCCGCGTGCTACCGCGCCGTCTGCGCGCTGGAGATCCCTTATATCGTCTATGAACAGGACTGCGACTGGACGGACGGCGATCCGTTTAAGTCGACGGAAGAATCCTGGACTTATATGAAAGAATTGGAGAAAAAAGAATGGCACAACTGAAAATGTACTGGTTTCCCGGCACCCCCATCCCCGATGAGCCGCTGCCGGAGGGCTACACCATCACCAATTACAAATGCGAGGAAGACAAACTCGCATGGGTGGCATGCTGTAAAAACGGTCTGGTGGACGACGACGCGGACGCCGCCGCTTTTGACGACCGGATCGGCGACGACGAGGATATCGATCCTTATAAGGACGTGTTCTTCCTTGATTATAACGGCGAACACATCGGTACGTTTACCGCTTTCACCAAAAAGGATTCCATGATCGGCGATCTGCACATGGTCGGTCTGAAAACGGAATTCCGCGGGAAAGGTCTTTCAAAATACTTTAACTACGTCACCGAGAAAAAACTGGAGGCCGAGGGCGTGCGGTTTATATCGCTGACCACGGACGAATGGCGCAAGGGCGCCGTAAAAAGCTACTTAAACGGCGGCTTTCGTCCCGTACAGTACAACCTGGGCATGGAGGACCGCTGGCAGGCCGTGCTGGAGGAATACGGCATCGACAGCGTGCCGATGTACTACGAAGACGGCAGCTTTTATAAAACAATTTACCGCAGATCCCTGTCCAAAAAGGTCCGGATCGGCGTCTTCGGCGCGGGCAGGGGACAGACGATGATGAACTTCTGCAAGCACAGCGGCTCCGCGGAGCTTGTGGCCGTATGCGACCTGTACGAAGATAAGCTGCAGCACGCAAAAGAAACCTACGGGCAGGGCTGTGATCTGGCCTGTTATACCGATTTTGACGAATTCCTAAAACACGATATGGACTGCGTGGTACTCGCGAACTATGCAAACGAACACGCGCCTTACGCAATAAAATGCCTGGAGGCGGGCAAGCACGTGTTGAGCGAAGTTCTGCCGGTACAGACCATGCGCGAAGCTGTGGAGCTGATCGAGGCCGTGGAGCGTACCGGCAAGATCTACGCCTATGCCGAAAATTACGCCTATATGCCGGCGCCGCGTAAAATGCGCAGTCTTTACAGACAGGGCGTGCTCGGGAAATTTGAGTACGGCGAGGGCGAATACATGCACAACTGCGAGCCGGGCTGGCACCGTTACACCCGCTGCGATCCCACGCACTGGCGCAACACGATGAGCGCGTTTTATTACTGCACGCACTCGCTGGGCCCGCTGATCCACATCACAGGCCTGCGGCCGGTCAGCGTAACGGGCTTTGAAGCGCCCTTCAACGACCGCATGCTGCGCATGGGCGCCAAGGCGGGCGCCTTCGGCGTAGAGATGGTCACGCTGGAAAACGGCGCCATTCTCAAATCCCTGCACGGCGTCGGCCCGTCCAAAAACTCCGTATGGTATTCCGTTTACGGCTCCAAGGGCACTATGGAAAGCTCCCGCGAGATCCGGATGGACGGCGGCGTGCGCATGCTTTACGCCAACTGCGATGAAGACGAGGGCGACAACGAATCCGAGATCATCTGCATTTCCACGGACGACGATCTGACGCAGGCCTCCGAAATCTCCGGACACGGCGGCTCGGACTACTACGTCATGTACAATCTGGTGGAGGCCATCCGCGGCAATAAAAATGCGGAGATCGTGGACGTCTACGAGGCGCTGGATATGTTCCTGCCCGGCATGTTCGCCTACTACTCCGTTTTGGACGGCGGCAAACCGCAGGCTATCCCGGATCTGCGCGACAAAGCGCAGCGGGAGATCTGGCGCAACGATACGCGCAGCACCGATCCCAAGGATCCGGACAATACCCTGCTGCCCAGCTACTCAAAAGGCAACCCCGAGATCCCGGACGCGGTCTACGAACGTATGGCAACGTATCCAAACGACGACGTGACAAAATCCAAACGCAAAGAACTCGGTTTAGAATAAGATTATTGTTATATAAAGGAGAACAAAATCATGGCAGAGAAAGTCAGATTAGGCATCATCGGCGTCGGCAACATGGGCGGCGCGCATCTTGACAACTTCCTGGAGGGTCAACTGCCCGAAATCGACGTTACCGCCGTTGCAGACGTTGATCCCGCCCGTCTGGAGGCGGCAAAGGCAAAATGCCCTGCTCTGCATTGCTACGACAACGCCTCCGCGCTGATCAGATCCGGCGACGTGGACGCGGTGATCATCGCCACGCCCCACTATTTCCATCCGCCGATCGGCATCGAGGCGCTGCAGAACGGCGTCCATGTGATGAGCGAAAAGCCCGCGGGCGTCTATACAAAGCAGGTCAACGAGCTGATCGAGGTCGCAAAGCACAGCGACAAGACATACGCAATCATGTTCAACCAGCGCACAAACTGCGTTTTCCGCAAGGTACGCGAGCTGGTGCAGAACGGCGGCTACGGCGAAATGAAACGCGTGAGCTGGATCATTACGGACTGGTTCCGTACCCAGCAGTACTACGATTCCGGCGCATGGCGCGCCACGTGGGCGGGCGAAGGCGGCGGCGTCATGCTCAACCAGTGCCCCCATCAGCTGGATCTGTGGCAGTGGATCTGCGGCATGCCGTCCAAGATCCGCGCGGTATGCAGCGTGGGCAAGTGGCATGATATCGAAGTGGAAGACGACGTGACCATCTACGCCGAATATCCCAACGGCGCGACCGGTACCTTTATCACCTCCACGGGCGACTGCCCCGGCACCAATCGGCTGGAAATCACGCTGGACAGAGCAAAAATCATCTGCGAACACAACCAGCGTACCGGCGAGCATGAGATCTGGCTGTGTGAGCTTTCCGGCAGCACGGCAGACTATATCAAAACGAGCGACAAGGGCTTCGGCAGACTGGAAAGCAAATGGGTCAAGGTCAGCGTTGACGGCTCCAATCCCCAGCATATCGGCGTGATGAACGCCTTTGCCGCCCATATTCTGCACGGCGCGCCGCTGATCGCGGACGGCGCAGAGGGCATCAACGGCCTGACCATCTCCAACGCGGCCTTCCTCTCCTCCTGGCTCAATAAAGAGGTCACCCTGCCCCTCGACGAGGATCTTTATTATGAACTGCTGCAGGAAAAAATCAAGAATTCCAAATATAAAAAGAACGTATCCGCAAAAGTGGAAGAGGATATGCGCAGCACCTATTAATCCGAGTAAAAAGGAGAACCGTTTATTATGATGAAAATCGGCGTGATCCCGGATTCTTTTCAGGTCCCTTTCAAAGAGGCCGTCACCCTTGCGCGCGACATGGGCGTGCAGGGCCTGCAGCCCTACGTGACCCGCGGCGAGCTGGCACCGGAAAATCTTTCTAAAGAGGACCGCGCGGCGATCTTACGGTACGTGAAGGACAACGGACTTGTTTTTTCCGCACTGTGCGCGGATTTCGGTCTGCACTTCAACGAACACGGCACAAACGAAGAGGGCATCCTGCGCACCATGGCCATGATGGACCTGGCGCTGGACCTTGACACACATATCATCACCACCCACATCGGCAAAGTGCCGGAGGATGAGAACTGTGAAAGCTACGCAAATATGGTCAGCACCATTGAGCGTCTGGGGAAATACGGCGACAAAATCGGCGTGGTATTTGCTACCGAAACAGGCCCCGAGCCTGCGCTGCCCTTACGCAGGATGCTGGAAAAAGCGGACACGCACAGTGCAAAGGTCAACCTGGACCCGGCGAACCTGTTCATGTGCGCGGGTGAAAATCCCGTGAACAGCGTGCGCGTTCTGCGCGACTATATCGTACACACGCACGCCAAGGACGGGCAAATGGAGCCCGACGGCGGCTATACGGAATACCGTCTGGGCGACGGCGGCGTCCCGTATTTCCAGTACATTTCCACCTTGAAGGAAATCGGCTACGACGGCTTCTTGACCATTGAACGCGAAGCCGGCGCCACCCGCATGCAGGATATCCGGCACGCAGTCGCCTTCTTAACCGGAATTCTGCAAAAAATATATTAAGGAGAAACACACGGCATATCCCAACCCGGTCGTGTGCACGGATTAAATGTCTAACAAATTTAAAGTCGGCATCATCGGCTGCGGCGGCATCAGCCACAGCCATCTGCACGGGTACCGCGCGCTTTCGGACCGCGTGGAAATCACAGCCTGCTGCGATATTGATGAAGAAAAAGCAAAAGAATACGCAAAAAGAAACGGGATCGCCCGGGCTTACGGCAGCTGCGAAGAAATGCTCGCGAACGAAAAACTCGATCTGTGCTCGGTCACCACATGGAACTCCGCGCACGTAAGCTGTGCCGTCGCCGCGCTGGAGGCCGGCTGTCACGTGCTCTGCGAAAAGCCGCTGTCCCTGAACGCGGACGAGGCGCTGCGCATGCAATCAGCCGCCAGGAAAGCCGGAAAACTGCTGATGCCGGGTTTTGTACGCCGGCACGGTAACGACGCCGCGGCGGCGATCGACCTGATCGAAAAAGGGTATCTGGGCGAGATCTATTTTGCCAAAGCGACCTATCTGCGCCGCAACGGCTTTCCAGGCGGCTGGTTCGGCGACAAAAGCCGTTCCGGCGGCGGCCCGCTGATCGACTTAGGCGTTCACATCATCGACCTTACACGTTATATCATGGGCAACCCAAAGCCCGTTTCGGTTTACGGCGCAACCTTTGACAAGCTCGGCGCACGTGAAAATATCCGGACCGACGGTTGGGTCTCCGAAACGAAAACGGACAGGCCGATCTTTGACGTGGAAGATCTTGCCGTCGCCATGATCCGCTTTGACAACGGCGCGCTGCTCAGCGTGGAGACCAGCTTCAACCTGAACCTGAAGCACGGCGCAAACGACATTGAGCTCTTCGGGACAAAAGCCGGATTGACGCTTTCTCCCTTTGAACTGCACGGAGAGCTGAACAACCGGCTTGCGGACATTGCCCTTGCGGGAGACAACGATTTCCACTTTGAACGGGATTTCGACCGGGAAATGAAAAATTTTGTTGACGCAGCCGATGGAAAGGCTTCTCCGCTTGCGACCGCCGAAGACGGCGTACAGCTCATGCGCATCCTGGACGCCGTTTACCGTTCCGCAGAAACCGGAGAGACAGTCTTCTTATAAAAAAGACTTCCCCTTTTCCGGAAAATATGCTATACTTTGATTGAGTAATCAGTTAACGGAGGTTCTGAAATGGACAAGGTACTCCTGATCATGCGGCGCTTTTTTGCGTCCGTCATGGCTTTTATTCTTTCCTTTATCCCGTTTTCCGGCGGAAAAGGAAACGGCTCCGAAGAGGACGTTACGCTGAAAGTCGCCATCGTCTCCGACGTGCATATCGACCGCCGTCTGCCGGTCGGCCAGGCTGCGCTGATCAACTGCTACAAGGATATGAACATGCTGTCGCCGGACGCGGTCGCGGTACTCGGAGATCTGACGAACTACGGCGATTACGCAACGCTGGAACGTTTTTTTGAGCTCACGGAAAAATACGTGGATCCCGATATTTCCAAGCTGATCATTTCCGGCAACCACGACATCGGACATGCAAAAGAGGCGGACGGCGCACGAACAAACCCCGAGGCGCTGCAGGATTTTATGGATCTCTGCAACGAACGCCTCGGCTACGAAACGCAGACGCCGTATTATACGCTGGAAGTAAACGGCTACCATTTTATCTGCCTCAACGATGAGAGCGAAGATAACTGGGACCATCCGGAATACAGCGATGAAGCGATCGCCTTTCTTGATGCAGAGCTGGCTTCTTATGCTGTTAACGGCATGCCGGTCTTCGTGCTGATGCACGTTCCGCTTTCCGGCATCCACGGAGAGGAAAACTACTATCCGGACGGCGGAGTGGAAGAGCCCTGGAACACACAGATCCGGAAAACAATGGAAAAATACCGGAACGTTTTCTGTCTGACAGGGCATTTCCACAAGGGCCTGTCAAACAATCCCGACACCCCCACCTACACCGAAAAAAACGGCGTGCACTACCTAAATCTGACTTCCTACCTGATGCCCAACTGGCCGGCGGATCTTGCCGTAAACGGCTTAGGCTTTGTGATGGAGGTCACACAAAACAGCGTGACGTTCCGCTGCCGCAACTACTACCTCCACAACTGGTACGGCAATTTCACCTATACCTCGCTTCTGGAAAAGGATTAAAAATTTAACCTGTAACCGGGGACGGACGCGGTTCGTACCCGGTTTTTTGTTTTTCACTTTTTTGGCACTCTTTATATGAGACTGCTAAAGTTTACAATTTATCTATAATTTTGCAATATATATGTAACAATAATGCGGTATATTACAATTGTCCGAAGGGGAAACTAAGAATGATCCCCCACGGAACAATCAAAAAAATTCACTTTACGGAGGTTGAATATTATGTTTGAGATCATTCCCTTTGCGCACAGAGGCAGCGCAGCAACTTACAATCCTTTCAGAGATATGGAGGAGTTTGAGAAAAACTTCTTCCGCCCGTCGTTCTTTTCCGCGACGGCCATGGAGCCCTTTAAGACGGATATCCGGGAGAACGAAACAGAGTTCACGCTGGAAGCGGATCTTCCCGGCTTTGAGAAAAAGGATATCAACCTGAACGTCGACGGCGATACGCTGACCATTAAGGCGGAGCGCCACTCCGAGCATGAAGACAAGGACGCAAAGAAAAATTACGTCCGCTGCGAGCGTTCCTACGGCGCCTATTCCAGAAGCTTTGATATTTCCGGCATCGACGCCGATAAAATCACTGCCAAATACGACAACGGCGTATTAACGCTGCATATGCCGAAAAAAGAACCCGAGTTACCCACCGCAAGAACGCTGACCATCGAATAACGGCTTTATCGTATTTTAGGTTTCTTTAAGCTTTCTACGGTACAATAAAACTGCAGCCGGGGAAGTGTTTGCAGGCGGGAAGGAGTGACAGAAATTCCCGCAGGTTGGCAGGCTGCAAAAAAAGCGGCGCAAAAAATTGCGCGCGAAAAAACCAAAAATGTCCGGATGTTTTACATGACATCCGGATATTTTTTTTTGCACAGGCGGCTGAACGATTTGCAGAAAAGGAGCGTCCAATAAAAGCAGAAAAAATCCGTTTTTTTGCTTGACATCCGGATTTTTTTTTGCTATGATATATCCACTGCAAACGCGGATGTAGCTCATCTGGTAGAGCGCCACCTTGCCAAGGTGGAGGTAGCGAGTTCGAGCCTCGTCATCCGCTCCAAAATATCAGGGAGACACCTTGCGTGTCTCCCTGATATTTTTATATGAAGAAAAGACGAGGCTCGAACAGGGCGACGGCAAAGCCTCGTCGTCGCAAGCTTTATATCGCTTACGGCGATTTTACAAATCGCCGGTGCGCTCATGCCGCTGCTCCTCCTCTCCGCAAAAGGTCACGCTCGGTTTTCCTGCTCGCTTGCAAGCGCGCTCCCGACGGAAAACATTCGCTACCAACCTTTTGCGGTTTCGGGGGAGCTGTTGTTTTGCCCCTCGAAAACATGGGCGTAGCGCTTCGGGATTTTCCCCGCGTGCCACCCTCAGAAACATAGTCGTAAATCCACCTTGAGGCGGTGGATTTACTTCTTGTTTCTTCACTCAATTCCCTTGCTTTTTCCGCCACAGGCGGCGCGGCGGGAATTTCCCCGGAGCGACAGCGACGGGCGAGCCTCGTCCCGGAAAGCAAATTGCGTTTCAGCGGCAGATTAGGAAAACAGGTTTTTTATTTTATCATTGAAAAATAGTTTTCTTTTAATTTTCTATATTTTTTTGTATATTGCCTTATCGGAAAGATTATGTTATGATAAAAAAGGAAAATTATACTTTCTTATTCCACTATACAGGAGGGCATATGCATGAACCGGTCTTTCAAACGCTTTTTCTCTCTAATTTTAACGCTGATGCTCGTGCTTACCGCGCTCCCCTACGCCGCGATCCCGGCGGGGGCGGAAACCACCTACACAGTCACGCTGCACCAGAATTATGAAGGGGCGACGCCGACTTCCGATTCTACCGTCAGCGGCGAAATGACTCTGCCGGGGTGGACGCGCAGCGGTTACACCTTTGTAGGCTGGACGTATGAAGGGGATATTGAGTGGTCTGCCAGAGTAGGCTATCCGAAATACCACGCCGGCGATACGATCAGTCCCCTTCAGGTCGGCAGCGGCCGTCCGCATATCACATTTTACGCGCAATGGAGCGGCCCCGAATCGCCTTTTGTAGGCGATAACGTTCCCGTTGACGGCGGTTACGTATGGGTAAACGGCGTCCGCTGGCGCGTGATCGGCCGGGGCGAGCAAAGCGAGCTGCTGATCTCGGCGGAGGTGCTCGGCGGCAGCAAAACCTTTGCTGAAGCGAACGCTTACTGCGACGACGTGTACGCGGCGTTTTCCCCGCTTGAGAAAGCAGCCGTACTTTCGACGACGCAAGGGGACGTCGAGTATAAACTGAATAATACCTATACGTTATTGGCTTCGGATCTGGAGAACGCAAACCTGTTTTTACTGTCCGCCTCGGAAGCGGCAGCCTATTTCCATACCCCGGCCGACAAAAAACCCGCACTTTGGTGGCTGCGTTCGCTCCGGGACGACGGTGCCGGCGCCGCCATCAAATCGGGCGGAGGACTCAACACCTCCAACGCCAGCAGCAGCCTCTTCGGCGCGCGTCCGGCGTTCCAGCTGGATACGAGCAAAGTTCTCTTTACCTCCGCTGCCGAAGGCGGTAAAGTCGGCAGCAGCGCGCTGGCGTTGATCGGCGACGAATCCGGCCTTGATAAAAAGCTGACGCTGCTGGACGAGGGCCGCGCCTTTGCCGTAACGGGGTCCCCCTCGATTGCCGCGCCGGGCGATACGATTACCTTGAATTATACCGGCGCCGAGACCGGAGAAAACGAATATATCTCCGCATTTTTAACGACGCCGACCGGCGAGCAGCTCTATTACGGCAGACTTGCCGCGTCCGCAGCGGAAACGGGCACAATTTCCCTCACCGTTCCCGCGGAGCTTTCAGACGGCTATTATTTCTTACAATGCTTCAACGAGCAGTATAACGGCGATTATCAGACCGATATCGCAAGCGCGTTTTCCACCGTGGGACTGACGGTGGGCGAGGACCTGAACTACGGCGTTGGCGATACCGTCGTTTTCGGCAGCTATCCGCAATCGCTCGTAACGGATCCCGATACGCACGCAGCTTTGGAAGCCGCCGACAAGGTTTGGACGAGCTACCGCTACTATTCCGGTACGGGGCAACGGGACGGGCAGATGCAGCCCGGGAACTGGATGCGCTTTGCCGACCTTTACTTGAACGGCGAAAAATACCGCGCGGTGATCTTTGACGCCTATCGTCCTTCCGTAACCTGGGGCCGCAATGGCACCGGCGCTTTTCAATCCGCAAACGGATATGAACCCGAAACGGTTTACTATTTCAAATACGAGCCGCTGCAGTGGCGCGTGCTCGATCCCTTTACGGGGCTGATCGTAAGCGAATACGCGATCGACGCGCAGCCGTATCAGAATATGGTTTACGCAACAAACACAGGCAAGTGTTATCAGACCTCGAGCTGTGAGACCTACTCGACCGATTACCCGACGTCTACGATCCGCGCGTGGCTGAACGAGGATTATTATAACGTCGCGTTTACCGGCAGCCAGAAAGATAATATCCGGACCACAACGATCACCACTTCCGCCGAAACGAACGACAAGGTCTTCCTGCTTTCCAAAGACGAGGCGACGAACGTCGCTTACGGTCTGGGCGAAGACGAAGACAGGATCACCACCGGCACCGACTACGCGAAAAGTCAGAACAATGAAGTGAAAGACGGAAAATCAGAATGGCCGCTGCGGCATACCGGCGGCGCAGGCGGCGTCGTCGGTTTTGTCCGCGGAACCGGTGCGGTCGAAGTCGCCTGCAGTACCAGTTGGGCTTCCGCAGGCGTCCGTCCCGCAATCGTGCTCTCCGAACTTGCGGCGGATAACGCTATTGAAACCACGCTGTATTCCCATGTAAAGGAAGGACATACCGTCAGAGAAGCGGTCCCCGAAAACGAGATCTTTACCGGTTGTATGGATCCGGGCAGCTACGAAAGCGTGGTATACTGCTCCTGTGACGCAGAACTTTCAAGAGTGACCGTAACGGTCCCCGCGATCGGAAGTCATACCTGGGACGACGGCGAGATCACCAAAGAGCCCACCTGCTCCGAAATGGGCGACAGACTGTATACCTGCACCGTAGAGGGCTGCGGCGAAACGAAAACGGAAAGCGACGTTCAGATCGACCCGAATAACCACGTGAATACCGAAGACGTTGCCGAAACGAACTCCACCTGCATCGCGCACGGCTACACCGCGGGCGTTTACTGTAACGACTGTAAACAATATATCTCCGGCCATGAGGAAAAAGCGCTTGCCCCGCACAGTTACGGCGCGCCGGCGTGGAAGTGGAACGGCGAAAAGACCACGGCGATCTTTACCTGCGAAAACTGCGACGAAACGAAAACGGTACGCGCCAGCGTAACGAGTGAAACGCTGCTTGAACCCACCGATACCGAAAAAGGCAAGGTAAAATATACGGCGACCGTGGAATTTGAAGGCGAGACCTATACGAAGGTGAAAGAAGAGGATATCCCCGCTTTGAACGAGGGCCTGTGCAAGTGGTGCGGCAAGCGCCACGAGGGCTTCTTTGAAAAGATCAAGGGCTTCTTCCACAGTATTGCCTACTTCTTCGCCCACCTCTTCGGCAAACGGTAACGCGAATACTCCCCTATCGATCATAAGGAGGATAAAGATATGAAAAAGTTTTTGGCTGTATTATTAACGCTGGTGCTGGCGCTCTCGGCGATCCCCTTCGCCGTGCTCACGGCGGGGGCGGAGCCGCCCTACAGCGTGGGCGAGATCATTGAATTCGGCGGATATCCGCAGTCCCGCGTGACGGATTCCGCCACCGTTTCCGCATTGAACGCGAAGGTAAAATCCACAGACTGGCAGTCCTACGGCTACTATTCCGGCGACGGCAACGTCGGCTCGATGCAGTCCGGCGACTGGATGCAGTACTGCGATATTTATCTAGACGGCGCCAAATACCGCGGGGTAAAGTTTACACAGTACAGACCGTTTTGGTCCTACAACGCGCCGACCACGGAAAAATCCCAGCAGGATAACAACAATTATTTCACGAACACAAATTACTGGTTCAAGTGGGAATCCCTGCGCTGGCGCATATTGGATCCTGCTGCCGGTCTTGTTATGAGCGAGAGCATCATTGACGCGCAGCCGTTTCAGAATGAGGTCGTCCAAACCGACAACTTGTATTACGTAAAGAACAAACCGTCGGTTTACGCAAACAACTACGTGCATTCCACTGTCAGGACCTGGCTGAACAACGACTTTTATCTGACTGCGTTTGCGGATGCGCAACAGGCAAAAATCAAAACGACGACCTTAAACAATGAGATGTATAATACTGGGTATCCGCAATACAGCGCCGGCGAAACGAACGACAAAATCTTTCTGTTGTCCGTTTTGGATTCATTGAACACAAGCTACGGTTTTGACGCCTCCCAGTATACGTATGACGGAAAAAGACAGGCGCAGGGAACGCCATACGCAGTATGTCAGGGCATCGGCGTTGACAATAACCGTTCCATCTGGACGCTTCGCATCGCCAGTACTTTATCCGAGAGAATGAAATGTATGGGGACCGGCGGACATCTTCATGATTCCGACGTCGCCAAAATCAACGGGATCCGTCCCGCTTTCACGTTTGCGAACGGCGCCATTCAGTTCTCACCCTTCGCCGTGGACTGCGACCATACGAAT
>JAFSXY010000119.1 GCA_017443805.1 Clostridia bacterium | reverse complement strand
TCGAACTCGTGTTACCGCCGTGAAAGGGCGGTGTCTTAGCCGCTTGACCACCGGGCCGTATTGGTAGCGGAAGTAGGATTTGAACCAACGACAACTCGGGTATGAACCGAGTGCTCTAGCCAACTGAGCTATTCCGCCATATCATTCTGCTTGAGCAGCGACAACAGCTATTATAAGGGATGAAAAAAGGTTTGTCAATACTTTTTTTTATTTTTTGAAGCGGCCGAAAAAGACCGGAACGGCGGGATGTCCCACCGTTCCGTGTATAGGTATATTTGTGAGATCCGTGTGAAAGAAAACAGATTATTCTTCTTCGGCGGACGCGTTGCGCTTGGCGTTAAGCTCGTCGAGCATGCGGGTGTGCTCTTTGTCGGTCAGCGCGTATTTCAGCGTGGGGATCGCGGAGAGCACCATGCCGATCGCCGGCGGGATGGAAACGCAGAAGAACAGCGCTGTTGCGAATTTGCCGTTCTCGTAGGTGATGAAGCTCGCGCCCCTTGAAAGCGCGTCGTTCAGGATGGAGACGTTTTCGCCGGAGAAGCCGACCAGCGCGCTCACGCCGCCGTAGATCAGGGAAGCAATGCCGGAGGCAAGCTTGGTGATAAAGCTCTGGCCGGAAAAGAACACGCCGTCGGGACGGATGCCGTTGTTGTATTCCTCGTAGTCCACGCAGTCTGCGATCATCACGGACTGTAAAACGTTCAGACCGCCCTGCGCCCAGGACGCAACAAAGAACACAAGACTGATCACGATGGTCATGGGCCAGCTCAGCAGATCGCCGCCCGCCTTATGGGTGACGTAGTAGACCACAAACACCAGCACGAAGGGGATGGCGCCTGCGATGGAATAGAAGTTATAAAGCTTTTTCTTTTCGATCCTGCGCGCAAAACTCGGCGTGACGCCGGAGGAGATCAGCATGCCGCCCATGATGCCTATGAAGAGCAGTACGACCTTGATGATCATGGGAAGGTTCAGACCGCTTTCGGTCACCAGCGTTTTCTGAAGGTTATTGTTGAAGAAATAGTACATGACCAGCGGCATGGCAACAAGGCCGAGCAGCTGGATGGGGCTTCTCAGCACACCGGAGATCAGCAGCTGGCGGAAGGGCAGGCACTGCCACATGGTCTGGAAGTTCTCCTTCATGGTGTGAGATTCCTTGGACTGTTCCACGCGCTCATGCACGGACAGGCCGGTGACCTCGAACAGAACGGAGGCAAAGACCGTAAGAATGACGGCGGTCAGGATGTAAGCGCCGCGCAGCGCGTGCTGCTCATCCATGCCTTTGTCAAGGAAAATGCCCTTAAAGAACGGCGCAATAAAGGTGAACGCCATGCCGATGGCGCCGAAGGACGCACAGATACGCGCCAGTGAAAGGGCCTTCGCGCGGTCGTTCTGGTCCTCGGTCATAAGGGATGTCACGCCCCACAGCGGGATGTCGCCGATGGTGTAGGTCATTCCCCAGAGAATGTAAGACACTGCCGCCCAGGCAACGATCGCGATCCGCGCGCCGAGGGAGGCCAGCTGCGTGTTGCCGGAGGCGTCCGTCCAGGCGTACATGCCGTTTAAGAACGGGATGATCGTCGTGATCATAATGACCGGCGGGATAAACATCAGATAGGGCTTGCACTTGCCCCATTTGGAACGCGTTTTATCCACGATGGTGCCCATCATGGGATCGTTGACCGCGTCCCATACGCGGGCGACGGCGAAGATCGTTGAGCAGGCGATCGCGGGGATGAAGATGACGTTCTGAAAATAGAACGTAAGTCCCGTTCCGATGATGTTGTAAATAATGTTTTGTCCGGCAAGGCCGATCAGGTATCCGGTCAGCTCGCCGCGGGAATAGGTCGTGCCGCGGTTGGCAATTTTATTTCTGCCCATATCTATGTCCTTTCTGGTTTTTTTGTCATTTTCCATTATATATGTTAAACAACCGGATTGCAAGCAATATTTTTTCTGCGAAGCCCGGTTTGTCCCGCTGATCGCAGAATTTCGGCGGCATATAAATAAATATTTATTTTATGCGTTTTTCTCTTGATTTCTGCTTTGCACTTGTGTATACTGTTAAAAGCGATATCGTTTTTTTCGGTATGCCGCGTGGAAGGGTGTGGATCTATGACGAAAAAAGAGAGGGCCGGTCTGGCTGAAAAAACATTGCGTACGCTGTACCCGGAGGCTGTGTGCTCGCTGGACGCCTATACGCCGTTCCAGCTGCTGGTCGCGACCCGGCTTTCCGCCCAGTGTACGGACGCCCGCGTCAACCTGGTCACGCCTGCGCTGTTCGAAAAATACCCCGACGCCGCGTCAATGGCAAAGGCGGAGGTCTCCGACGTGGAAGCGCTGATCCATTCCTGCGGTTTTTACCGGCAAAAGGCGCGGGATATCGTGGAAACGTCCGGGATCCTTGTGTCCGATTTCGGCGGCGAGGTGCCGGATTCCATCGAGGTCCTGACCACACTGCCCGGCGTCGGCAGAAAAACGGCAAATCTGATTGTAGGCGATATTTACGGCAAGCCCGCCGTGGTCGCCGATACGCACCTGATCCGCATCTCCAACCGTTTGGGGCTGGTACATACCAAAGATCCGAAAAAGGTGGAGCTTGAACTGAAAAAAATACTCGATCCCGCCGGCAGCAACGACTTCTGTCATCGCTGCGTCCTGCACGGCAGAGCCGTGTGCGACGCGCGCAGACCGCGGTGCGCGGACTGCGGCATGCGGACGTTCTGCAAATATGCCGCGGAGAACGAAAGAGAGGAATAAAACAAAATGTCACTGCTTACGAAAATTTTCGGTGATTATTCAAAGAAAGAGTTAAAGAGGAACGAAAAGCTCGTTTCCCGCGTGCTTGCGCTGGAGGCGGAATATGCCGCTTTGAGCGATGAGGACTTAAAGGCGAAAACGCCGGCGTTCAAGCAGCGTCTGGCGAACGGCGAGACACTGGACGACATTTTGCCCGAGGCGTTTGCCGCCTGCCGCGAGGCCGCGTGGCGCGTGCTGAACATGAAACACTTCCCGGTGCAGATCGCCGGCGGCGTCATCCTGCACCAGGGCCGTATCGCCGAGATGAAGACCGGCGAAGGTAAAACGCTGGTGGCAACGCTGCCCGCTTATCTGAACGCGCTGACGGGCGAGGGCGTGCACATCGTGACCGTCAACGACTACCTTGCCCGCCGCGACAGCGAATGGATGGGCAAGATCTTCAAATTCATGGGGCTTTCCGTCGGCCTGATCGTCCATGCCAAGGATAACGACGAGCGCAAGGAGGCCTACGCCGCAGATATCACCTACGGCACCAACAACGAGATGGGCTTCGATTACCTGCGCGATAACATGGTGATCTATAAAGAACAGCGCGTGCAGCGCGGCCACGTGTTCGCCATCGTGGACGAGGTGGACTCCATCCTGATCGACGAAGCGCGCACGCCGCTGATCATTTCCGGCCGCGGCGACAAATCCAGCGAGCTTTATAAGCTGGCGGACGATTTTGCAAAGACCTTAAAGGTACAGCGCATCACGGAGCTGGAGGCGAAAAAAGAGATCGAGGAGGTCATGGAGCCCGACACGGACTACGTGGTGGATGAAAAAGCCAAGACCGCCACGCTGACCAAGAACGGCATCGCCAAGGCCGAATCGTTTTTCAATCTTGAAAACCTGATGGACGCCGAAAACCTGACCATTGCGCACCACGTCAACCAGGCCATCAAGGCGCGCGGCGTCATGAAGCGCGATATCGACTACGTGGTCAAGGACGGGGAAGTCCTGATCGTGGACGAGTTTACGGGCCGCATCATGCTCGGTCGCCGCTATAACGAGGGCCTGCACCAGGCGATCGAGGCAAAGGAGGGCGTGAACGTCCGGCAGGAGTCCAAAACGCTTGCCACCATCACGTTCCAGAACTACTTCCGTCTTTATAAAAAGCTCTCCGGTATGACGGGTACCGCCATGACCGAGAGCGCTGAGTTCAACGAGATCTATTCGCTGGACGTGGTGGAGATCCCCACCAACAAGCCCATGATCCGCAAGGATTATGACGATCTGATGTACAAAACGGAAAAGGCGAAGTTCAACGCTATCATCGAGCAGGTAAAGGCCTGTCACGAGAAAGGGCAGCCGGTGCTGGTCGGTACGGTGAGCATCGAAAAATCCGAACAGCTCTCCGCCGCGTTGAAGCGCGCCGGCATCAAGCACGAGGTGCTTAACGCCAAGCAGCACGAGCGTGAGGCGCAGATCGTGGCGCAGGCCGGTCAGTTCGGCGCGGTGACCATCGCCACAAACATGGCGGGCCGCGGAACCGATATCATTCTCGGCGGCAACGCCGAATATATGGCAAAAGACGAAATGCGCCGTATGGATCTTGCCGAGGAGCTGATCAGCGAGGCCACCGGCTTTTCCGAGACCTCCGACGAAGAAATATTAGAGGCGAGACGTATTTTCCATGAGCTGGAGGATAAATATAAAGCACAGCTGAAGGATGAGGCGGATAAGGTCCGCGCCGCCGGCGGTCTGTTTATCCTCGGTACGGTCCGGCACGAATCCCGCCGGATCGACAACCAGCTGCGCGGCCGTTCCGGCCGTCAGGGCGACCCGGGCGAGAGCCGGTTCTACCTCTCCGCCGAGGACGATCTGATGCGGCTGTTCGCGGGCGACCGGTTCTATCGGACGCTGGATATGTTCAAAATGGACGACAGTATGGCGATCGAGGCAAAGCTCTTCTCCAGCGCCGTGGAGTCGGCGCAGAAGCGTGTGGAGAGCAATAACTTTGCCATCCGGAAAAACGTGCTGCAGTACGACGACGTTATGAACACCCAGCGCGAGGTCATTTACAAGCAGCGCAACCAGGTGCTTGACGGCGTGGATATGGACGCGACCATCCGCAAGATGGTCGCCGAGAGCATCGACGAGGCGGCGCACTTCTACTGCGCGGGCTCCAACCCCGCCGACTGGAACATCGCAGGCCTTGAAAGCAAGTACGCCTGGCTTTTGGGTGATGCGCACATCCCGCAGAGCGGTTCCGTAAAGGACGTCGCCGACTTTATGCAGACGCGCGCGCTTTCCATCCTTGACGCAAAGACCGCGGAATACGGCAAAGAGATCATGCAGCAGCTGGAGCATAAGGTCCTGATCACCAACGTCGATATGCACTGGATGGACCACATCGACGCCATGGACCAGTTAAAGCGCGGCATCGGCCTGCGCGCCTATGCGCAGCACGATCCGGTCGTTGCGTTCCGGCAGGAGGGCTACGATATGTTCGACGAGATGACCGCCGCGATCCGCGAGGGCACCGTGCAGATGCTGCTTACGGCGGTGATCCGCAGCGAAGAGGACTTAAAGCGGAAGCAGACCGTCACGGTGACGGCCACCTCCGGCGCCTCCGACGGTACGGAGAAAAAACAGCCTGTGAAAAAGGGCGAAAAAATCGGCCGCAACGATCCCTGCCCCTGCGGCAGCGGCAAGAAATATAAGCATTGCTGCGGGCGGTGAATGCTGTCGTTTGCCGTTTTATACGGTGTACGGCGACGCACTCTCCCTTCCGGTTTTTGATTTGACAACGCAAAACGTAAAACGATCTTTCGGTGACAGTATGAACGATAATATGAACAATTTGCCCGGCGGCGGAAGATACCCTTACAATGTGCCGGGATACGATTTGCCTGAAAACGCGCCGGTGCAAAAGCAAAAAAGCCCGTCGCGCATCCTCTTCCGTCTGGCGCTGTTTGATGGCGGCGCGCTGCTGCTTCTGCTGCTGGTCAGCTGGCTGTTCGGCTATGTGCTGCGCAGTACGTCGCTTGCGGAGCTTTATAAAAACAATCTGGAAGCATCCTATCTGATCGATATCATGTATACCGTTTTTTGTATCGGTCTGCCGTTTTTTATCCTGTATCTGGTTTTGAATAAACAAAAGGCGTTTGCTTTTTCGCTGCCGCTGGGCGGGGTCTATTCCGGATACAATGCCTTTCTGCTGGTGTTTGTCGGCTTGGGCATATGCCTGCTGGGCAGCGTGATCACAAACTATCTGGCCATGTGGGCGGATGAAATCGGTTACGGTTTCACTTCGTTCTATGAGGCGCTGGAGGGCGAGCCGACGCCGACCACCGCCCCCGGTGTGATTTTGATGGTCGTGGCCACGGCCGTTTCGCCGGCGCTGCTGGAGGAATTCGCGTTCCGCGGGGTATTGATGCAGCCGCTGCGCAAATTCGGCGACTGGTTCGCGATCCTGACGTCCGCGCTGCTGTTTGCGCTGATGCACCAAAATATGACGCAGGCGCCCTTTGCCCTGATCGCAGGCGTTGCGCTGGGCTACTGCGCCGTGGCGACCGGGTCGCTGTGGACGGGTATTCTTGTCCATTTGCTGAATAATCTGCTTTCCGTCGCGCTGGCGCTGCTGGAGAACGCGTACGAGGCTTCCGAGGTAATGATCATCTCCGACGCGGCCGTTTACGGCTTTATCGGCGTCGGGCTTCTGGCACTGATCATTTTTGCACTGCGCAGCCCCGCGTTTCTCCGGCTGCGTCCGGGCAAATACCGGAACGCAAAAAAATACGTTTACTATCTTTCTCCCACGGTGATTATTGCCGTTTGCGTTCTTCTGTGGGTCGTGCTGCAGGATATTCAGTATGGTTAAGATGGATCATTACGAGCTGCTTACGTCCAGACAAAATCCGAAGATCCGGGAGGCCTGCGCCCTTCTGACGGCCGCCGCGCGCAGACAGACGGGCCTGTTCCTTCTGGAGGGGGCGCGCCTTTGCGCCGACGCCGCCCAAAACGGCGTACAGATCACCGACTGCTTTTTCACGGACGCGGCTTTCAATAAATACGGCAAAGAGATTGCCTCCGCGGCTGAAAATGCAGGGCGCGTTTACCGCATCACCGACGCCGTCGCCGAAAAGCTGAGCGATACGCGCACGCCGCAGGGCGTATTCTGCGTGTGCCGGCAGCGTCCGACTGAACCGGAGATCCGTTCGGATGGTTTTTATCTGATGACGGACAATATCCAAAATCCGGATAATTTGGGTGCGATCGCGCGTACGGCCGAGGCGTTCGGCGCCGCGGGGATGATCGTTTCCGGCGGCTGCGACGTTTTTGCGCCGAAGGCGCTCCGGGCGTCTATGGGCGCGCTGTTGCGCTTTCCCGTGTTGCGCGCAGACGACGCCGTCCTGACGGCGGCGCAATTGAAAAAGCAGGGTCTGCGCGTGTATGCGGCCGCGCTGCACCGGGCTTCTGCGGACGTGACCGCAGTCCCGAAAACAGGCGGCAGCGTTATGATCGTGGGCAATGAGGGCAGCGGCGTAAGCGAAGCGCTGCTGGAAATATGCGATCAAACGGTTTATATTCCCATGCGCGGCAGAGCGGAGTCGTTGAACGCGGCCGTCGCGGCGGCGATCCTGATCTGGGAGTTTACAAAATAAAAGCAGGCGGGTGATTTTACGGAAAACTTAAATGCGTGGATGCGTCTGCACCTCGCCCTCGGAGCTTCTTCGGCGGCGTCGGCGCTGATCGAAAAATACCGGACCGCCGAAAAAGTATACGCACACCTTTCCGATATCGACGCGTCGGATCTGCCGGGCGCGTCTGAGACGGTGCGGAAACTGCGCGCCGTCCCGGAGCAAAGAGCGGAGGAGACCCTTGCGGTCTGTCGGGAATTCAACTGGCAGATCGTAACGGCGGAGAGCCCGCTTTACCCGCAGTCTTTGCGCGCGATCCGCGATTTTCCCGTATTGCTCTACGCGGCGGGCAATCTGAATTTGCTCTCGTTTCCGTGTATGGCTGCGGTCGTCGGGACCCGCAGCGCCACCGAAGAAGGGAAGGGGCTTGCCTACGGGATCGGCAGAACGCTTGCCGAAAACGGCGTTTTACCGGTCAGCGGCTGTGCCTGCGGGATCGATCACGCCGCACAATCCGGCGCAATCTCCTGCGGCGCCACCGTCGGCGTGCTGGGCAACGGCTTCGGATATAACTATTTACCGGAATATGTCTTTTTCCGCCGCAGGATCATCCGGCAGGGACTGCTGCTGACGGAGCTTGCGCCGTTTACCGCGCCCTCCCGTTATACCTTTCCCCGCCGCAACCGTATCATTGCGGGGCTTTGCGCCTGTGTGATCGTGGTGCAGTCCGGCCGAAAAGGCGGTTCGCTGATCACCGCGGATTACGCGCAAAAACAGAAAAAAACGATTTTCGTACCGCAGCCGACGCTGCTTTCCTCCGAGGGCGCCGAAGCGCTGCTGGAAAAAGGCGCGCAGCCGCTGGAGGATCTGGAACCCGTTCTCGCCCTGTTCCGGGGGCGGACGGCTTCATCCGAACGAAAGCCCGCGCCGCTTGCGCCGTACCGGGACGCGCCGCCGGCGGAGCTTTTCCCCGCACGCGGGACGCTGGAGGATTTTGCTTTTGCGTCGGGCGTTTCCCCCGCGGAGGCGGCCGCCGTTTACCGCCGGTTTTATGCGGGGACCGCCGCGCAGGAAAAAACGGGTCCCGTATCCGCAGGCAAGCCTGCGCCGTCCCGGACGAAACCTGCGCCGACGGCGCAGAAAAAAACCGCCGCGCAGGCGATCGTGAACAAAACGCCCGCGCCGTCGGCAAAAACGCCCGCGCTGACGGGTGACGTAAAGGTCTTGTTCGACGCGGTAAGCACAACGCCGCAGACGCTGGATGCGCTTGTGGAGAAAACGCTTCTCGGCGTCAGCGCCGCCATGAAAGCGGCAACACGGCTGGAGCTGCTGGGGCTTATAAAGTCCCTGCCGGGCAATATGCTTGTCCGGACGTAATCTTTGGTAATAAAGCATTTTTTATCAATAACTCAAAACTCAACGCTCAATACAGACGAAAGGACGGTACGGTGCGGCGCGCCGCAAGCAAACCGTACGCAAAGGCAAAAGATTTATGCAGGCATTAGTGATTGTGGAGTCCCCCGCCAAGGCGAAAACCATCAAAAAATATCTGGGAAGCGGCTATGAGGTCCGGGCGTCCATGGGGCACGTGCGCGATCTGTATTCCGCAAAGCTCAGCGTGGACGTCAAAAAAGATTTCGCGCCGGATTACACGGTGATCAAGGGCAAAGAAAAGCTTCTTGCGGAGCTGAAGACTTTGGCGGGAAAAAGCGACAAGGTCTATCTCGCGACCGACCCCGACCGCGAGGGCGAAGCGATCTCCTGGCATCTGGCGACGCTTTTAGGGCTTTCCATGAACGATAAAAACCGCGTCAAATTCAATGAGATCAACAAAAACAGCGTGCTGGCGGGGATCCGGCATCCCGAAAAGATCGATCAGGACCTTGTCAACGCCCAGCAGGCGCGGCGTATTCTCGACCGCCTTGTGGGCTACCGGCTTTCCCCTTTTATCTCGCAGAAGATCCACCGCGGGCTCTCCGCCGGCCGGGTGCAGAGCGTGGCGCTGCGCCTGATCGTGGACAGGGAAGAGGAGATTCAGAAGTTTGTACCGGAGGAATACTGGACGCTGGACGCCGTGCTGACTGCGCCGCCCTCCAAAAAACAGTTCCGGGCTTCCTTTACGGGCGATGAAAACGGCAGGATCAAGCTGGAAAACGAGCAGCAGACAAAGGAAGTTCTCGATCGGCTTGACGGCGCCGCATATACGGTCGCGTCTGTGAAAAAGAGTATCCGCAAAAAGCAGCCCTCGCCGCCCTTTATCACCTCCACGCTGCAGCAGGAGGCGTCCCGCCGGCTCGGCTTTACCGCCAAGCGCACAATGAAGATCGCGCAGGAGCTGTACGAAGGCATCGACGTGCAGGGCTACGGTACCGTGGGTCTGATCACATATATGCGTACCGATTCGCTCAGGATCTCCGAGGAGTCCCGCGCAGAGGGCAACCGGTACATTTCCGAAAACTTCGGTGAAAAATACCTGCCCGACAAGCCCCGGTATTTCAAAACGCGCGCCGGCGCGCAGGACGGACACGAGGCGATCCGTCCCGCCGTGGTTTCCCTGACGCCCGCCCGCGTCAAGGATTCGCTGACCGCGGAGCAGAACAAGCTTTACGATCTGATCTGGCGGCGTTTTATGGCGAGCCTGATGGCGAATTGTCTGCAGGATACGGTCAAAACCGAGATCCATGCCGCGAAACCCGGCGACGAAGCGCACTACTGCGTGTTCAACGCCTCCGGCTATACGGTCCGCTTTGACGGATACTCCGTTTTGTATGACAACAACGCCGAGGACGAAGAGGAAAACAAGACCAGCCTGCCGGAGATGGAGAACGGCGGCGCGGTAAAGCTCCGCGAATTAAAGGACGAGCAGCATTATACGCAGCCGCCCATGCGCTATTCGGAAGCCTCTCTGATCAAAATGCTGGAAGAGACCGGCGTCGGCCGTCCCAGTACCTACGCGTCCATTCTCTCCATCATCCTCGACCGCGACTACGTCACGCGCGAGAGCAAAAAGCTGCTGGCGCCTACGGAGCTGGGCGTTGCGATCACGCACTTGTTAAAGGATAAATTCCCCAAGATCGTAAACACGAAGTTCACCGCCGGCATGGAGGCGGATCTGGATAAGATCGAGGCGGGCGGCTACGATTATATCCGCATGCTGCACAGCTTTTACGACGAATTTGAAGATACGCTCCAAAAGGCCAGGACCTCCATGGAGGGCGTAAAGATCAGCCTGGAGGAGGACAAGACCGACGTCCCGTGCGAAAAGTGCGGCGCGCTGATGGTCGTCAAGGTCGGCCGGTACGGTAAGTTCCTGGCCTGCCCCAATTATCCGACCTGTAAATTCACAAAGCCCTTCGTGGTCCCCACCGCGGGACAGTGCCCTGTCTGCGGCGGCAGCATCATCAGCAAGAAAAGCAAAAAAGGACACACCTTCTTCGGCTGTTCCAATTATCCGGCATGTAAATTCATGACGTGGGATACGCCGACTTCGCAGACCTGCCCCCAGTGCGGCAAAACGCTTTTCCGCGCCAGAGGCGGCATCGTCAAGTGCCTGGATGAGAACTGCGGGTATCAGACAAAGGCAAAACAGGGAAAATAAAGTTTTTAAGTTTTGATCGATATGGAAAAAAGGGTTACGGTGATCGGCGGCGGTTTTGCCGGCGTGGAGGCCGCAAAACAGCTTTCGGCGCGCGGGATCGGCGTTAAGCTGTATGAAATGAAGCCGGTCAGGTTTTCGCCGGCGCATAAAAGCAAGCTGCTCTGCGAGTTGGTCTGTTCCAACTCCTTCAAGGCGGAACGCACGGCGTCCGCGGCCGGGCTGCTCAAAGCGGAAATGGCGCTTTTCGGCTCCGTCTGCGTGCAGAACGCAAAATTGCACAGCGTACCCGCAGGCGGCGCGCTGGCTGTAGACCGGGACGCGTTTTCCGCCGCGGTGACCGCCGGGATCGAAGCCGACCCTTTGATCGAAGTGATCCGGGAAGAGGTGACGGCCATTCCCCGGAACGAGGTCGTGATCGTGGCGGCGGGGCCGCTGGCGAGCGACGCTTTAAGCGAAGATATCACCCGTTTGTGCGGCGACCGGCTCAGCTTTTTTGACGCCGCGGCGCCCATTGTGACGGCCGGCAGCGTGGATATGACGCGCGCTTTCTGCCAATCGCGCTATGAAAAGGGCGGGGACGATTATATCAACTGTCCCATGAACAAAGCGGAGTACGAGGCGTTTTACGAAGCGCTTATAAATGCCGAGTCCGCGGTGCTGCACGATTTTGAGAAAAACGGAGAAATATATGAGGGCTGTATGCCCATTGAGGTGATGGCGAAGCGGGGAGAAAACACCATCCGCTTTGGGCCGATGAAGCCGGTGGGGCTTGTGGACCCCGCCACAGGCCACCGTCCGTGGGCGGTACTGCAGCTGCGGAAGGAAAACCGCGCCGGCACGATGTATAATCTGGTCGGTTTCCAGACCAACCTGAAATTCGGCGAGCAGAAACGGGTGTTTTCCATGATCCCGGCGCTGAACGACGCGGAGTTCGTCCGCTACGGCGTGATGCACCGCAATTCGTTTTTGCATTCCCCCGGCCTGCTGACGCCGGCATTTTCCATGCGCAGGTATGAAAACATCTTTTTCGCCGGTCAGATCACCGGCGTGGAAGGGTACATGGAGAGCGCGGCTGCCGGCATATTGGCGGGCGTCAACGCGGCAAGGCTGCTGGACGGCAAACCGCCGCTCGTTTTGCCGCAAACCACCATGATGGGCGCATTGTCCCGCTATATCGCGGATGAAACGGTCAGGGATTTTCAGCCCATGGGCGCCGCGATGGGGCTGCTGCCGCCGCCCGAAACAAGAATACGCGACAAGCAGCAGCGTTACGCCGCGCTTGCCGAACGCGCGCTGGCGGATCTTGAAGCCGCGCTGCGGGAAAACAAAGAATGGAAAGAACACGATGGAATTACGGGAACTTGAAAAACAGATCGGTTATCAATTTCAGGACCGCTCGCTGTTGGAGCTTGCGCTGACGCATTCCTCCTTTGCCAACGAGCACGGATACCGCCGGGATAACGAGCGGCTGGAATTTCTGGGCGATTCGGTGCTGGGCTTTCTCACCGCCGAATACCTGTTCCGGAAATTCGAGACGCAGCCGGAGGGAGAGCTCACGCGCCGCCGTGCCAACGCGGTCTGCGAAAAAACGCTGGCGGGCTTCGCGCGGGAATTGAATCTCGGCGATTATATCCGGCTGGGCAAGGGAGAAAAGCTCTCCGGCGGCGCAAACCGGCCGAGTATTTTGTCCGACGCGTTTGAATCGGTGATTGCCGCTGTCTATCTGGACGGCGGCGTGCAGGCGGCGAAGGATTTTGTCCTCCGCTTTATCCCTGAGGCCGATACCGGCGATAAGCCGATGGTGGACTACAAGACCGTGCTGCAGGAGGTTGTCCAGAAAAACCCGGACGAGCAGCTGCACTACGTGCTGGCGGCGGAGGCGGGTCCCGACCACGACAAGACCTTTACGGTGGAGGTGTATCTCAATTCCAACCGTATCGGTACGGGCGTGGGGCACAGCAAGAAAAAAGCGGAGCAGGCCGCCGCGGCGGAGGCGCTCAAGCTGATGGGCATCCGGATATGAAGCATATAAACGTCGCGCTCTTCGTGCCGCACGCGGGCTGTTCGCACCGCTGCATCTTCTGCGACCAGCGCGCGATCTCCGGCCAGACGCGGCCGCTTACGGCGGCGGATATCGTCGACGCGTGCGAGACGGCCGCAAAATGTCCGCATGACAGAGAAAACAGCGAGATCGCCTTTTTCGGCGGCAGCTTTACGGCAGTGGACCCGGCGCTGATGCGCATGTGTCTGGATACCGCGGCGCCGTTCCTGCAAAGGGATTTCGGCGGCATCCGGATCTCCACCCGGCCGGACGCCGTGGATGAAAACACATTATTACTGCTCAAACAAAAGGGCGTTACGGCTATTGAGCTCGGCGCACAGAGTATGGACGACGGCGTGCTCGCGCAAAACGAACGCGGCCACACGGCGGCGGATACCGTCCGCGCGGCGGAACTGATAAAAACCTTCGGCTTTTCGCTGGGACTGCAGATGATGACGGGCCTGTACGGCAGCAGTCCCCAAAAAGACAGGCAAACAGCCCTGTCGCTTTGCGCGCTGCAGCCGGATACGATGCGCATCTATCCCACCGTTGTTTTGGAGGGCACGCGTCTGTGTGAGCTCTACCGCGCGGGCGACTACACGCCGCCGTCATTGGAGGACAGCGTATCGCTCTGTGCGGCGCTTTTACAGCTGGTTGAAAACGCGGGCGTGCGTGTGATCCGTCTGGGACTGCACGCAGGCGCAGAAGGGACGCTGCGTTTCGTCGCAGGGCCTTACCATCCGGCGTTCAGGGAGCTGTGCGAGGGTGAGATCTACCGGTTTGCGATCGGAGAACAGCTCCGAAAACTGCCCAAAGGACAGGTCCTTGTCACGGTCGCGCCGGGCGATGTGTCCAAAGCTGCCGGGCATGGGCGCAGAAACACTTCGTTTTTCAAAGAACAGGGCTACCTTATAAAAATCAAAGAACAGGCGGGCGTCCCGCGTTATATTCCGGCGGCTGCGTCCGTTTAGGGAAAACGGCGCGCAAAACCGACGAACTCGGCTATGAAAGGGAAACAGGATGTACTTAAAGGCATTGGAAATGCAGGGCTTCAAGTCCTTTCCGGATAAAACGGTATTAACGTTCGGTGAAGGGATCACGGGCGTCGTGGGCCCCAACGGCTCCGGCAAAAGCAATATCTCCGACGCGGTGCGCTGGGTGCTGGGCGAGCAGTCCACGAAATCCCTGCGCGGCGCAAAGATGGAGGACGTGATCTTCAGCGGCACCAGGGACCGCCGCGCCGTAGGCTACGCCGAAGTAACTTTGCGGCTGGACAACGCCGACGGCGCGCTCAACAATCCTGCGCGCGAGGTCAGCGTCACCCGGCGTTATTACCGCTCCGGCGAAAGCGCCTATCTCATCAACGGCAAGACCGTGCGCCTGCGCGACGTAAACGAGCTGTTCATGGATACCGGCCTCGGCCGGGACGGCTATTCGCTGGTGGGGCAGGGCAAGATCGAGGAGATGGTCTCCGCCAAGTCCGAGAACCGCCGCGACATGTTTGAAGAAGCGGCGGGGATCTCCCATTACCGTTACCGCCGCGCCGACGCGTTGAAGCGTCTGACGCAGACGGAGGAAAACCTTGTGCGGCTGCGTGATATCGTGGCCGAGCTGCACGCGCGCGTCGGCCCGCTGGAAAAGCAGAGCGTCAAGGCGCAGCAGTTTTTGGTGTACGCCGCCGAGAAAAAGGAACTGGAGATCGGTCTGTGGCTGAACGTTTTGTCCCGTTCCGCAGAGCAGATCCGCGAACAGCTGGGCAAAATGAGCGTAGTGCAAAGTCAGTACGACGCCGCCACTTTGGCGCTGGAGCGTCTGTCCGCCGAAATCGACAACGCCGCCGCCGATACCAGAGAGGTCAATATCAAAACGGAAAACCTGCGCAGTCAGATTTCCGCCGCCGAGGAGGAGGCGGCGTCCTTGGAGTCCGTTGCGGCCGTATATCTGAACTCCGTGGAACATAACGCCGCCGCCGCGCAGCGGATCGAAAACGATATCCTGCTGCAGGACGACGCCGTCGCCGCGCTGGAACGTGAACGCGCGGAGCTGGAAGCGCAGGCCGACGCGCTGCGCGCGCAGTCCGAAGAGACCGCCGCCGTCGCCGAGGCGCTGAGTGAAAAGCTTAAAAACCTGCACAGTGAAGATGAAAAGTATTCCGATGAATATAACGCGGAGAATGAAGCGCTGGGAGAGCTGTCCCTGCGAATCTCCCGCACGCAGATCATGCTGTCCGCTTCGGCCTCGTCCGCGGAGGAGATCCGCCAGCGGCTGACCGTGATCGAAGAAAGCCTTGCCGAACGCGCCGAAGCGTTAAAGGCGCTGTCCGCGCAGGAGGCGTCCGACCTTGAAAAGGCCGAGCAGGCGGATGAAACGCTCACGCAGATGCGCAACGCCGCCGCAGGCTACGCGCTCCGCCTGAAACGGGCGGAGGAAAAGGCCGCCGCCGCAAAAGAGACATATGAAAACAAAAAGCTGGAGCTGCTGCAGACGCAGCAAAAGCTGAGGTTTCTGGAGGAGACCGAAAAAAACATGGAAGGCTACGGCGGCAGCGTCAAGGCTGTCATGCGCGAGAAAGCGCGCGGCACGCTCACCGGTATCCACGGGACGCTCATCAGTCTGATCAGCGTGCCGGACGCCTACCAGACCGCCGTTGAAACGGCGCTTGGCAACGCCGTGCAGGACATCGTCACCGAGACGGAATCGGACGCCAAACGCGCCATCCAGATGTTAAAAAGCGCCAACGCGGGCCGCGCGACCTTTTTGCCGCTGTCCGCCATCCGCGGCAGAACGCTGGAGGAAAAGGGCCTGGACGACATGTTTGGTTATATAAACATTGCGGCCGATCTGGTGCAGACGGATAAAAAATACCGCGAGATCGTACAGTCGCTGCTGGGCAGGATCGTCGTATGCGAGGATCTGGACTGCGCCGTTACCATCGCCAAAAAATACGCTTACCGTTTTAAGATCGTCACGCTGGACGGACAGGTCATCAACGCCGGCGGTTCCATGACCGGCGGCTCCCGCGCCTCCAATTCCGGCTTCCTTGCCCGGCGTTCGCAGGCCGAAAAGGCAAAAAAAGAGATCGCGTCGCTGGAGGAAAAACTGCAGACGCTCTCCCTGCAGATGAAGACCGCCGTTGAGGCGCTCTCCATGGAAAAAGCGCAGGGCGAAGGCGCGCAGGCGGATATTCTGCGGCTGACGCAGGAGAGCGGCGAAAAACACAGCGCTTTGTCGCTCACGCGCTCCGCGATGGAAGAAAACCGCAGATCGTGTGAAGCGCTTGAAAACGAGAAAAAAGAGGCTGCCGACAGACTTTCCTATCTGGAGGAAAACGTCCGTCTGGCGCAGGAGGAATGCGGTAACCTGGAGGCGGAAAAAACGCGCAGGGAAGAAGCGCTGCGCGTACTGACCGGCGGCAGGGACGCGCTGCTCACGCAAAGGGAAGAGATCAACGCCGCCATTTCCGAAAACAACGTAAAAGCCGTATCTTTCATGAAAGAGATGCAGGCGAAAAAAGACGCGGCAGCCGCGCTGGACGCCCGCAGGGGAGAGATCTCGCAGCGTAAGGCGCAGCTGAAATCGGAGCTTGCCGAAAACGCCGAAAAAAGCGAGGAGCTGCGTAAAAAGGCCGAGGAGGCCGGCGCCGGGGCCGTCGCCTTACGGGAGACGATCGTTGCGCGCAACGCCGAGATCGAAGCGCTGATCCAAAAACGGGAGGAGGCCGAAAAAACCACTGCCGTCGCCCGTGAAACGGAAAAACAGAAAAATGAGGAGCGCGAAAGGCTCGGCGCGGAGCTTGTGCGTTTGGAAGAGCGAAAGAACGCACTGGAGAAAGAGCAGGAGGATACCGAGCGCAAGCTCTTTGAGGATTACGGCCTGACCCGCCGGGAGGCCGCCGAACAGGCGCCGGAGATCGAAAGCGTTTCCAAGGCGCAAAAACGGCTGTCCGAGTTAAAGGGCCAGATCAAGGCGCTCGGCAGCGTGAACGTCGCCGCCATCGACGAATATAAAGAGGTTTCTTCGCGCTACGAATTTTTGTCCGGACAGGTCACGGACGTCGAAAAATCCAAAAAGGAGCTGCTGCGGCTGATCGACGAACTCACCGAGCAGATGAGCGAACGATTCCGCGACCGCTTCGAGGCGATCAACAACTATTTCAAGGAGACGTTCCGGCAGCTTTTCGGCGGCGGATCCGCGGAGCTGATCCTGGAGGATGAAAACGATATCCTGGAGTGCGGCATCGATATCAAGGCGCAGCCGCCGGGCAAAAACGTCAAGAGTCTTTCGCTGCTCTCCGGCGGCGAAAAGGGCCTGATCGGTATCGCGCTGCTGTTTGCGATCTTAAAGGTACGTCCCGCGCCGTTTTGTGTGTTCGACGAGGTGGAGGCGGCGCTGGACGACGTCAACGTCGTGCGCTACGCGCAGTATGTGCGCATGATGACCGCCAACTCCCAGTTTATTCTGATCACGCACCGCCGCGGCACCATGGAGGAAGCGGATATCCTTTACGGCGTGACCATGCAGGAGCACGGCGTATCGAAGCTGCTGGAGCTGAAAACCGCGCAGATGGCTGCCCAACTGCAGCTGGAGGAATAAAAAATGAGTATATTCAGTAAAATCAATTTCGGTTTGTCCAAAACAAGAAATAAAATGTCGGGCGCCATCGACGATATGCTGGACGCGTTCGACGATTTCAGCGAGGACCTGTATACCGAGCTGGAGGAGATCCTCGTCATGGCGGACGTCGGCGTGACCACCGCCGTACAGGTCGTGGAGGAGCTGAAAAGCCGCGTACAGAAAGAAAAGATCAAAAAACCCGCCGAGGTAAAAAAAGAACTGCAATCCATCATCGCAGACCTGCTTTACGGCGGCGAGGATATGGGTCTGATCACCATCCCCTCCGTGATCCTCGTCATCGGCGTCAACGGCGCGGGCAAGACCACCACCATCGGCAAGCTTGCTTCCATGTATAAGGCACAGGGGAAAAAAGTGATCCTCGGCGCGGCCGATACCTTCCGCGCCGCCGCGATCGACCAGCTGGACGTCTGGGCGCAGCGCGCAGGAGTGGATATCATCAAGCATAAGGAGGGGGCGGACCCCGCCGCGGTGGTCTACGATACCATCCAGGCCGGTATTGCCCGCAACTGCGATATCATCATCTGCGATACGGCGGGCCGGCTCCACAACAAGAAGAACCTGATGGAGGAGCTGGGCAAGATCTATCGCGTCATGGACCGAGAACTGCCCTATGCCGACCGTGAGGTGCTGCTGGTGCTGGACGCCACCACCGGGCAGAACGCCGTCAATCAGGCAAAGGAATTTGCCGCCGTCGCCGAGATCACGGGCATTGTGCTCACCAAGCTGGACGGCACCGCCCGGGGCGGCGTGGTGCTCTCCATCAAAAACGAATTAAAGATCCCCGTCAAGTTTATCGGCGTGGGCGAAAAGCTGGACGATCTCCAGCCCTTCAACCCCGCCGCCTTTGCAAAGAGTCTGTTTGAAGAGGTCGACAATAAGGAGGATGCAAATGAAAACACGCTCGAAGAGCTGTACAACAGCGAGGAATACCGCAATTTCGTCCCGTCGGAGGGAGACGCTGAAGAAGGCGGCGACGAGCTTAAAGAATTTGTCGGCGCTTTATTTGAAGGACTCGGCGGCGAACAGGGTATCGTCGATGAAATCGACGCTGATGCGGGACAAACGGACCGGGACGCTTTCGAAGACGGAACGCCGGATGTTCGCCAAACGCCTGTCGCCGCGCCTGCCGCTGCCGAAGCTTTTGCCGAGCCTTTCGAAGAAGGACAAACGGAAAGTGCGCCTGATGCATATGGGCGGAAAGCTGACGAAGACCGGAGTGGACAAGACACGGCAGATGATAGACAAAAAGAAGCGGCAGATGAAAATACCGACGGCACGGTAAGCGCGCCTGCGCAAACGCCTGCCGAGGCGGAAGCGGCGGCGGCCGAACCGGAATTAACGCCCGCCGAACCGGAATTAGCGCCCGCAAAACCGGAAGAGACGGCGGATGCGCCGGAAAAGAAGAAACGGAGGGGCCTGTTTGGACTTTTTAATCGCAACACATAATCCCAAAAAACGGGAGGAATTAAACAGGATCCTTGCACCGCTCGGCGTGAACGTCTGTTTGGATTTCGAACGCGGGATCATCTTAAACGAGGTGGAGGAAACGGGGCAGACCTTTGAGGAAAACGCCATGCTCAAAGCGCTGAACGGCTGTCTGGACGGCATGATGCCCTGCATCGCCGACGATTCGGGCCTCTGCGTGGACGTGCTTGACGGCCGTCCCGGCGTTTATTCCGCCCGTTATCACGGCGAGGAAACTCCCTTTGCCGAAAAGATCGCGTATTTGCTGGAAGAATTAAAGGACGTGCCGGCGGAAAAGCGCACCGCGCGCTTTGTAAGCGCCGTGGCGTGCGTGTTCCCGGACGGGACGAAGTTTACCGTCCGCGGCGTCTGCGAGGGAAAGATCGGTTTTGCCCCGCGCGGAGAAAACGGCTTCGGCTACGATCCGATCTTTTTTGTGGGCGACAAAAGCTTTGCAGAGCTTCTTCCCGCCGAAAAGGACGCCGTAAGCCACCGCGGCAACGCCCTGCGCGCACTGAAAGAAAAACTGCAGTCGATACTGTAACGGGAGATTGAATATGACAAGCAAAGAACGCGCTGCGCTGCGTGCGCAGGCAAACGGACTGGAAGCGCTCTTCCAGATCGGCAAGGGCGGCATAAGCGATACGCTGGTCGCCCAGACGGACGACGCCCTGCGGGCGCGGGAGCTTATAAAGCTGCGCGTGCTTACGGAGACCTCGCCCGTTTCGGCGCGGGATGCGGCGGATGAGCTGGCCGCGAAAACCGGCGCCGAGGTGGTGCAGGTCATCGGCGGCGTAATCGTCCTTTACCGCTATGAAAAAGATCTGCATACCCCGAAAAAGACGGTGGTAAAAGTAAAAACGGTCAAGAAAAAGGACGTCCCGCCCCGGAAAAAAAGTCCGTTTACGGACAAAAAGGGCAGGGAGAAGCGTTTCAAGAGGGACGTATGAACATCGGGCTTTTCGGCGGCAGCTTCGATCCCCCGCATATGGGGCACGTAAAGCTTGCCTGCGCCGCAATCCGGCATAACGGACTGGACAGGACCTATATCCTGCCCGCCGCGTGTTCGCCCTTCAAGGAGGGTGCAGTCTCGTCCGACGAGGACAGGCTTACGCTGTGCGCACTGAGCTTTCCCGCTTCGTGCAGCGTCTCCGATTATGAGATCGCCAAGGGCGGCAAGAGCTATACGGTGGAGACTGTCCGGCATTTTCGGGATCTGTACCCGACGGACAGACTTTTCTGGATCGTGGGCGAGGATCAGCTGCTGATTTTCAATACGTGGTTCCGCTTTGAAGAGATATTGCAAACGGCGACGCTCTGCGCCGCCGTGCGGAAGGGCAGCACGAAGCGCGAAACGCTGGAAACCTACGCCGATAAACACCTGCGCGCCTTCGGCGAGGTGCGGATCATGGAGTTCGAACCCTTTGAGATCAGCGCCTCCGAAATCAGGCGCCGCGTTTCGGCGGGGGAGGATATCCACGGGCTTGTCGCGCCAACTGCGGAAGAATATATACTTGAAAAGGGTCTGTACCGTGCGATATAATACGGATGAATTTATAAAAGATATCAGAAGCCGGCTTTCGGACGCCCGCTTTTACCATTCCATGTGTGTGGCGGACGAAGCGATGGCGCTGGCCAAACGGTACGGCGGCGATCCGCATGCGGCGTACGCTGCCGGGATTTTGCACGACGTATTAAAAGAACAGCCCCGTGACGAGGCGCTGCGTTTTTTCGCTTCGCACGGCGTAAAGCTCTCGCCCGTGGAGCTGGCCGCGCCGAAGCTCTGGCATGCGATCGCCGGCGCCGTTTATATTACGGAAACCTATGCGCCGGAGCAGGCGCTTGTGGACGCCGTAAGATACCACACCACCGGCAGGGTGGGGATGTCGCTGCCGGAAAAGATCCTCTTCGTGGCGGATTTTATCTCCGCCGACCGGGATTATCCCGGTGTGGAGGACATGCGCACCCGCGCAAAAATATCGCTTGCATACGCCATGGAGGAGGGCCTGCGCTTCACCGTTTACGAGCTGAGCGAACGCGGCGCCGTGATCCATCCCGATACCGTGGCGTGCTATAATGAAATCGTTTTATCACAGGAAAGGAAATAATAATGGAAAACAAAAAAGCCGAAACCGCGATCCGTGCGCTGGACAGCAAAAAGGGGATCGATATCGAGTTGATGAAGGTGGCGGATCTGACCGTTCTGACAGAATATTTTGTGCTGGCGACCGGCACCTCCAATACCCATATCCGTTCGCTTGCGGACGAGGTGGAATTCAAAATGCGGGAAGCGGGTTTTGAGCCGCTGCGGATCGAGGGCCGCGCCACCGGCTGGATATTGCAGGACTACGGCGATGTGATCGTGCACGTTTTTTCCGCGGAACAGCGCGCGCAGTACGCGCTGGAAAAGCTGTGGGGCGACGCCGAGCGCGTGGACATTTCGGAGATCGTGACGGAAAACTGACGCACCCATTGCAAACGGCTTCATATTATAATTAATGAAATTTACGGAAGGGATCATACGGGGAAATGACGGTAACCATCGATCATATCGAAACCAATTATTTTGACGTCGGGCCCGAGAGCGAAGAGACCGTGGTCATGCTCCACGGCTGGGCGTCCAACATCGGCCTGTTTCAGCCAAGCGCATTGCCGATCAGCGCGAAATACCGGGTGCTCGCCATGGATATGCCCGGCCACGGGCAGACGCCGGAGCCGCCAAACGCGTGGCGCGTAGATGACTACGCGGATTTCGTAATCAAATTCTTAGAACACTTTGGTGTGAAAAAAGCGATCCTGCTCGGACACTCCTTCGGCGGAAGAGTGATCATCAAGCTCTGCAGCCGGGAAAACCTGCCCTTTGCAATCACCAAGGTGATTTTAGTGGATTCCGCAGGTATCCGGCCGGTGAAAACCGAGGAGCAGGAACGGAAAGAGAAAATCGTAAAGCTCGGCAAAAGGCTTGTTTCCATAAGCCCTGCGCTGCTGAATAAAATGCAGTCCATGGTTGGGTCCGCCGATTACCGCGCCGCTTCGCCCTTAATGCGGCAGATCCTGGTGAACACCGTCAACGAGGACCTGGAGCCGCTTTTACCCGGCGTCAAAGCGCCCACGCTGCTCATCTGGGGGACGCTGGATACCGCGACACCCATCGCGGACGCCGAAAAAATGGAGCGTCTGATCCCGGACGCGGGCCTTGCCCGCATCGAGGGCGGCAGCCACTTTGCTTTCGTGGAGTTCCCGGGTCTTTACAATGCGATCCTCGCTTCCTTTTTGAAGCTTTAATTTACGGAAAGGACATTTTTTTCAAATGACAGCGCTTCTGCAAATCCTGTACGGTCTGACCGTGATGATCTCCTTTTGGGCGGTCTTCCGCAGTCTCATATTCAATCTGCATATGTTCCAGCTCAACGGCTATCGCACGTCTACGCATTTTGTGTGGATGAAGAAAAACGCGCGGCATTACGCCGTACACGCGATCGTTTTCGCTCTTTCTTTTTCCGGCTTGATCAAAAACAACGCGCTGATGAGCTTTGCCGCCGCGGCGCTGTGTGTTGCGGTTTTTGCGCTGATCCCTGCAAACCGGGCAAAAAAAGCAAAAAAGCCGCTGGT
>JAFSXY010000118.1 GCA_017443805.1 Clostridia bacterium | reverse complement strand
TTATTACTGTTCCGCTTTGCAGCAGCTGGATCTGAGTAATTTCAACACCGCCGGCGTAACGCAGATGCAGGGTATGTTCTGCAACTGTACCGCTTTGCAGCGGCTGGACTTAAGCAGCTTTGTTATCGGTGAAGAAACAAACACCGACGGCATGCTCTACCACTGCAACGCGCTGTTCTCCCTGAAACTCGGCGCGGGCTTCCGTTTTAACGATGGTCATTCGCAGACAAACAATGATAATCCCAACGCTTGGGACATCGGAACATTTGTTAACGCCTGTCTGCCTGACGCACCGACAGATGCAGCGCATACCGGAAAGTGGATCCGCGAGAACGGCGAAGGCTCGGCGTACACGGCCGAAGCGCTGATGGACGTCTATGACGGCACGACCATGGCAGACACGTGGGTATGGCAGCCGCTGCAGGCCTACGCCGTTTTTAACGGCACCGCCGGCACCCTTACGTTCTGCGTGGGCGGGCTGGAAGCGGACGGCGTCCACCGCACAGCGGGCGGCGATCCCGTTTCCGGCGACGAATATTACACCGGCTTTTTGACGGACACTTATACTCAGCAAGAGAGTGTGCCTTGGCGCGACAATCGGGAAAACGTGACCACGGTTACGTTTTTGGACACGGTTGCGCCGGTATCCACTGCGTCTTGGTTTAGCGGATTCACCAATTTGACCGCCGTGAATGGAATCGATCATCTGGACACAAGCTCTGTAACGAATATGGCCGGTATGTTTTCCGGTTGTTCTTCGCTCACCTCTCTGGATGTCAGCGGCTGGGATACCGGCTCTGTAACGTCTATGTCCTCTGTGTTTGCCGGTTGTTCCGCCCTCACCTCTCTGGACGTCGGCAGCTGGAATACCGGCTCTGTAACGGATATGTGCTGTATGTTTAAGGACTGTCCTTCGCTCACCTCGCTGGACGTGAGCGGCTGGGATACCGGCTCTGTAACGAATATGGGCGATATGTTTGCCGGCTGTTCTTCGCTCAACCCGCTGGACGTCGGCAGCTGGAATACCGGCTCTGTGACGCAGATGTACAGTCTGTTTCAAGACTGTTCCGCCCTCACCGCGCTGGACGTCGGCAGCTGGGAAACCGGCTCTGTGACGCAGATGTACAGCATGTTCAGCGGCTGTTCTTCACTCACCTCGCTGAATGTGAGCAGCTGGGATACCGGCTCTGTGTCGACTATGTTCTGTATGTTCAACGGCTGTTCTTCGCTCACCGCGCTGAACCTCGGCAGTTGGGATACCGGCTCTGTGACGAATATATCCGGCATATTCTCCGGCTGTTCCGCCCTTGCAGCCCTGACGCTGGGCGAAGACTTTTCCTTCGTTTCCGGAACGGATTGTAATTTACCGGACGTTCCGAACGATTCCGACTACACCGGCAAATGGATCAACCAAACCGCCGGCTTAACAAAAACGTCCCAGGAGCTGATGACGGATTACAACGGCGCGACCATGAACGGCACGTGGGTATGGCAGCCCCGTATTGATATTTCAGGCGCCACGATCAGCCCGATCGCCGATCAGACCTACACCGGCGAAGCCCTGACTCCTGCCGTGACCGTCACCCTTGCGGACGGTACGGTCCTTGTACCCGATACGGACTACACAGTCGAATACGGCAACAACACGAACAAAGGCACCGCAACCGTCACCGTGACCGGCAACGGCAACTACGCCGGCACGCTGAACGAAACCTTTGAGATCACCGCAAAGAGCCTTGACGGCGCAACCGTAACCGTTGCGGATCAGACCTACACAGGCGAAGCCCTGACGCCCGACGTGACCGTGACGCTGCCCGACGGTACGGTGCTTACCCCCGGAACGGATTACACCGTCGAATACAGCAACAACACCGATCCGGGAACCGCCACCGTCACCGTGACCGGCAACGGCAACTATGCCGGTACTTTAAGCGAAAGCTTTGAAGTCACAGCATATGACATTTCGGATGCATCGGTAACAGCAGACAAACAAAAGTATACCGGTGAAGCGCTGACGCCCGCCGTAAAAGTTGAACTCAGCGACGGAACGATCCTGACTGAAGGAACGGATTACACGGTAGAGTATTCAAACAACACCGAACCCGGCCGGGCCAACATTACAGTCACAGGTAAAGGCTTCTATACCGGAACTGCATTCGGAACGTTTACGATCACCGACGAGGACGAACCGATTGACAGCGAAGAGCTCTTCAAGCAATCATCGATCCTTGATCTGCTCAGGAAACTGATCAAAGCCATTGTTGCGTTCTTTAAGAAGTTCTGCTGATTTTCCCACCATGCAGATCCGCCCCCGCGCAAGCAGCGCGGGGGCGGATTTTTACTGTATTCCTGTAAAAAACAAAAAGTACGGCGCGTCTTATCCTTCATCCGCAAAAAAACGGATGCGCGCATTACGGCAGCGTGATCGTTCCCTCCGGCGTTTCCAACCCCACGGCGGCGCGCAGGATCAGCCTTGCGTCCGCAGCTTCGATCCGCCCGTTTTTATCCGCGTCGGCCACATAAAAGCGGAGCGTGTTTTCCTGCACCGTTTCCAGCCCCACGGCGGCGCGCAGCGCATACCGGGCGTCCGCGGCGGAGATCTCGCCGTCCAGATCCGCGTCCCCCAGCGGCGGCAGCGTCTCGTAATACCGTAATACGCCCTCCCAGACGGAGCCGTCGTACGCTTTTGCATAGTAGGAACGCACGTTGATCTCGTTGCCCTGGGAATCCCCGGGCTGATCGTCGTAATCCAAATGCGCGCCGACCATCATCCGGTCGCCGAGGTACAGCTCCGTATGGCCGTCTTTCAGCAGGATATCGCCGCGCAATAACAGCTCCAGATGCTCGTCCTTCGGCGTGGAAAAATCGATATCCGCAATATAAAAGAAGCCGTCCTCCGTAAAGTCCCCGATCATGGAGCCCACGTTGTTCAGCGGGTATACGTCAAAGCCAGCCTCGGCGAACGCGGTGCAGACAAAAGAGGCACAGTCGTAGTCGGGATCGCCGTCTCTGGAATAATCGGCATAACTTGAATACCCGTGCGTATCGTCCTCGGCGATCGCAACGGCGATCTCAATGGCTTTTTCCACCTGCTCCGGCGCGGCAAGCGCCTGTACGCAGCCCAGACACAAAAACAGGCCCGCAAGCGCGGCGGACGTCCAACGGCGCGCGTTTCTCATACAAACTCCCCTTTTTCGATCTTATTCTATTTATTTTTATCAAATCTGCCGCAAAAAGTCAATCCTTTTTCGGTTTTCCCGCGTGCGCCGCTTTTTTTCTTGATTTGCGGAAGATATTTTGGTAGAATAACGGCGGATCGGACCGGCCGCTTTTTTACGCGGGCCGCTCCACCCGGAAAGAAGGCAAAAAAATGGATTTTTCCCTTTCACAGCTGCTGGCCGCCCCGCCCGCAGACTGCGCCTGCGGCAAGCGCCACAAAGCGCGCTTAAAGGACGCCGTCGTCTTTGACGGCGCCATATCCGAAACGGCAGCGCTGATCAAACGGTACGGCGGGACACACGCCTATATTCTGGCGGATGAAAACACCTTTGCCGCCGCCGGCGCGCCTATGACAAAAAACCTGGCCGCGCACAATATAGCCTATACCCTGTTTTTACTCCCCGACGCGCGCACGGAACCGGACGGCAAGGCCGTGGGAGACGCCGAACTGCATTTCGATCCCGCCTGCGATATTCTCCTTGCGCTCGGCACGGGCGTGATCAACGATATCGCCAAAATCCTGGCGCGGGGACGGGATGTTCCCTTTTTCTGCATTGCCACGGCGCCGTCCATGGACGGCTTTGCCTCCTCCACCTCCTCGGTGATCCGCGACGGCTTGAAGGTGTCGGTCAACAGCCGCTGTCCGGACGTTGTGATCGCCGATACCGGGATCCTTTCCGCTGCGCCGGCGGAAATGCTGCTGGCGGGGCTTGGGGACATGCTGGCAAAATATGTAAGCATCTGCGAATGGCGTATCGGACATATCGTCACAGGCGAATACTACTGCGAAAAAGTTGCGTCGCTGATCCGCGCGGCGGTAAAGAAGTGCGCCGACAACGCCGAGGGTCTTGTGCGCCGGGATAAAACCGCCGTACGAGCTGTCATGGAGGGCCTGCTGCTTTCCGGCATAGCGGCAGACTGGGCGGGCGTATCCCGGCCCGTATCCGGCGTGGAGCACTATTTTTCCCACATCTGGGATATGCGCGCCGTTGCGTTCGGCACACCGTGTTCCCTGCACGGCATCCAGTGCGGCGTCGGCACGCTTTACGCGCTGCGCGGTTACGAGGCGCTGAAAAAAAGCCCGCCTGACAAACAAAAAGCGGAAACGGCCTTTTCCTCCTTTGACCGCGAATCGTGGTACCGGTCGCTTTGCGCTTATCTCGGAAAGGCGGGCGACGCCATGGTCGCAGACGCCCGGACCTCCCCGCGCAACAATCCCGCCGCCCACGCGAAGAGACTTGAAAAAATCTGTACCCGCTGGGACGATATTTTAGCGGTCCTGTCCGACGAGCTCCCGCCCTTTTCGCAGCTGGAAGCGCTGCTGCGGCGCATCGGCGCGCCGACAAAACCCGAAAGCTTCGGTTTGTCTTCGGCGGACGTGCCCTTTGTTTTCCGCGCCACGCGCGACGTGCGTGACAAATATATCCTCTCCGCCCTGTGTTTTGACCTCGGCGTCAGCGAAGAAATCGCAGAAATGCTGCTCTGAAGTCGTTTTTTCGTGCATATTAGACAAAAGATACCTCCAAAAAAAGGAAATAATTTTAAGTCCTTTAAAAATCGTTCATATTTTCTTGCTATTTATTCATAACTGTTATGCTAAAATACGATCGTAGTTTATGAAAACAGTTCGGAGGTTTTATTTGTGGCCGAAAACAAAAACAATGTCCTGCGGTTCAACATACAGAGAAAGATCGTTGCGAACATGACGACGGAGAGCTGGCGGCACATTCCGCACGTCAGCTACATCTATGAGGCGGACGTCACGGATTTTTTGGAAGCTTACAAAAACTATGACGAAGCGACGCCCTTTCATCTGACGTTCAATACCGCCATGCTGAAAGCCTTGGCCGAAGGAATCAAGGCTGCGCCGAAGATCAACGCCCATATGAAATTTGAGCGCAAGCTCGTCCGGGGCAAGATCACTCTGTTTGACAACATCGACATCTCCGTCCCCTGGACGCTGCCCGACGGCAACATGATGACGATAAACGTCAAGGACGTCGGCAGCAAATCCTTAGAGGAGCTTGCGGCGTACGTCGACGATATCAACCGCCGCCTGAAAAATACAAATCTGGACGAAGCGCTGTACTCCGTTTCCATGAACGACACGCTGGAACGGCTTTCAGAGGGACACATTATCAAAACGCTGCAGCGGATTTACGGTTCCACGACCAACAAACACCACAAGGTCTCCCATCTGACGGGACGCGCAAAAAAGGAATATGATAAAATCCCGCCAACCGATAAGATCACCGCCGAGGACTTAAAACAGGGCACCATCACGATTTCCAACATCGGCGCCGCCGCAAAGGGTATCAACGGCGCGCT
>JAFSXY010000117.1 GCA_017443805.1 Clostridia bacterium | reverse complement strand
TGCTCTCCGCCAAAATCATTTCCTTCAGATCGGAGATGATCTTTTTTTCGATGCGGGAGATGTAGCTTTGGGAAATGCCGAGGCTGCTCGCGACCTCCTTTTGCGTATACTCCCGAAAGCCGCCCAGACCGAAACGCATGCAGATGATCCGTTTTTCGCGGTCGCTCAGTTTTTCAATGCTGCGCATCAGGATGCGGATCTCGTCCTCGTTTTCCAGCCCGGCGCTCACGGTATCGTCGCCGGTGGAAAGGATATCGCTGAGCAGCAGCTCGTTGCCGTCCCAATCCACGCTGAGCGGCTCGTCCATAGATAACTCGCCGCCTTTATTGGCAAGCTTGCGCAGAAACATCAATATCTCGTTTTCCACACAGCGGCTGGCATAGGTGGCAAGCTTGATATTTTTATCCGGGCAGAAGGTCCGCACCGCCTTGATCAGGCCGATCGTGCCGATGGAAACCAGATCCTCCACGCTTGCGGCCGGACTTTCGAATTTTTTTGCAATGTAGACCACCAGCCGCAGATTATGGACGATCAGCGTTTCGCGGGCGCTTTCATCTCCGTTTTGGATCGCAAGGAAGCAGCGGCGCTCCTCCTCTTTTGAAAGCGGCGGCGGCAGGGTCGGCGACCCGTTTAAGAAATAGATCTCGCCGCGGCTGTTTTTTTTGCGGAACAGTCTTGCCCTGAGCGCAAACAGCCGCAGCCGCAGAGCATAAACCGTATGGTGAACAAAAGTCATTTGCACATTCTCTCTTCATTTATTTTTATCCGCCGGATACGGCTTCTTCATTGATCAGCGCCGCATATTTTTCCCCGCCCAACGGATCGCGCGTGACGGCGACGCACGGCGCGTGCAGCTCAAAAAACGTTTCTTCCTTACGCACGGTGGCGCTGTCGGCGGTAAAGGCGGGCAGCAGCGTCCGGGTCCCGATGGAACGGACGGGCAGAAGCCGGAAACCGGTCTCCGGAGGAAGCGTTTCATCCGCGTTGACCGCATCGGGCAAAACGTCGATCAGGCCTCTTGCGACCGTATCGGTCACAATGATCACAGGGCGTTGAAAATATATATCCCGCACGCTGTTGCCGCTGTCCAGAAGCGCCCGTGCGGAAACGGTATGTTCTCCGCGGCGGATCTGCAGGTCGTAAAGCATATCGCTTTTTTGAAAGGAAAACAACTTTTTTTTTGCAAAGCGGATGATCAGATACACAGCCGCCGTCAGCAAAACAAGCGTGCCTGCGCCGACGTGATAATACCCCACGCCGTTGCGCATCTGCACAAAACGGCCGGCGGAAAGATATGTAAGGAAATACAAAACGCCGGCATAGAGAAAACTGACGCCCAAAAACAGCAGGACGCATTTTGCTGTTTTTTTTACGGAATGCAGACGAAACGCGATCAGCACCAGCGATATGCACATTACGGCTTTTGTCAGCAGCGTTAAGGGCAGCGGCATTTCCGGCGCAAGCATGACAAGCGCATACAGCCCGCCCGCAAAGGACGCGCAGACAAGTCTGGACGTCTGCGTCTGCACACCGGCAAAAAGCCGGACGGTCAAAAGTAAAATAAAATTGACGACCGTGTTGACAAACACCAACACATCCGCATAGACTACCTGCTGCATAGCCACCACACCCTGTCAAGATGCTTCCATTATAGCCCCATTCAAGCGCAAAGTCTGTCGGACGGTGGGAGAAAAAACTTCCTGCAGAAAGAAAAATCGCAGCCCCGTTAAAGGGCTGCGATGCTCCGTTCCTTCGCAAAGATTACATTTTTCAGATCTCGCTTAATTTGACCGGTCTGTGCTCCGCGACGCTCTTTTTGGCTGCAAGACCGATTTTTACGCTCTGCAGTCCCGCATGGATGCCCACGGGGACGGGCGTATCGTTTTCACAGGCGGAAACAAACTGCCGCATCTCCTCGGAGAACGAGCCCATGTAGCGCTCCAGGAAGAAGAACAGCGGCTTTTCGCCGGTCACGCCGTTTGCGTCCGCAATCACGGCGGAGGACAGCGTATCGTTGGACGTGGCGACCATGCCCTTGGAGCCGAAGAGCTCCGCACGCTGATCGTAGCCGTAGGCTGCACGGCGGGAGTTGTCGATCACGGCCAGCGCGCCGTTTGCCATTTTCATGGTGATAATGGCGGTATCCACGTCTCCCTGCTCGCCGATGGCGGGATCCACCAGAACGGCGGAATTGACGTAGATCTCTTCCACGTCGCTGTTTGTCAAAAAGCAAGCCATATCAAAATCATGGATGGTCATATCCAGGAAGATACCGCCGGAAACGGCGATATATTTGGGATTGGGCGGTTCCGGATCACGGGAAGTGATCTTCAGGATATGCGCCTCGCCGATTTTCCCCTCATCGTAGGCCCTGCGGATCGCGGCGAAGTTGTGGTCAAAGCGGCGGTTAAAGCCCACCTGGAATTTGATGCCGGGATTTGCAGCCAGCGTATCCGCCACAGCCTGGATCTTTGCAACGGAATGGTCCACGGGCTTTTCACAGAACACATGCTTGCCCGCTTTGATCGCCTCGATGGAAATATCCGCATGCGTATCGGTGGAAGAGCAAACCAGCACCGCGTCAATGGCGGGGTCTTCCAGAATTTTTTTGTAGTCGGTGTAAATTTCCGTCACGCCGAAGCTTTCGATAAAAGCTTTGGTCTCATCGTTCATAAAAGGATCCGCCACGGCTTTGACCGTCGCGTTCTTGACGTGATACGAAATCGATTCCAAATGCACCTTGCCGATCCGGCCGGCGCCGATGATGCCGATATTGAGCATAATATAATTCTCCTTTATTAATCAGATTGTTCCGTCCCATGTGGAGACGTTCTTGTTTGTTTTTTCTTCCTCATCAAACCAGCGGGTGGTCACACATTTGGACTCGGTAAAGAAGCGGTAGGCGTCCTTGCCGAGGCAGTGCAGGTCGCCGAAAAAGCTGTTTTTATGCCCGGCAAAGGGGAAGAAGCCGATCGGCACGGGGATGCCGACGTTCACGCCCACCATGCCGCCGTCGGTATGTCTTACGAACTCACGGGCAAAATAGCCGTTTTGCGTAAAGATCACGGAGCCGTTGGCGTAGGGGTTGGCGTTCATAATGGCAAGACCCTCTTTGAAATCTTTGCAGCGCTTGATGCACAGCACCGGGCCGAAGACCTCGTCTCTGCCGATGGTCATATCTTCGGTCACATGGTCGAAGATCGTGGAGCCGACGTAATAGCCGCCCTCATAACCTTCCACAACGCAGTTTCTGCCGTCCAGCACAAGCTCGGCGCCCTCGCGAACACCCTTGTCGATGTCGGCGATCACTTCGTCATAGTGCTTTTTGTAAGTGATGGGACCGAGCTTGGACGTCTTGTCGTAAGCGGGGCCGACTTTAACGTTCTGCGCCTGTTTTTTCAGCTCAGCCACAAACGCGTCCGCGATGCTCTCCTCCACCACGCAGCACGAAAGCGCCATGCAGCGCTGGCCGGCGCAGCCGTAAGCAGAGTTAATCACGCCCGCCACCGTACGCTCAATGGGCGTATCGGACATGACAAGCGCATGGTTCTTGGCCTGGCACAGGCACTGTACGCGTTTACCGGCCTTGGCGGCCTTTTCATAGATCAATTTGCCGACCGGCGTCGATCCGACAAAAGTAATTCCCTTTACGTCCGGATGAGCTAAAATCAGGTCGATCTCGTTGCGCGAGCAGGTCACAACGTTGACGACGCCGTCGGGAAGCCCGGCTTCTTTATACAGCTGTGCGATCCTGAGCGCCGTTCTGGGCGTTAAGGAAGCGGCTTTCAGAACCATGGTATTGCCGGTCGCAACACAGACTGGCACCATCCACCCAAACGGGATCATTGCGGGAAAATTCACAGGCACGATGCCGGCAAACACACCCATGCTCTCGCGGTACTGCACGGTATCGAACCCCTTGGACGCGTCCATGATGCTCTCGCCCATCATAAGGGACGGCACCTGTGTGGCAAGCTCCGTACCCTCTTTCGCCTTGAGCACGTCGCCTTCCGCCTCGGACCAGACCTTGCCGTTTTCCTCGGCAACCAGATAGGTCAGCTCTTCCATATGCTCGATCAGCAGGTCGCGCACCTTGAACAGGATCTGCGAGCGCTTGATGGCGGGCGTTGCGCTCCAGCCCGGGTACGCCGCCTTTGCCGCGGCGATGGCGGCGTTGACTTCATCGACGGTGCAGCACGGCGCATACCCCGTTATTTCGCCGGTGGAAGGATTGTGCAGGTCGTAGTATTTGTCCGTGACGGACGCCACGTACTGACCGTTGCAGAAATACTTTAACTTTTCAGCCATTTTGTTTTCCTTTCCGTATTCTGAATACTGTGAAGTAATTGCGCTTTACAGGCCTGCCTTTTCGGCGATGTATTTTCTTGCCTTGATGGCATACTCCAGCGGATTGGCGATTGCGGGATCCTGCTCCGCCTCCACCAGCACGTAGCCCTCGTAGCCGGTTTCGGCCAAAACGTCAAAGATGGGACCGAAATCAATGGCGCCGTCTCCGGGCACGGTAAAGGTACCGAGGCGCACGCCCTGCAGGAAGCTTAAATGCTCCGCCTTCACCTTTTCGATCACGGCCGGACGGATATCCTTTAAGTGTACGTGTCTGATCCGCTTTGCATACTTTTTGAGCACCGACATATAGTCCTCGCCGCAGTAAGCAAGATGCCCGGAGTCAAACAGCAGGCCGAACAGTTCGGGATCGGTGTTCTCCATCATCCGGTCGATCTCCGCCTCCGTCTGCACGACAGTGCCCATATGGTGGTGCAGCGTAAGGGCGATCCCCATATCCTTTGCGGTTTTGCCGAGCCGGTCAAGCCCCTTGCAGAAAACGTCCCATTCATCGTCGCTCATCACGTATTTCGCCTCAAAAATGGGCTTATCCGTGCCCTGAATGGAATAGCTCTGTTCGGAGATGCCGACCACTTTTGCCCCCATCTCCTTCAGGAAGGAAACGTGCTTTACGAAATCCGCCTCCACTTCCTCGTATGGCTTTGTGAGCAGGAAGGAAGAAAACCACGCGTTGCAGATCTGCATGCCTCTGAGCTCCAGCGCCTTTTTGAGCACGGCAGGATCCTTGGGATACTTATTGCCGACCTCGCAGCCGGTAAAACCCGCCAGCGCCATTTCGGATACGCACTGCTGAAAGGTGTTTTCCGCGCCGAGATCCGGCATGTCGTCGTTGGTCCAGCCGATCGGCGCGATGCCGAGTTTGACTTTGTCTTTGCTGAGCATACTTAATATTTCCTCGCTTTACTTAAATTTGCTTCTTTATTTTCATACGCTTCACGAACGGCGGGCTTCTGTGCCGTGGAAGCGATTCCCACGTGCCACCATGCGTCGTAGCCGTCGGTCATGGTCTTGGGCAGGACTTTTACGTCGATCAGTGTGGAAACCGTCTGCTTTTTGGCGTCCGCAAGCGCCGCGCGCAGCTCGTCTATGGTTTTCACCGTATAGGTTTTGCAGCCGTAGCCGGCGGCGGACATGGCGTAGTCGATCTTCATCAGGTCGCCGAGCAGACGTCCGTTTGCATCCCGTTTGCGGAACTCCGTGGCAAGGTTGCCGATGCCGTTTCCCATCTGCAGGTTGTTGATGCAGCCGAAGCCTGCGTTATCAAAGAGCAGAACATTGATTTTTGCGCCCTCCTGTACGGAGGTCACAAGCTCGGAATGGAGCATCAGATAGCTGCCGTCGCCGCAGAAGGCGTACACCTCTTTATCGGGGCATGCAAGCTTGGAGCCGAACGCGCCGGCAATCTCGTAGCCCATGCAGGAATAGCCGTATTCCATATTATAGGAATACCGTTCGTCCGTCGTCCACATCCGCTGCATACAGCCGGGCAGGCTGCCGGCGGAGGCCACCGCGACGGCGTCCGGCTCGATCACTTCGCGGATCACGCTCAGCGCCTGCGTTTGCGTGACGGCGGAACCGAACATTTCCACGAATTCCGGAATGGTCTTTTCATAGCGCGCCTTTATAATAGGCTCAAAATCTTTATCATAGCTGTAAGCGGACAATTTTTCCATTTCAGCCGCCCACGCGGCTTTCGCGTCCGCAATTTCGGTCGTATAGGCCGTTTTGTAGCCCGCGGCGCGGAGTTTTTCTCCAAGCGCCTCTACGGCAAGCTTTGCGTCCGCGACACATTTGACGGCGTCCAGCTTATATGCGTCGAAACGGTCCGTGTTGATCGTGACCACCTTGATATCCGGGTTGCCGAGAAGGGATTTTGAAGCGGTCGTAAAATCGGAAAAACGCGTGCCCACGCCGATCAAAACGTCCGCATCTGCGGCGATCCGGTTGGCGCTTAAGTTTCCGGTCACGCCGAGCCCGCCGAGGTTATACGGATCGGAAGACTTAACGGCGCTCTTGCCGGACTGCGTCTCCGCAAACGGAATATTGAATTCCTTTGCGAATGCTTCCACCGCTTCGCCCGCTTCGGAATACCTCACGCCGCCGCCCGCGACCAGCAGAGGCTTTTTGGCGGAGAGAATGACGCGTGCAACGTCGTCGAGCTCGTCCGCGGACGGAACGATACGTGTGATCTTGTGCACACGCTTTTGGAAGAAGCTTTCGGGATAATCCCAGCTCTCCCCCTCCACGTCCTGACACAGACAGATCGCCACGGCGCCGGCGTTTGCCGTATCCGTCAGCGCGCGCATGGCGTTGAGCATGGCGCTCATCAGCTGCTCCGGCCGCTGCACACGGTCCCAGTAGCGGCACACGGGCTTATACGCGTCGTTGGTGGTCACCGTAAGCGAATAAGGCTGCTCAAACTGCTGCAGCACGGGATCCGGCTGGCGGGTGGCAAAGGTATCCGCCGGGAATAAAAGCAGCGGGATATTGTTGACCGTCGCCGTGGCGGCAGCCGTGATCATATTTGCGGCGCCCGGGCCGATGGAGGACGAGCAGGCAATGATCCTGCGGCGGTTGTGCATTTTCGCAAACGCCGTCGCGGCGTGCGCCATGCCCTGCTCGTTTTTGCCCTGAAAAACTTTCAGCCCGCCGGGGTTTTCGTCCAGCGCCTGTCCGAGCCCGCAGACGATCCCGTGACCGAACACGGTAAAAATGCCCTCAACGAACTTCTCTTCCTGTCCGTCAAAGGAAACGTACTGGTTGTCAAGGAACTTGACAAGCGCCTGCGCGGTAGTCATTTTTGCCATAACGATACCTTCCTTTTTATGATTTTACGTCGTCAGCCATTCGTGTTCCGGGCTGACGAAGCGTGTGGTTTTATACCACGGATCCCCGTCCAGATGACGGATCATCCAAACGTAATACATTTCATATCCCGGCGCCGCGGCCTGCTGATGGTCAAACCCGGGTTCGATATAGCAGGCGGAGCCGTCGGCGGTCTTATACACGTCGTCGCCGTTGAAGCACGCGCCGAAGCCCTGGGGCTTGTCAAACTCGTAATAGTACACCTCCGGCTGCGGATGGTGGTGCGGCGGGTAGGAGCTCCATTTGCCGGCCTTTGTAAACACTTCGCCGAGCACCATGTTGGAATCCGGCTCGTTATCCGGATCGAACATCGTGGACACCACGCGGTGCCCCGCGCCGCCCCACTGCCCCTTGCCGAACTCCTGATACAGGCAATTTTCCGGCGTATAAAAATGCGGGGAGAATTCCTTTTCGTTATCGGTCTGCTGGATGATGACCCGGCTTTCTTTTACGGCTTCCACCGTGAATGACGTGTTTTTGCATACGTGCAGCGTATAGGGCTTCAGATCGAAGGGATTTTCGCGCGCGCAGTCTTCACTGCGGCCGTCCCAGCAGAACTTGATCCGGCCCGCCAGCAGCAGAACGGCTGTCTCCAGCGTATCGGAGCAAAACGATATCTTTTGACCGGGCTGTAAAATACGAACCCATATATTCATGTGCATATCCGCGTGGAAGCCGTCCATCTCACACACGGTTTTTACATTGTTTTCGTCAAATTGCAGGTATTCGAGCATACTTTTTACACCCTTGCGACCATTTCGCCGTATTCCGCTTTTTCCGCGGCGATGAAATCCTCCACCTGCTTAACGGTGGGCATATCCTGGCTGCAGGCGTGGCTTGCGACCAGCATCGCGGCGGAAGCGGAGCCGAATTCCAGGCAGTCGATGATCTCTTTGCCCTCGAACAGGCTGTAGAGGAACGCGGAGGTGTAGCCGTCGCCGCCGCCGAAGGATTTTAAGAGCTTTACGGGGAAGGGCTTGATGGAATAGCTTTTCCCGTCGCAGGTATATGCTGTGGAGCCCTGTTTTCCGTGCGTGACGATCACGATCTTTGCGCCCTTCTTCTGCCAGTAGGCAGCGGAGCACGTATCCGTACCGTCCAGACCGAGCAGCCCTTCGGCAAGGTCGTACTCCTCACGGGAGCCGATGATCATATCGGCTTCGGAAGCGACCATGGAATAATACACCGCGATCTCATCCTTGCTTTTCCAGTTGTACGCGCGGTAGTCCAGCACGAAGATCACGGGGATATTGTTTTTTTTGGCAAGAAGCATCGCTTTTAAGGCCGCTTCTCTGGAGGGGCTTTCGGCAAGCGCCACGCCGGAGATCAGCACGGCGGCGCCTTCCCTGATATACGCCTCGTCCACGTCCGCGCACTCGAGCTTCAAGTCGGCAGCCTCGTTGCGGTACATCACGATGGAGGACTCTGTTTCGCTTTTGATCTCGGTAAAGGTCAGACCGATCTTTTCCCCGTTTTTGCAGCGGACGACGCGCGAAGTATCGATCCCTTCATTTTTGAAGAAATCGGTCACGAAGGTGCCGAACTGATCGTCCGACACGCGGGCGAAAAAGCCGCACTTTTTGCCGAGTCTTGCAAGACCGACGGCGATATTCGCGGGCGAGCCGCCCAGATACCGCTTAAAGGTCGTGCTCTCGTTCAGCGGGCAGTAATAATCCACGGGATTGAAATCCACGGCGATCCTGCCCACTAAGATCAGGTCGAATTTTTTGCTTTTGTCAAACTGTATGTACTGCATAGGTCGTACCTCCTGCTTTATTCCATGTTAAAAATTTTTATGTGCCGCACGGTATTATTGTAAACGCCCTCCGCCGCGGCCGCGGACAATGTGAACCAATCCGCAGCGGGCGATTTTTTCAGACAGG
>JAFSXY010000116.1 GCA_017443805.1 Clostridia bacterium | reverse complement strand
TCCTGCCCGCAGAGCGAAAGCGCCACCGGCAGGCCGAAAAGCGCGAAATTGCTGCGGAACGCCGCCTGCACCAGCACGCCGCATTTGGCCTTATCCTTTTCCAGCAGCGGCATAACGAGCATCAGCAGCAAAAAAAGCGCCGTCACGCCCGCCAGGGAAAAAAGGATCAGCCGGCCGTTGAACGCCTGCGACAGATCGGTGGCGTAAATATTGTTGAACAGGAAGATCGGCAAAAAGACCTTAAAGGAAAGGCCGTTGAGCTTTTCAAGGCTCTCCTCGCTCAAAAGCCGGATCCTGCGCAGAAAATAGCCGAGGGAAATGGCGATAAACAGCGGCAGGACGACGTTGAAGGATAAAAGTAAATTTTCCATTTCGTGTTCCGGTGTCGTTTTTTTCTATTCTACACCCTCAATGGGCGTTTGTAAAGAAAAAACAGAGAAGGGCGCCCTCACTTAAGGATTTCTTTGGTTTTTCGCCGCTCTTTCTCGCCTGAACTGCCCGACCGGCATAGGATATCCGTCAGGATTACCCTATGCCGGTCTGATTGTTCAAACAAGAAATAGCAGGCGAGAAAACTGCTTCGCACCGCAGCGGATGAAATTTTTGCGAAAGACAAGGCGCAGGGGCCGGATCATCCTGGCGGATATCCGGCCCCTGCAACGCGGTATTTCACAAAAAAGTGCGCCGATGCGGCAATGAAATCCCTAAGTGAGGGCGCCCAAGGCGGCTTTTTGTTTTGTGGCTGTGCAGCGTACAAAAGTTTGAATATCGAATCCCTGCGTTTAATATCTGAGCCCGTAGCCGAAGGGATACAGAATTTCGGTGGAATACGTATAACCGGAAGTCAGCTTCGGGATGCTGACGGGCAGTGTTCCCTGCGGACTTTCTTTGTCCGACAATGCAAGATAGACCGCCGCCGGGATGTTCGGGCCGTATTGCGCGGCGCCGTTCTCCTTTGCGCGCGGGTCCTCGCTCATGCCCTTATCGGACCAGCAGAGCAAAATGGCGTCCGCCGCCTGAAAACGGGCGGCGTCATAGGGCAGATGCGCGCTTATAAGTACGAATTTTCCCCCGTCGGCGTGCACGGCGTTGATCAGCCTGTCCAGATTTGCGTAGGTCTTTCCGGCGTCTTTGTTCGGATTCAGCGCGCTTTCCCGGTACAGTTCCGAAACGGCGATCACGTAATCCGCGTTGCGGCATTTTTGCAGGATCGTTTCGAACGGCGTATCGGCGTAACAGTCAAAAACAACGTCCGCATTTGCCGGCAGGGTTCCCGCCTCCTTTGCGCGTTGTACGCCGTATTTCAAAGAAAGCACCTCGTCCCAATACGCGGCAAGCAAAACGATTTTTTTATTCGCCGCGCGCACGGGCAGCGCCTGATTGCTGTTTTTCACCATTGTCACGCTGCGTTTGGCAAACGTCCATTCCGCTTCGTGGTGCGCTTTGCTGCCCACGGTCTCCCTTGCCTGCGCATACGCGTTTTCGGGCAGGCTGTAAGCGCCGAACATGCCCTTTTCGTATTTCAGCCGCAAGATCCGCCGCACGGCGTCGTCCACCTTTTGCTGTTGGATCCGCCCGCTTTTTACAAGCCTTGTCAGATTGTCGATATAGGCGTCCGCCGCCGCAAGCTCGCTGTCGGAATGCGTTGAGAACGGCATCAAAAGGATATCAACGCCGGCGTTGACGGCAAGGGCGGCGGCGTCGAGCGGATCGAAATGCGCGGAAACGGCGTCCATGTTCATGGCGTCGGTGACCACAATGCCGTCGTACCTCATGTCTTCACGGAGAACGCCTGTGATGATCGTCTCGGAAAGCGTGGCGGGCAGCGTGATTTTTTTGCTGCTGCTTTTTGAAACGTAGGTGTTTTTTTCGATCTGCGGAAACTGGATATGGGCGGTCATGATCATCTCCGCGCCCTCGGCGATCCCCGCGGCAAAGGGGACAAGCTCGTTTTCCCTCAGTTCATTCAGGGTTTTGTTGATCACGGGCAGACCGGTGTGGCTGTCCGTGCCGGTATCCCCGTGTCCCGGAAAATGCTTCAAGGCGGAGACCACGTTCTGGTCCTGCAGCCCGCTTATATAAGCGGCGCCGAGCTTTGCGGCAAGGGCCGGACTGTCCGAAAACGAACGTACGCCGATCACGGGATTTGCGGGATCATTGTTCACGTCCATCACAGGGGCAAAATTTACGTTGATCCCGATGCTGCGCAGCTCCGAACCGATGATGGAAGAAGCCTCCCGCGCGGCGGAGGGGTCGCCGATCGCGCCGAGCGCCATATTGCCCGGCGTCTGCGTCCCGGTTGCCAGACGGGTGATCTTCCCGCCCTCCTGGTCCACGGCGATCAGCAGCTGCGTCCGGCCGGTTTTTTGGTTTGCGTTTTGCAGCGCTTGCGTCAGACGCAGCGTTTGCTCTGCGTTTTGCGTGTTCTGCGCAAACAAGATAATGCCGGCAAACGCGTGTTTTTTCAGCATGGCGGCAACGGACGCGTGCAGCGTTTCCTGTCCCTGCCCGTTAAAATACCGGATATCCGGCATGATCATCTGCTCGATCTTTTCCTGCAGGCTCATGGAGGCGAGCATCGCTTCAACGCAGGCTTCTTCCTCTGACTCATAGGCGGTAAGCCCCACGGCCATGCGCAGAATGATGCGTGCGTCCGCTGCGGTGACGGCGCCCGCACCCGTTACGGCTGCCGCGGCGAACTGCCTGGGGGAGAAATTCTCGAGCCCAACGCTCTGCCGCAGCGCAAGTCGCGCGTCCGAGGCGGTCACGGCGTTGTCACCGTCGATATCGCCTTTTTTTACCGGCGCTGAAAAAGCGGGAACGAAAAGCGCCCACACCAGAACGCAGACAAGGACCGCAGCCGGTATTATTTTTAGTATCGTCCTGTTTCTCATCCTGTTTTTTTTCCTCTCGGTTTTCTTCGCCTGCAAAATGCGCCGGCCCGTTTTGCGTCTTCCTCTTACAGTATACCTTTCCGCGGAAAAAAAGTCCAGTGAAATAATGGGAAAACGGCGGTTTTTCTTTTTTTTGGAAACGTCTGTCTCCCGAAAAAAAAGAAAATCTGTCGAATAATCCCTTTATTTATATTATTTTATTAGTTCAAACACTTGTTTTTTTATTTGTTTCGTGCTATAATGCACAGGAATATTGGTCAAAATACGCAAAAAGTTAGGATGAGAAAAATGAGTTTTTCTGTTGCAGCAGATCCGAAAACGGCGGATATAAAACCGTTTGAAAAAAAAGTCTGGCTTTCTTCTCCCACTATGCACGGCGACGAGCAGAAATGGGTGGATTACGCCATTGAGACCAACTGGGTGTCTACGGTCGGCGAAAACCTGAACGAGGTGGAGCGGCTCTGCGCGGAGAAAATCGGCAGAAAATACGCCGTCGCACTCTCCGCGGGCACCGCCGCGCTGCATCTGGCCGTCAAGCTCTGCGGCGAAAAGCTGTACGGCCAGCCGAAAGTCGGTCACGGCGTGCTGGAGGGCAGACGGGCGTTCTGTTCCGACATGACCTTTGACGCCACGGTCAATCCCGTCGCCTACGAGGGCGGCGAGGCAGTTTTTATCGATACGGAATACGACACCTGGAATATGGATCCCGTGGCGCTGGAAAAAGCGTTCGAGTTGTACCCTGATGTAAAGCTCGTGGTTATCGCGCATCTCTACGGCACGCCCGGCAAGGCGGACGAATTAAGAGCCGTCTGCGACAAACACGGCGCGCTGATCGTAGAGGACGCGGCGGAATCCTTCGGCGCGTCCTATAAGGGCGTGCAGACCGGCATGTTCGGGGATGCGTCCGTGATCAGCTTCAACGGCAACAAGATCATCACCGGCTCCAGCGGCGGCATGCTTCTGACCGACAGTCTGGAGGACGCAAACAAAGCGCGCAAGTGGAGCACGCAAAGCCGCGAGAACGCCGCGTGGTACCAGCATGAGGAGCTCGGCTACAATTACCGGATGAGCAATATCATCGGCGGCATCGTCCGCGGCCAGCTGCCGTATCTGGAGGAACATATCGCGCAGAAAAAGGCGATCTACGAGCGGTATAAAGAGGGCTTCAAGGGCCTGCCTGTACAGATGAACCCCTTTGACGAGGCAAACAGCGAGCCGAACTACTGGCTGAGCTGTATGATTATCGATAAAGATGCCATGTGCAAACAGGTGCGCGGCGAAAAGGATGCGCTTTATATCAGCGAGCCCGGCAAATCCTGCCCTACCGAAATTTTGGAGGCGATCGCCTCCGTCAACGCAGAGGGCCGTCCCATCTGGAAACCGATGCACATGCAGCCCATGTACCGGATGCACGGCTTCGTCACGCGTTCCGGCTCCGGACGCGCCAGGTCCAACGCCTATATCGCGGGCGGAGAAGCGTTTGACGTCGGCGCCGATATCTTCGAGCGCGGCCTGTGCCTGCCCAGCGACAACAAAATGACGCCCGAACAGCAGGACGTGATCATCGAAGTGATCCGCCGGTGCTTTGCGTAAGAAATACAGGGGGAGAGATCTTTTTTGAAAAAGTTTTTGCTGAAATTGGTCGCCGTCGCAATCGCGGTGCTTGCCGGTATAGCCGCTGCCGCCGCGATCAAAGAACGGCTGGACAGAAAAAAAGCCGGAAGCAACGGGACAGGAGGAAACCATATTCCCGCGGGACCGTATGAGCAGTACGTCAAACGTCCGTTGGACGCGGTGCTTGCCGCAGGCGCGCTGATCGCGCTTTCGCCGGTGTTCGCCGCCGTCGCCGTGCTGGTGCGGTTAAAGCTCGGTTCCCCCGTGCTTTTCGTACAGGAACGTCCCGGCAGGGATGAAAAGATTTTCAAGCTTTATAAGTTCCGTACCATGACGGACGAGCGGGACGAAAACGGCGAGCTGCTGCCCGATGAAGTCCGCCTGACGGAATTCGGAAAATTCCTGCGCGCCACTTCGCTGGACGAGCTGCCCGAGCTGTTCAATATCCTCAAGGGCGATATGTCCGTCGTCGGCCCCAGACCGCTGCTGGTGCGGGACATGGTGTTTATGACGGCAGCCGAACGTCAGCGTCATACGGTGCGTCCCGGTCTGACCGGACTTGCGCAGGTCAGCGGCAGAAACGCCATCGCGTGGAAAGATAAACTGACAACGGATCTGGAGTACGTCAATAAGATCACGTTCTTTGCCGATGCGAAAATCGTTCTGAAAACGGTTGGAAAAGTATTCCTGCAGGAAGGGATCACGGAGGAAGGAATGGCAACCGCAGCGGATCTCGGAGATTACCTGCTTTTCGAGAACCTTGTTTCTCAAACGGAATATGCGGAAAAACAGAACGAGGCCAAAGAATTGCTGGCGGCATACCGTGGCCGGGAATAATAATACGGTTGCCCGAAACTCAAAGGAAAGGTTTGCAGCAGGAGCTCATTTTTTCGGCATCCGCTGTTTATTGTGAATATGGAAGAGCTGGTTTCAATTATTATGCCGTCGTATAATACGGCGGACTATATTGGCGCTTCGATCAACTCCGTTTTGGCGCAGACGTATCAGAATTGGGAACTGATCATCGTTGACGATTGCAGCACGGACGCAACGGATGCAGCTGTTGCCGCTTTTCAGGATCCCCGCATCCGCTATCTGAAAAACGGGCGCAACAGCGGAGCGGCTGTGTCCCGGAACCGCGCGCTGAGAGAGGCAAAGGGAAAATGGATCGCTTTTTTGGACAGCGACGACCTGTGGCTGCCCCAAAAGCTGGAAAAACAGATCGCGTTCATGAAAAAGAACCGCTGCGCTTTTTCTTATACGGCCTATGAAGAGATCTCTTCTGACGGAACGCCGAACGGCGTCACGGTCTCCGGCCCGTCACGCATCACAAAGACCGGGATGTTCAACTATTGCTGGCCCGGTTGTCTGACCGTCATGTACGACGCCGAAAAAATCGGGCTGGTGCAGATCGAGGACATCAAAAAGAATAACGATTACGCAATGTGGCTGAGGGTTTGCCGGCGCGCGGACTGTTTCCTTCTGAATGAGGTGCTGGCGCGTTACCGACGCGGAAGAAGCGGATCCATTTCCACGCACGGCATTTTTACGATGCTGCAGTGGCACTATAAGCTCTTTCATGACGCGGAAAAACAAAATCCCGTCTTCTCTGCGGTCAACACCTGCCGGAATATGTTTTTCGGGTTTTATAAGAAGAAGCGGTTCGTGAAAAAAGAATTGCCGTAAATAACCTCATAAGGGAGCACTGAAATGGAAAGAGATTCATTCCTCTATAAAGCAAGAAGAAAATGCCAGGTCCTGGCGCATAAGATCATCCCGGATGAAGCGTTATCAAAGTTTTATTATAAGATGGTGCTCCATAAAAAATTAAATTTGGATGATCCGCAGACTTTTAATGAGAAAATTCAGTGGATGAAGCTCTATTATTACCCGCATGAGCCTCTTATCGTGAAAGGCGCGGATAAATATGCCGTAAGAGATTATATCAGGGACAAGGGCTATGGAGACAAGCTTGTTCCGCTGCTCGGCGTATGGGAAAAAGCGGAGGATATCGAATGGGACAAGCTGCCGGACCGGTTCGTTCTCAAATGCAACCACGGCTGTGCCTATAACATCGTCGTTCCGGACAAGGAAAAGCTGGATAAGGATGATGCGGTAAAAAAGCTGAACGCCTGGCTGAAGGAGGACTTCGGCGCGTTCAACGTTGAATTGCATTATTCCGAGATCAAGCGTCGTCTTATCACGTGTGAGGAATTCCTTGGTGAATGTATTACCGATTATAAGTTCTTTTGTTTTAATGGGGAGCCGAAGTGTATATACGTTTCGACGGATCTGATCCATGACCGTCAGGCCCAGATCGGCTTTTTCTATCTTGACGGAAAAAAGATGCCGCTGCACAGAGATGATTACACCGATATCCGGGAAGTGACATTCCCGCCGTTCTATGATGAAATGAGAAAAGCAGCGGAAGTTCTCTGTAAAGATTTTCCGTTTGTACGGGTGGATTTTTTCGTCGCAAACGACCGATGGTATTTTGCGGAGCTGACGTTTACGCCGGGTGCGGGAATGATGCCGTTTAATCCGGAGCGTTTTGATTCCGAATGGGGAAAAATGATAAATCTGCCTGAAGTGGAGAAAACAAAATGATTGCTTTGGTATTCTGCGGCGATTTGAAATATTGCCCTTATATGAAAAGATATCTGGAACGGCTGGATGAAGCAAAGGCCGATTACCGCGTGTATTTCTGGAACCGGACACAAAAAGCCGCGGTCGATTTCGACCGGTACGCAGCGTATGATTCTGCGTCCGATCTGAACGCCTCGCCCGCAAAAAAACTGCTGGATTTCGTCGGTTTCCGGAGCTGGCTGCTGCGGCAGCTGAAAAAAGATCAGCCCAAAGCGATCATTGTGCTTTCCACGCTGACGGGCATCATTCTCGGACGCTTTCTCTATGAAAAGTTCAAAGGGCGTTATATCTTTGATATCCGGGATTACAGCTATGAGCATATCGCGCCTTTTTATGCCATTGAAAAAAGAGCCATCGAAAACAGCCGCTTTACGGCAATTTCCTCAAAAGGTTTTCAGGATTTCCTGCCGCCGCACCCGTACGTGATCGCGCACAATTTCAACCGTAACGATATGATCCGCAGCTTTTCTTTTCAGAAAAAAGAAGCGCCGCTGAAATTTGTTTGGAACGGCGTCATGCGCTATTTTGAGTTCCAGACGCAGTATCTGAACGCGTTGAAAAACGATTCCCGGTTTGAGATGATCTATCATGGGGACGGGCCGGAGATGGCGCAGTATCAAAAGTACTGCAGCGAGAACGGTTTTCAGAACGTCCGGTTTACCGGCTCCTACAACAACGCGCAAAAGGCGGAGCTGCTGGCGGACGCGGCGATCCTGAACAATTGCTACGGTTATTTGTCGGGAAATCCGGAAAACGTGCGGCATGCGGTTTCCAACCGGTTTTACGACGGCAGCCTTTATCACATCCCGCAGGTCGTAGAATCGGACGGCTTTAAGGCAGCCTGGGGAAAAAAGGAAGGGATCGCGGTCGATTTCCCTCCCGACGATCATTTCGCAGACCGGCTGTTCGACTACTATCAAGCTTTGGACGGAGCCAGGTTTGACGCTGCGTGCGACGCGATGATCAAAAAAGTGATCGAAGAAGACGATATCTATATCGCACGGATGGATAGTTTTATACAGGAAAACAAGTAAAAAAAAGGAGCCGATCAAAATGGAAAAAATAGATTTTGTCGTTACGTGGGTAGACGGGAACGATCCCGCGTGGCAGGCCGAAAAAAGAAAATATCAGCCCTCCGATAAGGTTGACGCCGGCGTCGTCCGCTATCGTGACTGGGACGTGCTGCAGTACTGGTTCCGTGGCGTGGAAAAGTTTGCGCCATGGGTGAATCATATTTACTTCGTAACGTGGGGGCATATTCCCGCATGGCTGAATACGGAGAATCCGAAGCTGACCGTTGTAAAGCATTCGGATTTTATCCCGGAACAGTATCTGCCTACGTTTTCCTGCCGGCCGATCGAGTTCAACCTGCACCGGAT
>JAFSXY010000012.1 GCA_017443805.1 Clostridia bacterium | reverse complement strand
ATCCCGAGTTCATTCAGTCGTGCGGCTACCGGCAATCCTTCACAGAGCGTGCATACCGCGCCGTAGGCGCCTCCGGACAGCAACAGCGCAAACGTTTTTTTTGTTTTTTGCTTCGCAGGGCAGTAAAGCAATGTAACGTCTGCTTTGTCCGGCGCTCCGCCGGTTTCGTCAGCGGAATACACAGGGAAAACTGTTTTTCTGTTTGTCTGCTTTATTTCGTAAAGATGATTCAGCCCGAAGCACATATCCCCGACGGACCACGTCGGGTTTTCTTTATGAAGTCCGTCAAGCGTTATTGTCTGTTTCTTTTCGGAATAATCCCCGCCTGAAATCAATCTGACGCCGTCAAAGATATCTGACAGATCTTTTAATGAGGTATCACCGCAAAAAATCATTCGTAGTCCTCCAAACGCCACTCGTCATACCAGTGGATCAGAACCTTTCCGTCTTCGGTAAACGTCAACGGGAGCCACACGTAATCTGCTATCGAGGTGTTGCGCTTGTTATCATAAAACACCCTCCGCAGCAGTTCGCGATCCATACCGTATCGCGCAGCTAAATCATAGATCTTTTCCTGATGTCCGGTAAAAAGCAGTTCGTATAGCTGTGCATAAAACGCATACGGAATCGTATGTGGATCGACGTCCGGAGCCCAGCGGTCCGCGCAGGCAATGTATAGATCCTTTTTTCCCTGTACCTGAAATACCGATGAAATCTGCGACCCGAAAGAAGTGTTTGTCGGATCTTCGGGATGAGGGTTCCCAAGAACCTGAAACGGTCCGTGCCAATCGTCCGCGACCGCGATCTCGGAGGGGTTGGGCAGATAGCCGGTTGTGCCGGAGGTGATCAGATAATGCTTTGAGCGACGCATAAAATGAGCGGTTGCTTCTCTGACATACGGAGGGAAAGGATGCGGGAAATGAGAGGAAAACACGCCTGTAACGTCCGTATAGTCGTCGTTCAGATCGGCGCAGATCGTTTCTGTATGAACTTTTTCAAAATAGTAATATGCTTTCCCGCTCTGTTTATCCACGGCAAGGTCAAAGTCCCCGGCGCTCATTCCGAGCGGAGAAAAGCCCTCGCGGATCTTTGTGTATGGTCCGAGCAGGTTGTCCGCCGTCAAAATCGTTGCCGTTTGCTTCTTACCCATGACCTTGAGCCAGCATACGTATTTTTTTGTTTTTCCGTTGTAGATGATATGCGGACGATCCATCTGAGACGAAGGATGAAGAGAGGAAACCGGAACATCCGGTTCCGGTGGAATAATGATGCCTAAATCATCCCAATTGTACAAATCGCGAGAAGCGTAGCAGCGGACTCCCCAGTGCCAGATCCCGTTTTGTCCGTCTGTTTTTTCCTTGTTTTCTCCGTACCAATAATAAATGCCGTTTTCATAGAAAACACTGCCGCCATGCGCCTGAATACGTTTGCCCTCCGTGTCCAGCCATGTCTGCCCGGGCCGTATACTTGCATATTTCAAGGGATCCTTTTTCACCTCCTGCGGTACATCTGTTATTCTTTCTTAATTATCCGACAAACGCTGTGCTTTAATCTTTCGGTTCCATATAGACGTCTTGCTTGCCGGTACCGAGCGTGTTGCCCTTGAGATCGACCCTCACAGTGCGAACGGTCTGCGGCGCTTTTCCCTGTTCCACCCATTTCATGATCGCGGTCAGCCCTTCCGAAGCGGTCATGCCGCCTCCTTTTCCACGGCAGTTGCCGTGGGAGTCGCCCGGCATAATGAACAGTCTGAAGAAAGCGTCTGTTTTTTCCCGGCCTAAGGTTTGGCATACGCGTCTGTAATAATCAAGCGTTCCTTCCACGGGGATCAACGGGTCATCCGTTCCGTGGTCGATCATCAGTTTTCCGTGTTTTGCAAATTCCGTCAAATCCGCACGATCCGCTGCGCTGTCGGAGAACCGTTGCAGGCTTTTTTCGAACAGCGTTTCAAAGTCCTCCGCTTCGAGGGCTTTTCTTTTTGCCTTCGGGAGTCCCTTGATCCATCGAAGATAAACGGTGGACAGATAAAACGGACGCGGCTTATGCGTGAGGAACGTATAATAAAATGCGCCTACAGGGATTCCGACATTCCAGAAAGTACCGCCGGGACGGAAGGAATACCACAAGCGTTCTCCGTTTTTGCTTCGCGGACCGTCCCAGATTTCGTTCATGGCTTCTGCGTCATTCTCAGAGATGACGCCGCGTTTTGTTTTTTCGCCTATACATTGTCTTGCATCAAAACTGATACGGTCGGTGATCGTGAAATAAACGCTGTCGCCGCCGACGCTGTTTCTTGCTGCTGCCGACAGGTGTTTTATTTTTTTCGGCGTAAGTGAATTGGCGTGTTTGCGAATAACATGAGAAAAGAAGTAACCGAGCGGAACAAATTTGCACCAGTTTATCGCGGGGCAGGAAGCCCAGACGCCGTCAAAATCAGAAGGGTGCTCCTGTACCTCTACCAGACACTGTCTGCCGCCGCCGGAGCCGCCGTTAAGATAGGAATAGCTGATCGGTCGGGCGTGGAGTATCTCTGTGACCGCTTTGCCGAAGCGTGCCATATCATGCGTGGTGCGCGAGCGCCAGTTTTCATACAAATCCCGACGCAGCTCTCCGGTTTCGGAATCAAGCATCCTGTCGTCAAATCCGTTGACGTTACCTGCGTCCGCCGTGGCCGAAGCAAAACCGTTCATCACCGCATAAGGCACGGTTGTTCCGCGTGAAGTATTGTCCGGTCTGCCGAAATATCCCGATCCGCCCGTTGACGTACCGCCGCCTGCGGTGCCGAGAAAGCGCTCATTCCAACATAACGGGACCCAAACGATGATTTCTTCGGAACATGCGCCGGTTTCAACTCTGATACGCACGTCGCAGAAGGATGGCAATCCCGAGATTTTTGAGAGAAACGGCAGCGCTTTTTCAATTGTGTTGGCGCGGCTTTGATATACGCCGCTGTCGTTGATCTTTGCAAATATTACGGTAAAACGGTCATCCGGAAAACGTTCTTTCAACGCGTCCGTCAGAAATGAGACCGTGCATCTCTGCCGGGCGGCGGCATTTTCCGTATACCCGCTCATATCGAAGAATTTCACATTGTCCCGTTCTTTCATAAATCGCACCTCAGGTTCGTTTTCAGTATCAATGTAGCATAGCGCCTACGGGAATTCAATAAAAAAGGGATGCACTGAAACAATGCGGCGCTGTTTGTTACAGTTCTGTCAAAGAGATCAGGTTACGCAAGTCGATCTGCATCGGCGAATCCTTCATACCGCGTCGGATCCATTCGTCCACATAACCGTAGATTGCTCCCGCGATCAACGCACAGATATATGCCATGCGCTCATCATGGTCCGGTTTCGGACCGCAGCACGAAAAAATGTGGTCCTTTAAAATATAAGTCCGGTTGTTCTGTTGAAGCAGGTGGATGAGATCCTCATGTTTTCGGTACTGAGCCAGCAGTTCGTCCCAAAAGGTCGCGCGGAATTCATCTTCCTCTTTTTTGCTGAATCCCTCCCACCAGTCGTCGGTGCATTTTTTCAGATATTTTATAAGGATCTCATCCAAAGACGAAAAGTTGCGGTAAAAAGAAACGCGGCTCACCCCGGCACGGGTGCATAATTCCGATATGTTGATCTCAGCGATCGGTTTCTTTCGCATAAGGATCAGTAATGCGTCTGTAATGCTTTCAATGACGATATCGTGAGCTTCATTTTTACGCTTCACGCTGTTACACTTCCTTTTGTTGTGTTTCAGTTACTCCGCAATTT
>JAFSXY010000011.1 GCA_017443805.1 Clostridia bacterium | reverse complement strand
CGGCGCTGGATTATTCTCAAACGTCCGTAAAAAAGACGAAAGCGACCAACAAAAAGGCGATCGCCGCGGGCCGGTGTACCGTGCAGCGGGAAAACGTGGCTTCGCTTCCGTTCGACGGCGCCGCCTTTGATCTTGCCACGGCGTTTGAAACGGTGTATTTCTGGCCGGGGCTGGAAACCTGCTTTACCGAGGTTTGCAGAGTCCTGAAACCCGGCGGCACGTTCCTGATCTGCAACGAATCCGACGGTACGGACGAAACCTCCCTGAAATTTGAAAAAATCATCGACGGTATGAAGTGCTATACGGCAGAACAGCTCACGTCGGCACTGATGGTCGCGGGGTTTTCTGAGGTCAAAACAGATCACCATCCGTCGAAGCCCTGGATCACCGTGCTGGCAACGAAAGGAAAAATATAACGGCGCGAGGAGACGCAGATACCTTTGCACATACAGAAAAGCCATGTGATACGGAGGCAACAGAAAATGAAGGTTCTGGTATATGGGGCCGGTGTTATCGGCAGTCTGTACGGCGCGCTGCTTGCCGAAGCGGGAAACGACGTGACGGTGTACGCAAGGGGAAAACGGTTGGAATGCCTGCAGATCCAAGGCTTGCGTTATATGGAAAACAAGCAGATAAAAACGGCTCCCGTGACCGTGATATCCCGGCTGGAGCCGACGGACAGATATGACTTTATCTTCCTTACCGTGCGTGAGAACCAATTGCTGACGGCGCTTTCGGAGCTGAGAGAGAATATCAGCTCTACGATCGTAACGATGGTAAACTCTCTTGACACTTACGATAAATGGGAAGCGGTCTGCGGGAAAGGACGCGTCCTGCCGGCGTTTCCCGGCGCCGGCGGCGGTTTTGAGGGCGATCTGCTCAACGCCGCCCTGACGCCGCGGTTCATCCAACCGACCACGATAGGTAAAACAGACGGAAGAGAAAAAACGCTGGCTGCCGTTTTCAGAAAAGCGGGCATACCGTGTCAGATCGTAAACGATATGCACGTCTGGCAGATTTGCCATCTGGCGATGGTGGTCCCGATTGCCGACGCGTATTATGAGGCGGCGGATCCTGCAAACGCGGGAGAAGACCATGTATTGATGAAGCAAACCGCTTCACAGATCAAAAAGAATTTCCGTGATGTTTCACGCATGGGGTTTAAGCTGTCTCCCGCAAAAATGAATCTGTTTCGATTTTTGCCCGTATCCCTGATCGGGGCGGTTCTCGGCGGCGTATTCAAAAGCAGCTTCGGCGATACGTTTATGTACCGGCATTCTATGAAAGCGCCGGATGAAATGCGCCGACTGCACGAACAGTTCTATGGCTTTATCGCGGATCATCGGTAATCGCTTAAACAAAAGGAGAACGCAGAGCAGATTGCGCCGTCAGGCAGTTTTCCATATTTGACTGTCAAGCAAATTATTTTTTTAACTCACAAGTTAGCAAATGCTAACATCAAGGGGTAACCAAATGTCAGAAGAAGTATTGATCCGTCACTGTTCACCGACGTTGGCAGGAATGAAAACGGGAAACCTGTTTTCTGTTGCTTATACGGACGAAAAGGAACTTCGGGATGAGCTGCGCGCGTTCAATCGTCGGTTTGTATCAAAGGGCTTGCGTATCGTTCCGCTGCGCCGCCGGGAAAACAGGGCGCTGCTGTATTTGTACCGCCCGAAAAAACTGGCGGATGATCTGCAGGAACCGTCAGCGCGAAAGGTTCTGAAAGATCATGGCTACTCCCCGGAATGTCCGGCGCGTTGCGTGACAAACCTGCGGCAAAGACTTTGCAGCAACGCAGATTTCCCGCATGAAGTGGGATTGTTCCTCGGGTACCCGCCGGAGGACGTTTGCGGCTTTATTGCACTCGGCGCGGCAAACTGCAAGTGTGTGGGCTGCTGGAAGGTCTACGGTGACGAAGCGGCGGCAAAAAAGACTTTTGCAAAATACAAAAAGTGTACTGCCGTTTACTGCTCGCAATGGGCTAACGGAACAAGCATCGAACGGCTGATCGTGGCCGATTGATATTAAGAGAAAGGCGGATGAAAAAATGAAAGAGAAAAAAACAAAGCAACCAAACGAAGTCTCTGTGCTGATAGGCTACGCCGGGAAGTATAAGGTTCTGACGTTTTTGGGGATGTTTCTTTCAGCTGTCGCAATGGTCATGGGGATGATTCCCTACTTCTGTATCTGGCTGGCGGCAAGGGATCTGATCAGCGTCGCTCCGGACTGGACCGAGGCCACCCAGATCGCAAAATACGGCTGGATGGCGTTCGGCTTTTCCTTCGGCGGTATCATCGTATATTTCGCCGCGCTGATGTGCACGCATCTTTCGGCGTTCCGCACCGCCGCGAATATTCGCAAACAGGGCGTCGCTCACCTGATGAAAACGCCGCTCGGCTTTTTTGACAACAACGCGTCGGGTCTGCTTCGCAACCGTCTTGACGGCGGCGCGGGAGAGACGGAAACGCTGCTCGCGCACAATCTCGCAGACATCGTCGGAACGGCGGCGATGTTCATCGCCATGATCGTTTTAATGTTCATTTTCGACTGGCGTATGGGGGCCGCTTGTCTGCTCGCGGCGGTGATCTCCGTTATTTCCATGTTTACGATGATGGGCGGCAAGAACGCGAAGCTGATGATGGAATACCAGACGGCGCAGGACGTGATGAGTAAAGCCTGCACGGAATATGTGCGAGGCATCCCGGTCGTCAAGGTCTTTCAGCAGACCGTGTATTCCTTTAAGGCGTTCAAAGCGGCGATAGAGGATTACAGCGCCAAAGCGGAAAGATACACCGGAGGCGTCTGCCGCGTGCCGCAGTCGGTCAACCTCACCGCCACAGAGGGCGTGTTCATCTTCCTCGTTCCCGCGGTGCTTCTGATCGCCCCGTCGGCGCTTTCTGCCGGAAATTTCGCCGGATTCATCACCAACTTCGCTTTCTACGCGGTATTCTCGGCGATCGTTTCCACGGCGCTCGCCCGGATCATGTTCGCGTCAGCCGGTACGATCCTCGCCAAAAACGCGCTTGCCCGTATCAATACAGTCATGAACGCGCCGACGCTTGAAATAACGGATGATCCGCAGACGCCGAAGGACAACGGCGTGGAGTTCAAAGACGTTACGTTTACTTATGACGGCGCTGAACTTCCGGCGCTCGATCATGTTTCGTTCAAGGTCCTGCCCGGTCAGACGGTCGCGCTTGTCGGTCCGTCGGGCGGCGGCAAAACGACGGCTGCCAGCCTGATCCCGCGCTTTTGGGACGTTTCCTCCGGAGCGGTCGAGGTCGGAAACGTCAACGTGAAGGAAATTGACCCGCACGTTTTAATGGATAAGGTGGCATTCGTTTTCCAGGACACACGGTTATTCAAAACCTCAATACTCGAAAACGTACGCGCCGCGCGCCCCGACGCCTCGCGTGAAGAGGTCCTTTCCGCGCTTCACGCCGCACAGTGCGACGATATCATTGAAAAGCTGCCGGATGGGATCGATACTCTGATCGGTTCGGAAGGCACCTATCTTTCGGGCGGGGAGCAGCAGCGCGTGGCTTTGGCCCGCGCGATCCTCAAAAACGCGCCGATCATCGTGCTGGACGAAGCAACGGCGTTTGCCGATCCCGAAAACGAGGCGCTGATCCAAAAGGCGCTGAAAACGCTGACGCAGGGGCGTACGGTCGTTATGATCGCGCACCGACTCTCCACCGTCGTCGGCGCGGACAAAATCGTGGTGCTCGACGGAGGACGTATCGTTGAAACAGGCACGCACGACGAATTATTAAGCGCGGGCGGGCTGTACGAGCGCATGTGGAAAGAATACAATCAGGCGGTCAAATGGAAGATCGCATCAGTAAAGGAGGGCGCTTGAAATGATGGGAAGGAAGCTTCAAAAGAAATACGCGCTGACCGATAAGGGCTTAAGAAACACGAGAGTCGGCGCCGTCTGGACCGTGGTCGTCAATTTACTTATGATGGCGGGCATGGGCATCCTGTATTTTCTGATGCAGAAGTATATGAACACGCTGACGGGCGGCGACGCTCTGCCGAACGCATGGCTCTTTATCGGGCTTGTCGCCGCGTTCGTCGCTTTGTCGTTTATTACGCACCTGCAGCAGTATCATAATACCTACGGACTTGTTTACAGAGAGATAAAAGACACGCGCATCACGCTTGCGGAACGGCT
>JAFSXY010000115.1 GCA_017443805.1 Clostridia bacterium | reverse complement strand
CTGCGTCGGCGTTGTCCAGCAGAAAGCAAAAAGCCTGCGCCGTCAGGCGTTCGCCGTCCGCAAGCGCACGGATCACGCCGGCTGTTTCGTTTGTCATCGGTTAAATGCTTGCAATGGCGGTTTTAACGCTGATGCCGGGAAGATTTCCCAGCTTGCCCGCCAGTGCGGAGATCGTGTTCTGCGGCGCGTCCAGCGCAATGCTGATGATGTTGATGCCTTTTTCTTTATAAGGCAGACCCATCCGGCCGATGATATACTCGCTGTATGCGTGCAGCACTGCGTTTAATTCGTCTACGGTCTTGCCGCTTTCCACGATGATGCTCATTACTGCAACCTTTGTTTCCATGTTTTTCTCTCCTTTGAATGAAAAAATAACCGCGCCCGGCAGGGGCGCGGCGCATGTTTTTTTAGCCGTGCCTTTCAAGCAGTTTCCACTTTATGTCAGGCTCTTGTTCAGCTTAACACAAACTTTCATTTTTTGCAAGACGTTTTTTAGAAAAACAACACATGTTGTGTATCCGTCTGATATCCATTATCTAACACAATTATGAAGAAGATACGTGTTTGATATTGATTTTCAGCGCTAAAATATGTATACTGTCGCCAAGGACCTATACAGATAATGAGAAGAGAAAAAAGGGGAAAAGAAAATGGGAGATCAAAAAATTTCCAACGCCAGCCAGCCGATCAACTATATGCCGCAGGCGGGCGACATGAACTGTTATGAATTTTACATCAAGGCGACCACGCAGTACGGGGAGTACGACGCTTTCCAGCATATGGGGTACCGTGGGACACGGCGGGAATTTCTGGAAGACGTCAACGCGATCGCTTTTTATTTTTCCGAGATAAAACATTATAAACGCGGCGACGTGTTTACCGTATTTACGCCGACCAACGTGGAAAGCATCGTGATGTTCTACGCACTGAACAAGATCGGCGTCATCATCAATTTCGTGCATCCGCTGCTGCCGCCGGAGGTGCTCCGTGAAAGCGTGTTGGAGTCCGGCTCCAAGGGCGTGATGATCATGGACCTGCTGGCAAAAAAACACGTGCAGACCATCAATGATCTGGGCCTGTCCGTGATCATGTGCCGGAATTCGGATTATGCGTCCAAGCTGAAAAAACGGCTGACGCGAATGGGTGAAAGAATTGTGACGGGGCTGTACCCCAAGTTCCGCGAGGTGATCGAGTATACCTCCATTACGCAGATCTATAAAGGAAAATCCGTTCCCGGTCTCACCGGCAACGGCGAGGATATCGCCGTCTACCTGAACGGCGGCGGCACCACGGGTAAAAGCCGTACCATCAAATTATCCAGCCGGGCGATCAACGAAAACGTGTGGGCGCTCGGCGGCGTGGATCACATCATTGATCCCGGCGACGAAGGCATTATCATCATTCTTCCGTTTTTCCATGCCTTCGGGCTGGTTGTTTCCATGCATATGCCCATGTGCAATGCGGCAAGAATGATCCCCATGATGCAATTCAACGCCAAGCGTACCGTGCGGCTTTATAAGGAAAACCGCATCTCGGGCATCATCGGCATTCCCAATATGTTCAAAAAACTGTATCATACCAAGGGGTTCGACGGGCCGCATCTGAAAAATACGCGCATGATGTTCGTGGGCGGCGACGACTGTTCTTCCTATTTCCTGGACGAGTTTAACGAGATGCTGGATAAAAACGGCACCTCCGCCCGGCTGCGTCAGGGCTACGGTTTGACGGAGGTCGGCTCCGTGTGCTGCGCCAATACCAACTGGGTATATAAAGAAGGTACCGTCGGCAAGCCGCTGGAGAACGTCCGCATGGCGATCTGGGACGACAACTGCAAAGAGCTGCCTGTGGGTGAGATCGGCGAGATCTGTATCGCCGGCCCCACGATCATGAGCGGCTATCTGACGCCGGACGGTAAGCCGGACGAGGGCTTGTACTACGATGCAGACGGCGTTGCGTGGGTGCGTTCCGGCGATCTGGGCTACAAAGACGAGGACGGGTTCTACTATTTCTCCGGCCGGAAAAAGCGCGTGATCATTATTTCCGGCTATAACGTGTATCCGGTGGATATCGAGAACCTGATGGACTCGCTGCCCTATGTGCGTGAATCCTGTGCCGTCGGCGCAAAGAATGCGGAGGGCAAGCCCATCGTCAGACTGTTCGTCACGCTCAAAACGCCCGGCGATCAGGAGAAGTACCGCGAGGAAATGACAAAGCTCTGCTCCGAGAAGCTTTCCAAGTTCTCCGTACCGCGGGAGATCGTATTTATGAATTCCCTGCCGCATACGCCGCTTGAGAAGATCGACTATATCAAGCTGGAGAAGGGCGAGTTTTAATCGTTTGTCTGCGGCGCGGCTGTCGTGGGCTCCTCCGGTTCAAAATAACAGCGGGCGCTGTCTTTTGCAAGCAGCAGCCCCTGTTTTTCCGGGAAATCGGGATGTCTGGCGAGAAACGCTTGCGTATCCGCATAGGCGATCCGCAGCGGAAGGCTGAAGTGTGACGGTTTTGCATAGATTCGGGTAAAGGGATCTCCGAATACATAAATAACGGACATGTTTTCGCCGTCCGGTTCCAGATAATCGAATTCGCTTTCATACAGATCCGTGTACAGGTAGTAAGCGTTTTGTGCGGCTTCCCGGCGGATACCGACCGGTACGGTCTCGTCCTCGCACAGGCGCAGGATATAGGGAACCCCTTCCGGCCCGAGCGACCGCAGATAATAGGTATCGATTTCGCGCAGCTGTCCGGAAATATATGCTTCATAATTGTATTTCGCGACAAAGCCGTTGATATTGCCCAGTCCGAGGATCAGTACCGTAAGCGCCGCGGCAATGACCGCCGTCTGGAACACCCTGATCCTTTTCAGGTAAATCCGCATTAGCAGCGCTATAAAGACAACGGCCAGAAACACCATGAAAGCGCTGGTGCCCAGACGCAGCACGGTCAGTCCGAAAGTGCTGATATACAGCCGCATTTTGGCAAGCGCCGTACCAATCAGCACCAGAGTGAACAATCCGATAAACGTGGAGGGAATGCGCAGGGCGACCGGCGGCTTTCCCTCTTTTTTTCTTGAACAAAATACCGCGAAAAGCATGACCGCAAGGTTGATGCCCGCCACGGCGCACAGTTCAAAAAAGCCGCGGCGCGCGTAATCCGCGTAGGCGTTTTCATAGCCCTCCGGCAGAAATCCCCGGAACGCGTCGAAAAAGTAAGCAAGCTGACTGCAGAGATAACAGATATAGGCCGCGCACAGAACCGACGTAAACGTTGTCAGAAAGGCTGTGTCAAGCCCCTTGCCGGTCCTGACTGCCTGCCGGGCAGGCGTTTCTTTTTTCAGTGAGAGCGCAAAGGCGGTCACAAACGGTATGAGCGCAGCGCTGATCAGCAGCTGCGCCGCTAAAGTCGCAATGTTTGAAAACAATGCGCTCACCATACCTTCAAAGGCCGCGTCGGAACGGATCAGCAGCGGTATGACGACGCTCAGCACCGGAACGGCGCAAAGCACGCCCAACAGGATTTTTGAAACGCTTTTTGCGCGCGTTCCGCCGGAGAAAACGGAAGCCGCGCTGCGCGGCATATTTTTTGTGCTGTCAAAAAAAACGGTAAACAGCAAACGGATCAGGCCGAAATCCTCCGTGTCCGGGCGTCTGCCGCAGAGAGAAGCAAACCATACGGCGGACAGTACCGCCCCTCCGATCACGCAAAAACAGCGGATCACCGTGTTTGAGGTCGTTATGAACACCGGCGCCATCAACAGGGCAAGCACGCCGCATCCTGCGCCGAAGACGCCCGGTTTTTGTCCTTTTCTGCCCAGATACAGGCTGACCGCGAGCAAAAACAGACCGTACGCAAGGGTAAAGCCCAAACGGAAGCCGCCCCATATGCCTGCGATCACGCCGAATACGGTCAGAACGGCCAGACCGATGCAGATACGGTAATCGGCTTTTTCCATTTTATAAAGATCGGTTTTTTCTTTTTTGCCGGGCGTGTGCCCGGGCATTTCCGGATACGGTTGTGAAAGATCCATTGTCCGAAACCTCCTTTTCAAAAGCACAAACGCGCTTTCTGAAAAGATATTAGCATATTAATTTTTGGTTGTCAATAAAAATTTGTCGACTTGCGATAAAAATTTTTCGATTGATTTTTGTCTGAAGGTCTGATACAATCAAAACGGACGATAATGAAACAGGAGGCGGTTATGCATTTGGCAGATGCGCTTTTACATTCCTGTATCCGTGCCTGCGCCGAAGCAGACGCAGACGTGTTTTTCTATGCGGACGCGCCGTATACGGCGGCGGAGCTGCGGCGTTTGGCCGAGGTGGACTGCGGTAGGACGGTCGTGCTTCTGCCGGGGGATTTTTATCTTCCCGACCGGGCGAATGCGTGTTGTCTGCGCGTGGACGACGCCGATTTTGACGCTGCAAAAACCGCGCCGCTGTTTTTTGCAGACGTTCGTCTGTTAAACAGGGAGGATTTTATCGGTTTTCTGGAGGCTTACCCGGTGCGGACGGTTTTGCTGCCTTTTACGGAGTGCGCCTTTGTGTCGGAATACGGTTACCGCGCGTCATACCGGATGCTTGCGGAGCTGCGTGCAATCGGGTTTTCATTTTGCGCCGTCGCTCTGTTTTCCGCACAGGGACCGAACGACAACCGTTTGCGGGAGCTGATCGGCAGCCGCGACGCCGTGCTGCTGAAAGACCATACGCCGCCCGTATTTCCGGCCGTCAGTTTCGAGGCCCGAAAAGAGAGGGATCTGTTCCTGGCGTCCGCGTGCAAAAAACAGGCGAACAAAAAGAGTATCGTTCTCTTTCCGACGCGCACCGAAGCCAGGGACTTTTGTTCGTTTTTACGCAGTCGGGGCGTCGCGTGCGGCGCCGTTCACGGCGGTTTGCCGCACGGCGCGAACGCCGAAGTCGTGAAGGAGTTTTTTGCAGACCGCCTGCAAACGGTCTGCGCAACAAAAAATCTTTTGCCGTCCGCACTGTTTTTTCAGGCGGATAACGTGCTGTATGCCGGTCTGCCGTTCAGTCCGTCGCACGCGGAACGCTGTGCGTTTTTATCTGTTGAGAACAAGGTGACGATCTGTTTCTCAAAGGAAGATTTTGCACGTAACGAGGCGCTTTCGCTCGATTTTGCCGACGCCGTCGGCGCGGACAGAACGGATTTCCTTGCTTTTCGCAAAGAAAAACAGCAGGCGCTGCTTGCATCGTTGATGTTTTGATCTGTTTTGGTCCGTATCCGCTTTTCCTGCATTTTTCCCCTTGTAAAATGAATAGGAATAAGCTATAATAAACAAAAGACTTTTGCGGCTGCGGAAAGCCGCGAAACGGAAAGGGAGAATAAGAATGAACGATATTCATGCGCTGTACAGTCTTTGGTGCGAAAAAGCGGCCGATCCCGAAATTGCGGCGGAACTGCGGAGCATTGCGGGAAAAGAAGAGGAGATCCTGGACCGGTTCTGGCAAAACCTTTCCTTCGGCACCGGCGGCCTGCGCGGCGTGCTCGGCGCGGGCACCAACCGGATGAACGTCTATACTGTCGCGCGCGCGACGCAGGGGCTCGCAGATTATCTCAACGATGATTTCGCGGCGCCGAGCGTTGTGATCGGGTACGATTCCCGTCTGAACTCGCAGCGGTTTGCGCGTGCCGCGGCCGAAGTGCTCGCCGGGAACGGCGTCAAGGTCTATCTTTTCAATGAGCTGATGCCGACGCCGATCGTCGCATATGCCGTCAGGGAAAAGCGCTGCGCTTCGGGCATTGTGATCACCGCCAGCCATAACCCGTCCAAGTATAACGGCTATAAATGCTACGACGCCCGCGGATATCAGATGACGGACGAAGCGGCGGAGAAAACGCTGCGTTATATCAACGCCTGCGATATGTTTGCCGACGTAAAACGGCTGGATTTTGACGAAGCCGTCAAAAACAGAATCATCGAGATCATCCCCGAAGCTTTTTTGGATAAATATTTTGATCTGGTCGCGGCTGAGGTCATCCGCCCGGAAGTGATCCGGGAGAGCGATCTATCAATTATTTACACGCCCTTGAACGGAACGGGCAACAAGCCGGTCAGAAGAATTCTCCGGCAGGTCGGCTTTTCGGACGTTACGGTCGTTCAGTCCCAGGAGCTGCCGGACGGGCATTTCCCCACCTGTCCGTTCCCGAACCCCGAGGTCAAGGAGGCGTTTAATGAGGCGATCGCGCTTTCGGAAACAAAAAAAGCCGATCTGCTTGTCGCTACCGATCCCGATTGCGACCGCGTCGGTATCGCCGTTCTGCATGACGGCGCATACGTGCTGATGACCGGCAACGACGTCGGCGCGCTGCTTACGGATTATATTCTTTCTCAAAAACAGGCATTGGGCAAGCTGCCGCAAAACCCGCTGGTCGTAAAATCTATCGTCACAAGCGATTTTGCTTCGGCTGTCGCCGAGAGCTACGGCGCCGAGGTTTGCAACGTGCTGACCGGCTTTAAGTATATCGGCGAAGTCATGACCGCGCTTGAGGACAAGGGCGAAGCCGACCGGTTCATGCTCGGCTTTGAGGAGAGCTACGGGTATCTCTCCGGTATGCACACCCGGGATAAGGACGCGGTCAACGGTTCCATGCTGATCTGTGAGATGGCTGCATTTTACAAAAAACAGGGTAAAACGCTTGTGGATGCGCTGCATATGCTGTACGCCCGTTTCGGCGTCTGGAAAAATTCCCTGTTCAATTTCTATTTTGAGGGCGCCGACGGCATGAAAAAGATGGCGGATATGATGGACGCGCTGCGCGCGGACTATCCGGCGACCATCGGCGGCAAAAAGGTTTCGTTCGCCGCCGATTACAAAACCCGCCTTTGCACAGCGCTTGCCACCGGTGAAACGACGCCTGTCACGCTGCCCGTGTCCAACGTGATCGTTCTGCAGACGGAAAACAAAGATAAGATCATCGTCCGTCCCGCGGGGACGGAGCCGAAGATCAAGATCTACGCCATGGTACAGGGCGAAACGGAAGCTGCGGCCGCCGCACAGACCGACGCTTACAAAGCAGACGTGACGCGGATATTGGGGATCGAATAAAAAAGGAAGGTACTGAAATATGAACAGAAGATTTGTGAAGATCGTGGCGATCATCCTGGCAGTGCTGCTGGCCGGCAGCGTGCTGACCATTGCGCTGGTGACGCTGCTTTGATCCGCTCCGATCATAAAAAAACAGCTCGTCTGCGGTTTGGAATGCGGATGGTCGCGGTTTTGGCTGCGTTTTGTTTCTCTGTGATTTTTGCTTTCGCTGCGCACGCCGCAGACGCCGGAGACGTTGACGGCGACGGCAGTGTGTCCGCCGGCGACGCGCGGCTTACGCTGCGTGCAGCCGTGGGCCTGGAATCCCTGAACGGACAGGCCTGGCACCTTGCAGACGCGGACGCAAACGAAAAGATCGAGGCGGCGGACGCACGGATGATTTTGCGTACGGCCGTGGGGCTGGAGGAACAAACCGCCGTTTCCGGGCACCGGGTCGAACAGTGGAAGATCGTAAAACGCGCCACCTGCGGCGCGCCGGGAGAATGGACCGGCATTTGCGTCCTGTGCGGGGAGCTTGAACGGGAAGAGCTTCCGCAGCTTTCCGCGCATGCCTGGGGCAAGGGCGTTATAACGGCTGCTGCCACCTGTGCGTCGGAAGGTGAAAAAACCTACGTCTGTACGCTCTGCGGGGAAACGAAAACAGAGGTCCTTGCCAAAGAAACGGAGAAGCATGCGGGCGGCACCTATATTCGGAATGCCGTTCCCGCGACCTGTGTATCAGCGGGCTACTCGGGAGATATCTGCTGCATGGGCTGCTGGGCAGTCCTGTCCGCGGGCAGCGAATTGCCGAAGTGCGACGCCCATGCGTGGGACGAGGGCGCCGGTACGCCGGCGACCTGTACGTCAGCAGGTGAATTGACCTTTACCTGTTCGCTTTGCGCAAAGACCGAGACCAGAGCTTTTGCTGCGCGTGGGCACGATTTTTCAGGCGGAGAGGCCGATCCTTCCGCGTCGATCATCTGCGCCCGCTGCGGCAAAACGCTGCCGTCCTTCAACGAACTGGTCAACGTTTTGAAAACGGATGCGCATTCATACACCGGTTTTTCAAAAAATATCAGTTTTTGCAAAGTGATCTCTCACAAGTTTACGATCTCGCCGGGCGCTTGGCTTGTCGCTATGATGCAAGGTGAGACCCTGGATGAAAATACCGTTGCGCAGATGCTGACGTCGGCAATTGAAAAAAGAAGCGAGAACTGGGGTGACCGCGTCGCCTTTGCGCGGCCGATTACCGACGGGAATTTCCACGTCGCCGACGCTGCGTACGTCAGCGCGCTGACTGCGGCGGATGTTTCGGCTTTGACCGTTGAAACGGCGGAAAACGTTGACTTTATCGCTTCTCTGCCGGACGCCGTTTCATTTGCTTCTTCCGGCAATTCATCGAAATTCAGTGAGAATATCGCGGGTACCGTGAAAGCGGCCGCCGTCGGTCCGGTGATCAGGATCACAGCCAAGCTGAAAGAGGAAAAATACAGCGAGGTGAAGGAAACAAAGGGGGAAACGGCGCTGCAAAGGATCGTGAACTGCGATCTTCGCACGCTTGCCGAGGGCTTTAATCAGAAGGAGGCGCTTGACGGAATGCAAATGGAAATGCGGTGCAACGATCTTGTCGGCAACTGCACGGTGTCGTATTACTTTGACGCCGAAACGCTTTCTCCCCTGGCGGCTGTTTACGATCTGGACATGTACTGCGACCAGTCCGTCTTCGTCGATATGAGCAGCGGAAACGCCAAATTGGCGACCGGGAATATGCGTGTGGGCGTCCGCAACGCCAGTACGGAGTATTATTTCTTCGATCATATTTTTGAATAACGCAATCGTTCCGTGATCTGAAAAAAAACTGAAAACCCGCTGGCAATTTGTATAAAATTGCGGCGGTTTTTTTTGTGATATAATCTCTTGCCTTTCCCATTATAAAGTTATATAATTAAAATAGAATAGTATTCATTACGCCGATAAGCGTAGGAGGTCGAATAAAGTGAAAAAATGGAACCGATTCTTTATCCTGTTTGCAGTTGTCTGTCTGCTCGGTCTTTTAGTCCTGACGGCTTCGGCAGCCCGAGCGGGAGACATCGATCATGACGATGCGGTCACTGCCGGCGATGCGCGGCTTGCGCTGCGCGCGGCCGTCGGTCTGGAAACGCTGACCGGCGACGCATGGCATGTCGCGGACGCTGACCTGAGCGGGGGGATCGAGGCTGCGGACGCACGTCTGATTTTACGCGCGGCTGTCGGTCTGGAAACGCTGACTGCAACGTCGCCGCATCATTACGAAAGCTGGTCGGTTGCCAAAGAAGCAACCTGCGCCGAGCCGGGAGAAAAAACAAGCGTTTGTTCGTTGTGCAAAGAAATCGGCCGAGAGGCGATCCCGAAGAATTCCGCGCATAAGTGGGATCAGGGAAAGATCACAACCGCCGCCACTTGTTCAGCGGCAGGCGTAAAAACATATACCTGCACAGTTTGTAAAACAACAAAAACCGAGACGATCGCAAAAGATAAGGCAAAACATACCGGCGACACGGAACTGAAGAACGCCGTTTCGGCCACCTGCGCCAAAGAGGGATATTCGGGCGACATTTGCTGTAAAGGCTGCGGCGCGGTTCTGTCCGCAGGATCTGCGATCGCGAAGCTGACCGACCATACGTGGGACGGCGGTAAGATCACAAAAGCCGCCACCTGTGCCGAAGCAGGCGTTAAAACCTATACCTGTTCCGTCTGCAAAACCACAAAAACCGAGACGGTCGCCAAAAACGCTGCAAACCACGCAGGCGGTACGGAACTCAAAAACACCGTTGCGGCCACCTGTGCCAAGGCGGGATATTCCGGCGATACCTATTGTAAAGGGTGCGGCGCACTTCTGTCCGCCGGTAAAACGGTTGCGAAACAGACCTCCCATACATGGAACGGCGGCAAGGTGACAAAGGCCGCCACCTGTACCGCTGCAGGCGTAAAAACTTATACTTGTTCCGTTTGCAATACCACAAAGACCGAAACGATCAACGCCACAGGTCACAGCTACGGTGCATGGACAAATCTGAACGCCACCCAGCACCAGCGTATTTGCGCAAACGACGCATCCCATATCGAAAAAGCAAATCATACATGGAACGGCGGCATGGTCACCAAAACGCCGACCTGTTCCGAAACAGGGATCAAAACGTATACCTGTACCGTCTGTAATGCAACGAAGACCGAAACGGTCGCCAAAAACGCTGCAAACCATGCGGGCGGTACGGAGCTGAGGAATGCCGCTGCGGCCACCTGTCTTGCGGCGGGATATTCCGGCGATACCTACTGTAAGGGCTGCGGTGCAAAAATAGCCTCCGGTTCTGCGATTTCCAAAACGGCGCACAGCTTTAACGCCGGAACGGTCACAAAGGCGGCCACCTGTTCCGCAACAGGCTCAAAGACCGTGACCTGCACGGTCTGCGGCCAAACGGAAGTACAGTCCATTCCGGTCGACAGCAGCGCGCATAATTATGCGTGGAAGAATATCGGCAGCGGTAAATGCCGCCAGGTCTGTACGTATAATTCTTCTCACGTCGGTAAAACCTCCGCGCATACCACCCAGAAGGTCGATGGGACTGCGGCTACCTGTACCACCCCGGGCAGTAAGTATTATTATGCCTGTACCAAGTGCGGAAGTAAATTCTCCAATGTCGCCGGCACGCAGGACGCAGATGCCGCTTCCCTCGTTATTCCGGCAACCGGACACTCCAAAGTGACCGAAACATCCGCAAACGCGGCCACCTGCACCAAGGACGGCAATATTGCCTATTGGAAATGCGGCGTTTGCGGCAAGTATTACAGCGACAGAAATTTGACCAAGGAGATTTCCATAGAATCCGTTTCGATCCCGAAACTTGGTCATAATATGGTGGACGTGGTAAGACAGCCGACCTGCGAAAACAAAGGCGTTGCCTATTCAAAATGTACCAGATGCGATTATAAGACGGCAGACCAGTCCATCAACGCGCTGGGACATGATTACAAGCTGACCGGTTATGCAAACGGCGCGCCTCCTACGTGCGACAGGACTACAAAGTTCTACGGCGTCTACACCTGTTCCCGCTGCGGCGGCAAGACGAATATACAGATTGAAAGAGATCCGAATAACCATCCCGAATCTGCGATCCAGCACGATTACAGCAGCGTGAAGGAGCCGAGCTGTACGGAGGACGGTTATGTGATCAGCAACTCCGTCGTATGTACGCTTTGCGGGGAATTGCTTGCAGAAAACGTTACCGAGATCATTCCGAAGACCGAACACCAGACGCGTTATATTGCCAGAAAGAACGCGACCTGTACGGCGGACGGCAATATCGCCTACTATGTCTGCTCCGAGTGTAACCAATACTTTACGGATGAGGCGGGCAGCCGGGTCCTTTCCGCAAGTGATATCCGTCTCGCGGCTACAGGACACAGCTTTTCCGGCGATAAATCGGATTATTTTGTCGTAGAAACCACATGTACGACGCCGGGTTATTATTATAAGGTGCGTTCCTGTGCCAACGGCTGCGGCGCCAGAGAGGTCACGTTCAGCAACGGAACGGTGAAAACTTATACCGCGTCCGCTTTCCGTTCGCTGCTCAGCAATCCGCAGAACATGTTCGAACAGGCGGCGCCCGGACACAAGCCGTCCATCTATTTCCCGGCGCAGGCCGCAACCTGCACCCTTCCTGCCAGAACGGAAGGTTGGGGCTGTCCCGTCTGCCAGACGCCTACAAGCGGCATGGAGTGGGACGGCGAGCCGATGGGCCACAACTATACGGTCTCCGACAGCCCGCTCGGCACCAACGCCGAATCCTTCTACTGTACGGTCTGCAAGGAATTGCGCACGGATCTGCTTCCCGCGTATAACAAGCTTGTAAATCTGATCAAGAGCGGACCGATGAAATCGGAAAACGTGGTTTATTTCTCGAAAAACGGCGTTTCAACCGATTATACAAAATTGACCGTCAAGGGGGTCATCAGCATGATCCCCGGCCTGAAGAACAGCTTCCGCGATGAGATCCGCCAGAATGAAACGTCCTTCAGCACCGGCGACACCATCCCGCGTATCGCGCTGTATATCCGCAGCTCCGGCAAGGTCAGCAATTTGGTTGACCGGGATATAGCCGGTTTGACCGTTACGAAACAGAACGGCCTGAAGATCTCCAGCCTGCTTGACAGCTCTTACGGCTCGTCCATTACGGTCGGCAGCACCACAAGAGACGTGGAGCCGTACAGACAGGTCCAGATCTCCGGCGAGGTGATCGCCGTTACGGTGAAGATCAACACCGAAACATATATTCCCGGCCAGGGAATCGTCGGTTTGGGTATGGACGCCGAGAGCGCACTGGAGCATTTCACAGGCGAGGATATCCGCCTGCATATGGATGGTTTTGACGATAACGGCATGCACACCGAGGTTGAAGACGACGACACGCTGTCTATGACCAGTGAGTTTAAGCTCAAGAATATCGTTTCCGACGGCAATGCGACCTTCTATTTCAGGGCTGATACGTTGGAACCGCTGGCCGCAGTTTATAACGTATCGATCGTTTCGTCACAGGATATCAAGATGACGATCGAAATGGGCAGTTTGAACGGCTCCATCTCTGCGGACCCCGTGATGACGGAAACCGACCAGATGGTATACCTTTTCAAGGCCGTTAAAGACCTTGCATCTTGATAAGTAAAAAAAGAAAGGAAAGGGAAATATGAAGAACAATTTGAAAAAACTTTTGCTGACGGCGATAGTTGCCGTTCTGCTGTGCTTTGTTTTCTGTGCCGGCGCACTGGCGGCGATACACGGTGACGTCAACGGGGACAACGTTGTTTCAGCCGGAGATGCGAGACTTGCACTACGGATCGCGGTTGGGTTTGACGACGCCGATGTGGAAGCGCATTATTTGCCTGCCGCTGCGGATGTGACGGAGCCTGTCGGCGAAGTGAATGCCGCGGATGCGCGCTTTTTGCTGCGTGCGGCGGTGGGTCTTGAAGATCTGACCGACTGTCACAACTGGTCGGATCCCGTTTATGAAAACGGTGTGACCGCGCCGACCTGTACGGAGGGTATGGTTTCGCACAGTGTCTGTGCCGTTTGCGGAGAAAACACAACGCAAACGCTCGAGGCGCTCGGCCACGATTATTCCGCTGCGTCGGCCGATCCCGCTGCGCCGATCGTCTGCGCCCGCTGCGGAAAGAACCTGTCCTCTTTTAACGAGCTTGTAAACATCCTGAAAGCAGATGATCATTACTATACCGGCTTCACAAAAACGGTTGAGACCGGTGAGATCGCATCCAATCCGAAGCCTGAACTGAAGATCACGCTTGCTGCAAAGGCAGCCGCAAAGCTGGCGGGTGAAACGCTGGATGAGGATACGCTTATGGATTCGTTCCGGTCTGAAATCGAACAGGATTCCGAAGTCTGGGATGAACGTGTCAGCGTCCCCAGACTGATCACCGACCGCAATTACGATATTTCCGGCGAACATACAGTCAGCCGGTTGACTGCGGCAGATGTGTCCTCGTTAACGGTTGAAGAAATGTCCGGCGTCGATTTTATTGCAGCATTGCCCGATTCAATCAAATTCACTTCTTCCTACGGCGGCGGTTCGTTTACTGAGGATATTTCGAAAACGATCAAGGCTGCTTCCGTGGGGCCGGTCGTCAAAATGACCGTTAAGGTGAAGGAAGAGAAATATACCGAACTGAATAAGACCGACGCGGAGTCTTCACTGCAGAGGATCATGTCCTATGATCTGCGGAGCCTTGCGGAGAGCTTTAACCAAAAAGAAGAAGACGACGGTATGCTCTTTGAAATGAAGTGCAATGAACTCGTCAGCAGTTGTACCGTAACGTATTACTTTGACGCCGGGACGATGCTGCCGGTCGCAGCGATTTATGATCTGGGCGTTTCGTGTAATCAATCCATCAATATTGAGATGAGTCTTGCCAAAGTGAAACTGATCACCGGCAAGCTGCGCGTAAATATCAGCAACGGCAGCACGGAATATTATTTCTTTGACAGCTTGTTTGAATAAAATGCAGTAAAAAGGCGGCGCCGTGGATGTTCACGGCGCCGATTTTTTGTTGACGGAAACCCGCTTGTTTCCTGTTAAAAAATGATCTTAACGCCCGTCGATTTTGCCCTGCAGGCAACGGGCGAGGGTATATATGAAAACGACTGCGCCGCAGCATCCTGCGGCGCAGTCTCTTTCTTGCGGGAAAACCCCGATTGTTCGAATGGTTTATTTTCGCGCTACGCCGCTTGATCTGGCGGCTTCGGCAACAGCAGACGCGACCGTTTTGCCCACGCGGGCGTCAAATGCTTTGGGGATGATGTATTCTGCGCTTAATTCTTCATCAGATACAAGGCTTGCGATCGCCTTTGCCGCGGCGATCTTCATTTCTTCATTTATATCGCTCGCGCGCACGTCAAGGGCGCCGCGGAACAGGCCCGGGAACGCAAGCACATTGTTGATCTGGTTGGGGTAGTCGGAGCGGCCTGTGCCCACCACCGCCGCGCCGGCGGCAAGCGCTTCGTCGCGGGTGATCTCGGGCACGGGGTTCGCCATGGGGAAGCAGACGGGGTTATCCGCCATGGAGCGGATCATATCCTGCGTTACGATCCGCGGCGCCGAAACGCCTACAAATACGTCCGCGCCCTTCATGGCGTCGGCAAGGGTGCCGTGCAGGCCCGTTTTGTTGGACATTGCGGCCATCTCGGCCTGCGCCGGGTTCATTTCCTTTACGCCCTCGGCAAGAATGCCGAAACGGTCGCACATGATAAGATCTCCGACGCCGAGCTTTAAGAAAAGCTTTCCGATGGCGATGCCGGCGCTGCCTGCGCCGTTAATGACCACGCGCACATCTTTTATATCCTTTTTGACTACCTTCAGCGCGTTCACCAGCGCTGCGGAGCAGACGATGGCGGTCCCGTGCTGGTCATCATGGAATACCGGGATATCCAAACGCTCTTTTAATTTGCGCTCGATCTCAAAGCAGCGGGGCGCCGCGATATCCTCCAGATTGATGCCGCCGAAGGAACCCGCGATCAGGCAGATGGTATGCACGATCTCATCAACGTCTTTTGAACGGATGCAAAGCGGAAAGGCGTCCACGCCGCCGAATTCCTTAAACAGAACGCACTTGCCCTCCATGACGGGCATGCCGGCTTCGGGGCCGATATCGCCCAAGCCCAGGATCGCAGTGCCGTCGGTGATCACGGCGACCAAATTATGCCGGAGCGTCAGCTCATAGCTCTTGCTCGGGTCTTTTTGGATTTCCAAACAGGGCTGCGCAACGCCGGGCGTATACGCAAGCGACAGCGCCTCGGAATTGTCAACGCGCATTTTCGCATTGACCTCGATCTTGCCGGCCCATTCATAGTGCTTTTCCAGTGATTTAGCTGCGTAATCCATATTTTGATCCTTTCAATTAAACAATCAGTCCCAGGGGAACTTGTAATCCAGCCCCAGATCGTCGCGGACCTTGCTCATTTCGCCCTGTACGCTTTCGTTGATCGGTACGCCGTGCGGCTCGCGGGATTTCCAGATGTTGTATTCTTTTTCGCCGGCAGAATAAATGCGGTCCTCGCCGGGCGCTTTTTTGGATGCGCGGATCGAGCGGATAATATCGCCCGCTTTCTTTCTTGCGATCTCCTCTCCGAGGAAGTGGCCGGTATCGATCGCTACAAAGAAATGGCCGAGGTGATAGGGTCTTATATTGCCGTTTTCATCCTTGCCGTCCAGATCCTTGCCGTAGGCGCCGTCCTGTAATGCGGCGCTGAGCAGTTCCACAAACAGCGCATAGCCGTAGCCCTTGTAGCCGCCGAGCGCTTCGCCGATGCCGCCCAGCGTCGTCAGCGCGGCCGTGCCGTTGCGGATCTTTTTCAGCGCTTCACCCGCGTCGCCCTCCACCGCGTTGCCGTCGATGTCGATCACGGTGCCGGGATGGACGTCCTCATGGATACGCGCGTAATACTCGATCTTGCCGTTCTGCGTAATGGAGGTCGCGCAGTCGATATTAAAGTCAAATTCTTCGTCGGTAGGGAAGCCAAGCGTCAGCGGGTTCGTACCGAACATGCCCTCTACGCCGAAGGTCGGCGCAACGCTCGGACGGGCGTTGGTGCCGGTCATGCCGATGCAGCCGGCTTTTGTCGCCATGGTGGTGTAGTAACCGGCAATACCGTAATGGCAGGAATTGCGCACGGCAACCATGCCCATACCGTATTTTTTCGCTTTTTCGATCGCCATCGTCATCGCTTTGTAGCCGATCACCTGTCCCATGCCGTTGTGTCCGTCCACCACAGCCGTGGTGGGCGTTTCTTTCAGGATCTCAAAATTCGTTACGGGGTTCTGGATCCCGGCTTTGATCCTGTCGATGTAAATGGGCTTAAAGCGGTTGCAGCCGTGGGATTCGATCCCGCGGCGGTCGGACTCCAACAGGACGTCCACAACGATTTTTGCGTCTTCTCTCGGTACGCCGACGCCTACAAAAGCGTCCTCAAAAAAGTTTTGCAGCGTTTTCCAGTCAACTGTGATTTTTGGCATGATATCCCTCCGAATTCAAAAATTTTCATTATAAATTATATGCGAATAATAGAGCCTTGTCAAGAGCGGAGACAGGCGTTTGAAATACGGAAAGTCAGAAAAACGAGCCGGTATTTGCGCAAAACTGTTTTTCAAAAAACCGCCTGTTTCTCATAAATGCCGCGCTTTTCTCATATAGTTAAATGATACTACGTGAGAGGAGCAGGGGCTATGGTCGATACCGCCGACCGCGCGAAAGCGCTCGGGCAGTATATCGTTAAAAATAAAGCCACCGTTCGCGCAGCGGCGAAAGCCTTTGGAATTTCAAAATCAACGGTCCACACGGACGTAACAAAAAAACTGAAAACCGTAAATGCCGGTCTTTGGCGCGAGGTGCGTCAGATCCTGGATGAAAACCGCGAGCAGCGGCATATCCGCGGCGGTCTGGCAACCAGAGAAAAATACAGGCGCGTCCGGCAGCAGCGTCAGCATGCGGACATAAAAAAAGATTGACACAAAAAAAGCTCTCACATCCTGGTGTGAGAACTTTTTTTTAATCGATCTGCAGCAGCCTGCACAGCGTTTCGGCGTCGTCGAGATCCGGCAGGATCATGCCCGCGCCGGCCGAGAGCAGCCGCCGCCGTTTTTCCGCATCGATTCCCGAGCCGGTTTTTTCATTGACCGCCACGCCCACCGCGTAACCGCCGATTTCACTTACAAGCTCTATTTCCACAAAGCCGTCGCCAAAGCCGAGCAGCGCTTCGGGCGGCAGATTTTCCTGTGCGATCAGCCGACGGATGACCGCTTCCTTGGAGCAGTCGGTCAGGGCTTCCTTTGCGCCGAAAATACCGCCGTCAAAGGCGTCGGCGATCCCCAGCAGGGAAGCTTCGTCCCGGACATCTGCCTCATCCGTTCCGCTGGCGAGATAACAGTGGATGCCCGCGGCGCGCAGCCTGCGGACAAAGGAAAGGGAACCCTTTACGGACAGGCTCTCCGGCGAAAGCGTGCCGGAACGGAGACCTGTTTTTCGGTCGGCGATTTTTTCCTGCAGCCGCCGCAGATATTCCGCTTTGTATTCGCCGGGCGTTTTCGCGATACCGCCGCGCCGGCGTACGGCCTGTTCCAGCGCCATACATTGGTAAACGGTCTGTTTCCCGGTCAGCGCGTCCACAAAGTCTTTTACTTCCGCATATACGGCGTCGGCGGGCTCTTTTATGCCGAGCGCGGTCAGTTCCTCACAAAAATAAGGGATCATGACCTGCTGCCATCCTTCGCGGATGAGACTGACGGTCCCGTCAAAATCAAAAAGCGCGCACCGGTATCCGCCTGCTGGCGGCCGGATGATTTCAATTTTCGTTTTATCGTTCATTTCCGTCTTCGTTTATCCTGCCGATCAAAAAGGGCAGCTCGGTCTCAAAATCCACCCCGTACCAATTGTGTGCGGGATTATTTACGGTCGCCTTGATCGCGCGAACCGTGAAATCCGCGGCAAGCTTCAGCGCGTCCGGCAAAGTCTTCCCGCGCACCAGCGCGCCGACGGCGGCGGAGGAAAACACGTCTCCTGTCCCGTGGAAATTGGCGGGGATCCGCTCGGTAAAATAAGAAAAAAAGCTTTCTTTTTCAGCGTCGTAGGCCATTACGCCCAGCTCGTCATTACAAAAGCTCACGCCGGTCAAAACCGTATGCTTCGCGCCGAGCGCGGAGAGCGATACCAGCAGCTCTTCGATCTGCGCCTGCGTGTATCGTGTGCCGATATAGGGGCGGTCCAGCAAAAAGCATGCCTCCGTAATGTTCGGGACGATCACGTCCGCCTGCCCGCAGAGCGAAACGTATTTTTCGGCATATGCCCGGTCGAAGCCCGTGTACAGACGGCCGTTGTCCGCCATGACCGGATCCACAAATATCAGATTATCCTCCGTTTGAAACGTACGGAAGAAATCGTTCATCAGGTCTATTTGCTTTGCCGTGCCGAGATAGCCGGTATAGATCGCGTCAAACGTGATCTGCTCCTGCCGGAAACATGCCGCGGCCGGTTGGATCTGATCGGTCAGATCGTGAAAGGTAAAATGGCGGAAGGCCGTGTGCGCGGACAGCATCGCCGTTGGCAGTACACAGGTCTCAATGCCGCAGGCGGAAATGATCGGCAGCGCCGCGGTCAAAGAGCATTTGCCCACGCAGGAAATGTCCTGTACGGTGATAATTCGTTTCATGCTTCCTCGTTTGCGCGTTCCTTTTCCGTATAGTCGATCGCCTTGTTAAGAAATGTGACGCACCGGTTCATGCATTCCTTCGCAAGCGCGGTGTTCATCATCAGGTGGTAGCAGTGGTTGTTCAATAAGCCGCTCACTTCAAACGTGTCGTGCGCAATACCGAATTTTTCCAGCTCCTCCGCAAGCGTGGGACCCTGCCCGGCGACAAGCAGATCCTGTACGGCCCATGTCATAAACACGGGCGGCCAGTTTTCGTTGACCAGATGCGTGGGGGAGATGTAATTGATATATTCGTATTCGGTAACGTTGGACATATCGCGGTTGACCTTAAAGCCCAGGATCATACTGGCGGTTTCCGGAACAAGCCCGAAAATGGCAGGGCCTGCAAGCAGTTTTTCCAGATCATACAGGCCGCACATCAGCGCCAGCGCGGCGGGACGCAGCTTTACTTCCGGCAGTCCCAGCGTTTCCCGCAGTTCGTCGTCAAAGGTCACGGCGGTCAGCATGCCGGTCTGGTACGCGCCGGAGGAGTCGCCGGACACCACGATCCGCGAAAGATCGATGTTGTAGGTTTTTGCAAGCTCCTGCAGGTAGTTCATGGCTTCAATCACGTCCGAAAAGTTTTCGATCAGGGAAACCTCGGGCGGCATCCGGTAATCGATGTTAAAAACAAAATAACCGTGGTGCGCGAAAAACTCGGAGTTTGTTACACGGTAGTCCTTGTCGCCTTTGATAAACCCGCCGCCGTGGATATATAAAAGCACGGGGTGAAGGGTGCCGTCGTTTAAGTCGATGCGGCGGAAATACAGGTCGCCGATATTCATTTTTTCATTGTGCGACGCATACTGGATATCCCGCACCCGTACGATGCCGGGATAGTGGACCGCATTCTGCGGCCGGTCGCCGAATACGTCGATCGCCTTAAATACAAGCTCTGCTCTGTTCATACTGTGCATTCCTCCGGAAAGGTCTTATTATCTGAGAGCATGATAGCATAAACAGCGGGAGAAATCAAGGCGCAAAACGCAGAACGTATCCGTAAATGCAGGGTTATTTTACAAAAAATATACAAATATACAAAAAATATACATTATCTCTTGTATATAAAATAAATATGTGATAGAATAATGCGTGAAAAAACATTTCCGCGGAGGAAGCTTAAATATGGGAAGAACGCAGTCCCGGGAACAGGCGTTTATTTTGATCTTTGAACAGCTGTTCAATCCCGAATACACATTGGACGATTTGCTTGCGCTGACGGCGGAGAGCGAACTGTTCGATCCGGACGATTTTACAAAAGAGCTGTATACGCTGGTGCAGACGCACGCCGCCGAAGCGGACGAGCGGATTGCCGGGTACCTGAAAAACTGGCGGCCGGAGCGGCTGCCGAAGGTCAGTATCGCCGTTTTGCGGCTTGCTGTTTGTGAGATCCTGTTTGCGCGGGACGTCCCGGCGTCCGTTTCGGCAAACGAAGCGGTCAATCTTGCAAAAAAATATGCCGCCGCTGAGGACGCCGCCTTTATCAACGGCGTGCTCGGTTCCCTCATTCGGGATCTGCAGGTATGATCTGTCTCGGAATCGACACCAGCAATTATACGACCTCAGCCGCGCTGTACGATACGCAGACGGACGAAATGATTTCCGTCCGCCGGCTGTTGACGGTCAAAACGGGAGAAGTCGGACTCAGGCAGGCGGACGCTGTGTTTCAGCATATGCTCGCTTTGCCGGATATACTCGGCGAGGCCTTTTCCCAAACGGAAAAACGGCCGGATGCGATCGGCGTTTCTGTCTCTCCGCGGGATGAGGCGGGCTCGTATATGCCCTGTTTTTTGTGCGGCAAGGGCGCCGCTGTTTCGCTCGGCGCCGCGCTGCATATTCCGGTCCGGTATTTTTCTCACCAGGCCGGGCACATTGCCGCCGCGGTGTATTCCGTAAACCGGACGGATCTTCTGAGGCGGGAGCTGCTTGCGTTCCACGTATCCGGCGGAACGACGGAAGCCTTGCTTGTAACGCCGGATCGGGAAAAGATTTTTACCGTACGGCTGCTCGGCGGGTCCATGGACTTAAAAGCGGGACAGGCGATCGACCGCGTCGGGCGGATGCTCGGCCTGCCGTTTCCCGCCGGCCCCGCGCTGGATGCGCTCAGTCTGCAAAGCGAAAAACGGTTTACGTACCGTCCCTACGTCAAAGACGGCCGCTGCAGCCTGTCGGGGCTTGAAAACCAGTGCCGGCATATGCTGGACGCCGGGGAAGCGCCGGCGGATATTGCAAATTACTGCGTCGGTTTTATCTGCGCGGCGCTGGAGAAGATCACGGATGCGCTCATTGCGGACTATCCGGGTTTGCCGCTTGTCTATTCCGGCGGCGTGACGTCCAACACGCTGCTCAGGCGGCGTTTGACGGAAAAGTACGGCGCGGTGTTTGCCGAACGCGGATATGCGTCGGACAATGCGGCGGGAATTGCGGTGCTCTGCGCCGCAGCACAGGGCGAAACGTCTATCTGTTGATAAACGGAACGGTTTTTTTATGAATTTGCCATCCATTACGGTTTCCCAACTGAATACCTACGTCAAAAAATTGTTTGACACGGATCTGATGTTTGCCTCGGTGATTATCAGCGGGGAAATTTCCAATTATTCCCCGCATTATAAAACAGGGCATCTGTATTTTACGCTGAAGGACGCGTCTTCCTCGCTCAAGGCCGTCATGTTCGCTGGCCAGGCAAGACGGCTGCGGTTTCAGCCCGAGAACGGGATGCACGTGTTTGCCATGGGCAGAGTGAGCGTGTTTGAGCGGGACGGCGTATACCAGCTGTACGTAAACGAGCTGATCCCGGACGGAGAAGGCGCGCTGACAGCGGCGTTCCGGCAGCTGAAACAGCGGCTGGAGGAAAAAGGACTTTTTGATCCCGCTCACAAAAAGGCGCTGCCCGCGTATCCGAAAAAAATCGGGATCATCACGTCCCCCGGCAGCGCGGCGCTGCAGGATATGCTGAATATCCTCGGCAGACGGTATCCGCTGGCGGAAATCGTTTTGGCAGGCGTCACGGTGCAGGGACAGACGGCCCCGCTTGAAATGATCGGCGCGCTGCGGGCATTCAACGAAAGAACCGACGTCGACGTGCTGATCCTCGGCCGCGGCGGCGGCAGCGCTGAAGACCTGTGGTGTTTTAACGACGAGGGCCTTGCGTGGGCTGTCTATGAAAGCCACATTCCCGTAATCAGCGCCGTGGGGCATGAAACGGATTTTACGATCTGCGATTTTGTCAGCGACGTGCGCGCGCCGACGCCCTCCGCCGCAGCGGAGCTCGCTGTGCCGGATGCAGCCGATCTGCTGCGCCGGATCAAGACGCTGTCAGACGGGCTGAATACCGCTTATATGCAAAAAATCAACGCCGTGCGTTCGCAGCTGCGGATGCTGTTTGCACAACGGGATTTTTCGGATCCCGGCCGGTTTTTTGTGCCGGATAAACTCAAAATCGAATCTCTGCGTCTGCAGCTTGCCGCGCAAACGGAAAAAACGATGCAGCAAAAGCGGCTGCAGCTTGAAAAAAACGTGACTGCGCTTGAAAAACTAAACCCGCTGCGTGTGCTGCTGCGCGGGTACGCAATGGTGGAGACCGATGCGGGCGTCGTGCAGAGCGTAGATGCGCTGCACATAGGAGAAACGGTATGGATCTCGCTGCATGACGGTAGTTTAACTGCGCAGATAAGGGAAATAAAAAGGAGAGAAAACGATGGTCCAACGCACCTATGAACAAGCCGAGAAGCGGCTGGAAGAGATCGTAAACGAGCTGCAAAAGGGCGGTAAAACGCTGGATGAGAGCGTAAAGCTGTTTGAGGAAGGGGCTCTCCTTTCGGATTTTTGCCTGCAGGCGCTGAAAAACGCGGAGCAAAAAATCACGCGGCTCGGCGAAACGAACGCCGATGAGGCGCAGGTCTGACCCGATTGCAAAAAAAGGAAGAGAAGCCATGGATTTTTCCGAAGATATCAAACGAATTGAAACGACGCTGACGGCATATTTGCCCGATTGTACGGGCGAGTTGTCCTTTGTGCCGGATATTCTTGCGTATTCTTTAGAGGGCGGCAGCAAGCGCGTCCGCCCGCTGCTGTGCCTGTCGTTCTGCCGTCTTTGCGGCGGCGATCCGGAGGCCGCGCTGCTCTTTGCCGCTGCGGTGGAATACGTGCATACCTATTCTCTGATCCACGACGATCTGCCCTGTATGGACGACGACGATTTTCGCCGCGGGAAGCTTTCCTCCCATAGAAAATTCGGCGAGGCCAACGCCGTTTTGGCGGGCGATGCGCTGCTGACGCACGCGTTTTATCTGCTCACGCTTTCTTCGTCCGAGGGGCGCATTTCGCCTGCCGCGGCGCTGCGCGCGGTACGAGAGCTTTCGTTTTTGGCCGGTGTGAACGGTATGGTGGGCGGCCAGTATCTGGATCTGGCTTTTGAAAAAAAACACGCTTCTGCGGACGTTCTGTTCACCATGGACGAGCTGAAAACCGGCGCGCTGATCAAGGCCGCCTGCGTGCTGGGCTGTATCGCTGCGGACGCGCCGGAAACGCATATCGAAGCTGCCGGATGCTTTGCCGAAAATCTGGGGCTTGCCTTTCAGCTTACAGATGATATTTTGGAATATGAAAGCGGAGAAATAAGCTCCGACGAGAAAAAAGAAAAATCGACCTATATCACGCTTTGCGGTCTGCAGGAGACAAAGCGTCTGGCGTCGGACTACACGGTGAAGGCCATAGCGGCGTTGGAGCCCTTCGGAGCTTCTGCCGACGATATCCGCGGGATCGCCCGCATGCTCCTGCACAGAAAGAACTGATACCGGAGGCTGACCGATGGAGTATAAATATCTGTCAAAGATCACATCGCCCGCCGACGTCAAAAAAATACCGGAGGCGGAGCTGAATGTCCTTGCCGACGAGATCCGCGACCGGATGATCGCAACGGTCTCCAAAACCGGCGGCCATCTGGCGTCCAACCTGGGCGTGGTGGAGCTGACCATCGCGCTGCACAGGGTATTCAATTCCCCGCATGATAAGATCGTATGGGACGTGGGGCATCAGTGCTACGCGCATAAAATGCTGACCGGCCGGGAAGAAAACTTTGACACCCTGCGTTTGCCCGGCGGGATCTCCGGCTTTACCAGAAGGTACGAAAGCGAGCACGATATTTTTTCGGGCGGTCATTCCAGCGTCGCTTTGTCGGCTGCCTTCGGCATCGCGCAGGCAAACAGGATCAAAAACAAAAAGAATTATACTGTCGCCGTGGTCGGGGACGGCGCCTTTACCGGCGGCATGGTCTACGAGGCGCTCAACAACGCCGGCCGCGCCGGCAAGGGGACCCGACTGATCGTTGTGCTCAACGACAACGAGATGTCCATTTCCAAGAACGTCGGCGCGTTTGCGCGGTATCTTGCGGTCATCAAAGCAAATCCCCGGTATTTTCGTCTGAAAGCCAAAACGGAGAACGTCTTAAACCGTATCCCGCTCATCGGCAAAAAGCTTGCCAAGGCGCTGTTCAACTTAAAAACGAAAATCAAAAACCGGATGTATCATTCTACGCTGTTCGAGGACTTGGGCTTTCGGTATATGGGCCCGATCGACGGCAACAATATCTCCGTTCTTACGGATGCGCTGCGCGGCGCGGTGGAGGCGGATTACCCCGTTGTTCTGCATATCCATACCGTAAAGGGCAAGGGCTATGAATTTGCCGAGAAAAATCCGGACGTCTTTCACGGGATCTCCGCGTTCGATCCGGTTTCCGGCGAAAAAAAGCTGTGCGGCGAAAGCTTTTCCGATGGGTTCGGAAAGTTTATGATCAACGCTGCGGAAAAGGACAAGCGGATCTGCTGCATCACGGCGGCGATGGCGTTGGGCACCGGGCTTGAGCCGTTCAGTAAAAAATTCCCCGAGCGTTTTTTTGACGTAGGCATTGCCGAACAGCACGCAACCACGTTCGCGTCCGGCCTCGCGCGCGGCGGGATGCTGCCGGTGTTTGCCGTTTATTCCACGTTTTTGCAGCGCGCCTACGATCAGATCATTCACGACTGCTCCATGCAGCAGCTGAAAATTGTTTTTGCCGTGGACCGCGCCGGCTTTGTCGGGTCCGACGGCGAGTCGCACCACGGCGTATTCGACACGGCATTTCTGAACTCCATCCCGGATATCACCGTTTACGCGCCGACGTATTTTGACGAGCTGAACAACAGCTTTTATAAGGCGCTTTATCATGCCCAGGGCAGTGTGGCGGTGCGGTATCCCCGGGGCGTGCAGCCGTCGCTGCCGGCGGATTTCAGCGTTTCCGGTGAAGATTGGGACGTTTTCGGGAATGAGAACGCTCCCATTGCGCTTGTCACCTACGGCAGATGCTTTGCCGAGGCCGTATCTGCGCAGCAAACGCTCCGGCAGAACGGAACGGAAGTGATGATCGTGAAGCTGAACAGGATCAAACCGATTCCCAACGATGCGGTCAGGCAAACGCTTTCCTGTGAACGCATATTCTTCTTTGAAGAGGGACAGCGATTCGGCGGGATCGGGGAGACCTTTGCGGATAAACTGTTTAAGTACGGATTTTGCGGCGCGTACCGGCTTGTCGGCGTGGAAGGGGAATTTCCTGCCCAGAGTACGGAACGGCAGCTGCTGCGTTATTATTTTCTGGATGCGGACGGTATGGTGCAAATAATCAGCGGTGCCTCGGCGCAGGACCCGACCGTCCGGCTTGAGTAAAAAAGCGTATGAGTGAAAAAAAAAGGTTGGACCAGTATCTTTTCGACGAAGGGCTTTGTGAGAGCCGTGAAAAGGCCAAAGCGGCCGTTATGGCCGGCACGGTATACGTCAACGGGCAGAAGGCAATCAAGCCCGGCGTAACGCTCAAACAAACGGATACCGTGCAGGTGCGCGGCGGCATGGAATTTGTCAGCCGCGGCGGGTATAAGCTGAAAAAAGCCATGCAGGCGTTTTCTTTGGATCTGCAGGGAAAGATCTGTATGGACGTCGGCGCCTCGACCGGCGGTTTTACGGACTGTATGCTGCAAAACGGCGCAAAAAAGGTGTATGCCGTGGACGTCGGCTACGGGCAGCTTGCATGGAAGCTGCGCAGCGATGTGCGCGTGGTGAATTTGGAGCGTACCAATATCCGTTATCTGACGGCGGAAGACCTTGCCGATTTGCCGGATTTTGTAAGCGTTGACGTTTCTTTTATCTCTTTGAAACTGGTGCTGCCGGTTGTTTACGGTGTGCTGTCTTCTGCAGGCGAGTGCGTTTGCCTGATTAAACCGCAGTTTGAAGCGGGCAGAGAAAAAGTCGGCAAAAAAGGCGTGGTGCGGGAAGAACAGACGCATATCGAGGTTGTAAGAGAGATCCTGCAAACGGCGCAGGACGTCGGATTTTTTGTCCGCGGCTTGGATTTTTCCCCCATCAAAGGACCGGAAGGAAATATCGAATACCTGTTGTACCTTTCCAAATTGCCCGGCGAGACGTCGGAAACGGACGCCGCTGCGGTTGTGCGGCTGTCCCATCAGACATTAAACGAGAAATGAGGCGGGTGTCATGAAAAGCGTATCTGTGATCCCGAATTTAACAAGAGCCAACGCAAAGAGCGTGACCGACGCGCTGCTGGAGCAGCTGCGCCGTTTGGCGCTTGCATATTATCTGCCGCTGTCGCAGCGTGCGGCATTCCCTTTGGAGGATGCGCGCTGTTTTTTGCCGGAGGAGGAACTGTTTTCGGCAGGCGAGGTCATTTTGCCCGTAGGCGGGGACGGTTCCGTGATCCGGGCCGCAAAGCGCGCGGCTTTACATGGGAAGCGTGTGCTCGGCGTCAATGCCGGCCGGCTTGCTTATCTCTGCGGGCTGGACGTGGCGGAGCTTCCGCTGCTGGAAGCGCTGCAAACGGGAGACTATACCGTCCAACGCCGGATCATGCTGCAGGCGCGGACGTATTTGGGAAATGAGCTGCTGCGGGAGGACCTTTGCATCAACGACGTTTCTTTTTGCAGAGGACGCAGCATCGGACTTGTCGATCTGCAGGTCAGCGCAGATGATAAACCCATTGCAAACCTGCTTGCAGACGGCGTTATTTTTGCCACTCCGACCGGCTCCACGGGCTATTCCCTGAGCGCAGGCGGGCCTGTATTGGAGCCGACGCTGGACGCCGTTCTGCTGACGGCGGTCTGTCCGCACACGCTTGCGGCGCGGCCCTATATTTTCCATGCGGATACGCGTTTTACGGTTCGCACGGTCCGGGGCCAGCGCACGTCGGACGTCTGCTGCAGCTGTGACGGGGAAGAGACCTTTGATTTTCCGGATGGGGCATGGGCCGAGATCACGCGCGCGGGAACAGCGGCGGAATTGATTTCCATCACCAACGATCATTTTATTGACGTGCTGAACAGAAAGATAAAGAATTGGTACGGGAGTGAAAACACATGAAAAAAAACAGACAGGCGATCATTGCAAAGGCCATAGAGGAAAATAAAATCAGCACACAGGAGGAATTGCTGGATATCCTGCTTCGCCAGGGCGTCAACGTGACGCAAGCCACGGTGTCCAGGGATATCAAGGAAATGCATATCGTAAAACGAACGGATGCCTCCGGCGCTTACCAGTACTGTTTGCCTTCCTCCGCCAGGGAACAGAGCTCATCCAAATATATGTCCATCCTGCTCGGCTCCGTTGTTTATACGGATATCGCCATGAATACCGTCGTGCTCAAATGTCACATCGGTACGGCGCAGGCCGCCTGCGCTGCAGTGGACTCCATCGGCCTGCAGGATGTTGCCGGAACGCTTGCCGGGGACGATACCATTTTTATCCTGTGCTATTCCGTCGAAGCGGCACGTGCGATCAAAGAAAAATTGGACCGACTTTTCGGTTTTTGAGATTATTAAGATATGTTAAGCGTTCTGCAAATTGAAAACATTGCCATAATAGAAAAAATGACCGTGGATTTTTCCGCCGGCCTCAATATCCTTACGGGGGAAACGGGCGCGGGCAAATCCATTTTGATCGACTCCATCAACGCGGTCTCCGGTGCCAAAACATCACGGGAGCTTATCCGCACCGGCGCGGCGTATGCTTTTGTCTCCGCCGTGTTTACGGGGGTCGACCGTGAAACGGCGGACGCGCTTGCGCTGATGGGGATTTCAACGGATGCGGACGGCAGTTTGCAGCTGCAGCGGAAAATGTTCCGCGACGGAAAAAACCTCTGTTTTGTCGGCGGAACAGCCGTTACCGTTTCCATGCTGCGCGCGGCAGCCATGCAGCTGATCAATATTCACGGGCAGCGTGACTCGCAGGAGCTTCTGCGCAGCGAAAGCCATATGGGCGTTTTGGACCGGTTTGCCGATAACGCGGAAACGCAGGCAGACTACGCCGGGACCTTTGAAGCACTGACGGCTGTAAAAAAAGAAATGGACGCGCTGCGTCTGGACGAGGGCTATAAGGCGCGGCGGCTGGATCTGCTTAACTATCAGATCGGTGAGCTGGAGGCGGCGGATATCACGGACGGCGAAACGGAAAACCTAAAAAAACGCCGTGCGATTATCCGCAACGCCGTACGTGTGTCGGATGCGCTTTCCCGCACTGTCGCAGCCGTGCTGGGAACGGAGGATACGCCCGGCGCCGGCGCGCTGCTGCATGAGGCTGCCTGTCATATTGCGTCCGTCACAGACGTGGTACAGGGCCTTTCGCCGGTGCAGGAGAGCCTTTTGCAGGCGGAAGAAACGGTAATGGACGCATCCGCCGTATTGGAGGACGCCTTGCAGCAGCTTGGCGGCAGCGAGGAACAGATCGACGAGATCGAAGAACGGCTTGACGTTTTAACGCGTCTGACAAAAAAATACGGCGGCAGCGAGGCCGCCGCCCTGGCTTTTTTGGCCGAGGCCAAAGCAGAGCTTGAAAATCTGACTTTTTCAGAGGAAACGCTTGCGCGCCTGCAAACGGAATACGACCGTCTGCTTGCCGAAGCGACCGAAAAGGCCGCCGCGCTTTCGCGGTCACGTGCGCAAGCAGGCAAAACGTTATCCGCCTGCGTAGAAGAACAGCTGCGCCAGCTCTCCATGCCGCACGTTCGTTTTTTGACGCAGGTTTTGCCTGCGCCGCTCTCCCAGACCGGCGCGGATACGGTGGAATTCCTGATCACTGCGAACCCGGGAGAGGAACCGAAAGCGCTGGGGAAGGTCGCTTCCGGCGGCGAGCTGTCAAGGGTGATGCTTGCGCTGCAGACCGTTTTGAACGCCCGTTCCGCCGCAACGCTTATTTTTGATGAGATCGATACCGGCGTCAGTGGGACGGCTGCCGGACGGATCGCAGAAAAACTCAAAAATCTCTCACTGAAAAATCAGGTGCTGTGTATCACGCATTCCGCGCGGATCGCAGCGTTTGCGGACAGGCACATTTATCTGTATAAAACCGTGGAAAACGGCAAGACCTATACAAAAATGCAGCTTCTGGATCGGGAAGAACGGGCGCGGGAGCTTGCCCGGATCACATTTGGCGACCATTATTCCGCGGTGCAGCTGGAGTCTGCGCGCGGGCTTTTGCAGTAGGCTTCGAGGAGGAATTCGAAATCCGGATCGCGCCCTTATTCAAAAAAATCCTCCATTACCTGCCGCAGCCCGTCTTCGTCTTCTATCAGGATCCCGGTCCGGATCGCATCGCGATCCGCTTCGGGCAGAAGGGCGGCGTCTTTTTCAAATACGTACAGCGGCTGCGTTCCCTCTGCAGCGAACAGGGCGATCTTTCCGTCATATTCCCGCAGCACATAAAGATAGGGAGCGGGCGTTTCCGTTTGTGTCCCTGTGCCGGCCCGTTCCTGTAAAACGGATGCGGCCAGCAGACAGAGGATCATAACGGATAAAAACACGTAGGTTTTTTGTATGATCGGGCGCATTTACATATTCTCCTAAGAATTATTACAAAATTGTAACCTTTTTTTTGTTTATTTTTTCTTAATTTTCGCAAAAAATACTAAACAAATCAAAAAATATATGCTATACTCTATTCCGTAATCTGAATTTTACAGAGCAAGGAGCTGTCCATGGCAAAGAAGAATACTTCGGAAGCACCAACGAAGAAGAAAAAAAATAAAAAGAAGATGAGTAAGGCCGGCAAGGTGTTCACCGCCATACTGACCGTGTTTTTAATGCTGTTCCTGATCGGGCTGGTCACGGGCGGTTCCATCATGTTGACCGTGCTTGCCGATATCGGGTTGATCTCCATCGGAGATCTTGACCATTCCAGGGATATTGCCGGTATCGACTATATCGATCTTGACAATTATATCAACTCTCAGGCAAAAACGACCATCATTTATGCATATGATGCGGACGGAAATCTTGTGGAAGAGGCGCGGCTGCACGGAACCGAAAACCGGACGCCGACCGCGCTCAAGGACGTCTCCCAGTACGTGAAGGACGCCGTTGTCTCTTTGGAGGATAAGCGCTTTTACGAACATAAGGGCGTGGACTGGATCCGTACCTTCGGCGTGATTATCAAGGATATTACCAGCTCCGGAGACGTACAGGGCGGTTCCACCATTACACAGCAGCTGATCAAAAACCTGACGGGTGAAAACAAAAAAACGCTGATCCGCAAATATAACGAGATCAAGAACGCGCTTGCGCTGGAACGGCATTTTACAAAAGAAGAAATTTTAGAGGCGTATCTGAATACGATCTATTTGGATAACGGCTGTTACGGCATCAAGACCGGCGCGGAGTACTATTTCGGCAAGAACACCCGGGAATTAACGCTGATGGAAAGCGCGATGCTGGTCTCCATCACGAACGCGCCGCGGAAATACGATCCGATCTATAACTATGATAACAACCGCGACCGCGCGATCATGTGTCTGAACTATATGCTGGAGCAGGGCAAGATCTCGCAGGAGGAGTACGATGAGGCGCTGGAGGAGGACGTACAGCTGATCGGCAAGCTGGATCCTTCCGCAACGGGAGAAGAGGATGAAGTGACCTTCCGTGAGATCTCCGCCACCACCAGCGAATATCAGAGTTATTATACCGATTATATCATCACCGCTACCATGCGTGCGTTGATGGAGAAATTCGGCTATTCCAGCGACGAGGCCTGGCGTAAGGTCTACCTCGGCGGGTTAAAGATCATTTCCGCCGTGGACATCAATATCCAGAAGCAAATGGAATACGTGTATGTAAACCGCGTCGGTCTGCCAAGCGAAGAGGACGATGAAAAAGGCCTGCAGTCGGCCATGGTCATTATGGACTATGAGGGGCGTGTGCTCGGTATGGTCGGCCAAATGGGCGAAAAGAAGGGCAACCGCGTAATGAACTACGCGGTCTCCGATCCCCGGCAGCCGGGTTCTTCCATTAAACCGCTCAGCGTTTATACGCCCGCCATCGACACCGGAAAATTCTTCTGGTCGTCCTATTTGCCAAACTACGGCATCAGTTTGCCCGGCATGTCCTCGGCTTGGCCCACAAACTTTGAGGGCGTCAGGGGCAGTATGACCGATCTCAGAAACCTGGCGGAGGCGATCGCGCCGTCCTTAAACACCATCCCCGCACGGCTCGTACAGGCGCTTTCCACCTATACCTGCTATTCGTATCTGCGCGACGTGTTCCATATGTCAACACTGGAGGAAAGCGATCAGGCCTATGCGCCGCTTGCGATCGGCGCCATGACGCGCGGCGTAGTCGCATTGGATATGGCGGCGGCTTACGCAACCTTCGGCAACGGCGGGTATTATTACGAGCCGTGGGTGTACTATGAAGTCCGCGACGCCAACGACAACGTCATTCTGGAAGGTCCCACCGAGGGAGAACAGGTCATCTCCTCCGCAACGGCGGATGTGATGAACCATCTGCTGCAAACGGTCGTAACCTCTTCCAACGGTACCGGCCGTCCGTATGCCGTTACCAATTTTACCATGTTTGCCAAAACCGGTACCACGTCCGATTATGTGGATAAGTGGATGGCAGGCGGCACGCCGTATTACGTAGCGGCCGTCTGGGCCGGCTTTAAGGACCGTACGCCAATCAATACGCGCGTATACGGCTCTCAGCCTGCAGGCGTGATCTTCAAAGAGGTCATGAACCGCGTACATGAGGGACTTCCTTCCAAGAGCTTTGAATACAGCGGAAACGCGGTGCGCCGCACTTTCTGTAAAAAATCCGGCATGCTGGCAGGATCGCGCTGTGCGTCTACCTCCTCCGGTTGGTTCAGGATCGACGCGCTGCCTGGAATTTGTACGTCCTGCGACGGGTCGGAGGAGGATACGACGGATGAGGAGGAAGTGACCACAAAGCGTAACGAGGAATCCACTACAAAGAAGACTCCCGAACCGACGACTGTCAGACCTGTGGAACCGACGACCGCACAGCAGCCGGTCACACAGCCGCCCGTCACGCAGCCGCCCGTCACGCAGCCGCCTGTCACGCAGCCGCCTGTCACGCAGCCGCCTGTCACGCAGCCGCCCGTCACGCAGCCCGAGCCTTCGGGCGATACGCCGGAGGATGGAGGCTGATGATCATTCTTGCCGTCGATTACGGCGACGTAAGAACAGGCGTTGCCGTATGTGATAAAACGGAGCTTTTGGCGGTCCCTGTCTGCGTGATCACCGAGCGTGACCCGGCTGCACTCGCGAAAAAAATTGTCGATCTCGCCGCGGAAAAAAGGGCGGAGACCATTTTGCTCGGGTTGCCGAAGAATATGGACGGCAGCGAGGGATTTCGGGCAGAGGCGGTCAAAAGCTTTGCATCTCAGCTCTCAGAGATAGCTCCGTTGCCCGTGGTTTTTCGGGATGAGCGGCTTACGACGGTCAGCGCGCACCGGTATTTGAATTTGACCGATACGCGCGGCAAAAAGCGAAAACAAACCGTGGACGCCGTCGCCGCCGTGATCATTCTGCAGGAATACCTCGATTACAGAAAACGCAATCAGTAAAAAATATGGACGTTCAACGCGTCCATACTTTTTTTGTCTTCAACAATGTTTTTGCGCTTTCATTCAAGGTCGTTCCACACCGAGATCAAAACAGGACCAAGCAGACCGGATGCGGCGTCTTCGGGGTAATTTGCATATCCGGATGGAACGGTGGCGTAGTGGTTGCACAGCGTATTTGCCACTGTGATCTCTATTTCGTTTTCGCCGTCCGCAAGCAGATCCGTTACGTCGCAGGTATAGGGCGGGTAAGTCAATACCGCGGCTTGTGCGCCGTTGATTTTAACTGCCGCCGTTTGGCGCACGTCGCCCAGCTCCAGTAAAAAACGCGTATCCGTTTCGTATTTTTTGATCCGGACGCTTTTTTTATAGACTGCCTTGCCGGAATAGCATTTCAGCGCGCCGGTCTGCGCCCAATCGCCGCAGCTTGTTTTTCCTGTATCGCAGAGGAGTTTGATCGGCTCCGGAATGATCCCCGTAAAGCTTTTTCCCGCATCCGCGCGGATGCGCAGCTGAATAAGCGGCGCATGTTTGAAAGCTTCTCCTTTGGCTGTATAAACTTTTCCGTCGAAATGGCCGGCACCGGTCCGTTCCACCTGCATCGGTTTGCCGTTCAAGGTCGCTTCCAGCAGCGTGCCGAACAGGTTGGCGGTCAGCCCGCAGGTCCCCGGCGCGGCAATAAATGAAAATAAGTAAGTATCATCTGCGCTGCAAACCGGCGTAAAGGCGAGAAAATCCGGGTTTGCAAAGGCGGCCGTGCTCAAAGGATAGCCGGTTTTTTTCGGCGTTCTCTGTCTGCAAAGATAGACGCCGGCGCGTTTGAGCCCCGCGCGGTTGATATAGTCGGGGCTTAGGTCCGGATCATAATAAAAACCGATCGCCAGCCGTGTTTTGCCCGTCGGCAGAGTAACCGGCGCAGCCGGATCCTCTATGCGAACGCCGTTCAGATACAGCAAGTCCGGCTTTACGCCGATAAGATAAAAATATGCGGTCGTTTCTTTTTCACACAGCACATCGGTCAAAAAAACGCCGTCCTGCGAGAAATACAGGTTATGGTCACAGACCTTGCCCTTTAATCCGTGAAAACCCTGTTCATAAAGGGACGGCGGCGTATTTGCATGCGGGTGGATATAACCGTAACGGTCATGCAAAGGTAGGACGGCGGCGTCCTCCGGCGGCAAAGAAGCTGAAACGGAACATCTGCGGCAAACGTCCTCCACGTCCTGTGTCGGGACCCACAGAATGTTTCTGCTGTGACAGTACGGCTGGTCCTGCAGCGCCTTTGCAGGCTGTGTTTCCTCCCATACACGGAAAAACCGCGCTTCCGCGCCGATCATTCCGCCTGCAGGCCGATAAAAATCCCCGTAGGTATTGTCCAGTGTCGGCAGAAGCGAAAAATCCCATTCCCCGTCCAACGGATAAGATCTGTCCGGCGCCTCCGGCGCAAAGCCGGACGTATTCCGTTCTTCGTCAAAGGGGATATAGTCGTCTGTAAACAACAATAGCGTATCTTCATTTGTTTCAAGCGGCAGCTTTACAAACGTAAAGCCGCCTGCGGATATCGTACCGGTCAGCCTGTATATTTTTTTTGTATAGGCGTCCAGCAAAAAAGGCTGACCTGCCGTTTGAAAGCGACAGACGGCATTTTTTGTACAGCCGCGCAAAAAGAACAACGTCTGGCCTTCGGTTGTCCGCGCCGTACAGTGCGTGGCGGGGGATGGGTCTTCGCCGTCGGGCAAAAACAGACGTGTGATTCCTGCGTTGAGCCTGCCCAGCGTTTCCGCCGCAGTCTGGCACAAAGCGGTATTTTTACAGGCGAGCATGGCGGCAACGGCGTCCGAAAGGCGGGATTGCGACCGCGGTAACAAATCGGAAAGATAGGGCGTGATCCCCTTGAAGATCACACAGCCGCCGTTTTCGGCGAAAAAGCAGAGCTTTTGCAGCGTGGAATAGCGGATGCAATCCACCGAACACAGCACGACCGCCTGAAACTGCGCCTCGGGCAAAACCAGCAGGCCGTTTTTGATCTCGGCGCGTTCAATGCTCTGAAAATCAATAAACGTAAAATCCACGCCGCGGTCAAACAGATATTGTGCGGTAGAAAACGTATCGTTGATGCATTCTTCACTGTGTTCACCGTAATCAAAAGAGGAGACCGGATAAAAAACGGCGACGTCGCAGATGTGTTTTCCCGTGGTCAGCAGCGCCGACAGACTTTTGTATTTGGAAAGCCAAACCTTCTCATCGTCCCAGTAGGGCATCCGGAAGTGAAAATCCGGCGGCGCCCATTCAAAAAAGCCGCCGTTGGTGGTATAGTACAGCCCGTGCAGATTTAATAAATTCGCGCCGAATAAAAAGTTGTCGCTTGTCGGCGCAGTGATGCTTGCAAGCGACGTTCCCCAGCCGGAGGAGTGATAGCCCTCCAGCCATACGCGCGGCCGGTCGTACAGATCCGCAATGGATGCGTTGATCTTCACCTTGATGAGGTCCGCCGCCCTGCCGGGCGTGTCGTTGCCGGGCGCAGTAAACCAGCGTACGGTGCGGAAATAGTCCGAAAACTCGTCCGGCTGCCGGCCGCGTCCGGATTGGTCGCAGCCGTAGATCAGTCCGCGGGACGCATGGAAATCGTAAATCGGACGAAAATAATTTTCCTCAATCAGCCGGGTCTTTACATCCGCCAGATCCAGCCGGATCTTTGCCGTCATGGGGCCCAGCTCGTAAAACAGATGGGGCAGAAATCCCAGCGGATCGTAACCGCACTGCGCCGATATCGCCTGCCGCAGGTTGTCGCGCCAGAGCGTGCGGACCGGCGCGCCGAACATCAGCTCATCCTGAAAAAAGTAATTCAGCGTTCCCTTTTTCAATTGCGGAAAACGGCGCTCGAACTCCCGGAAGTAAGTATCCACCAGCATGGCGCCGCAGTTCTCGTTTAAGGGATCGATCGACTGCGGTACGGTCTTGCTGCGGAGAATAAATGCGTCGTAGCAGCCGTAGGGGAAAGGAAGATCTTTTCCTTTTTCATATAACACGCGCGG
>JAFSXY010000114.1 GCA_017443805.1 Clostridia bacterium | reverse complement strand
TTATATGTATTTTTGAATAAATGCCATCATGGAGTGAAAAGCCTGCAAAGCGTGCGGATCGCTTTCCATGCGATCCATATAGCCGTGGGGCAGCTTTTCCCCGGGGAAAAACACCAGTTCATTGGGAACACCGATCTCGTCAAGCTTCTTTTTGAGATCGCGTCCTTCGGTGATGAACCAGCCCGTTTCATCATTCGGTTCGTTGGAGGCGTTGATCCAACTGGGGATGAACTGGTCGCGGATATAGGTTTTCGCATTGATGATTTCTACCGCCTGCGGCGTATTGCGCTTCGCGCCGACAGCGCAGCCCAGCATCGCATACATATTGCTGTCGTATACACTGGCATCCAGCGCTGCTTCGTCGATGGCCAGTACCTTCAGGTTGTCCGGCGTCATGATGGGATTGATACCCAGCCTGGCGGCATAATCGGGGTTGCACACGCACGCGGCGTAGATTTCCGTCATGTTTGCCCCGGCGCTGCCGCCCGAAAGACAGACGCGGGACATATCAAGATGCAGCTCCTCTTCGTGCGCGAGCAGGTAACGCAGCAGCTCGTCGCACTGCTGAATCTGCACCGGAAAGCGGTACTGCGGCGCCAGCGCATAATCGGCGTTGACCAGAATGAATCCCGCTTTGACGATCGCTTCCAGCTTTCCGACACCGCCGGAACCGGTCTGCATCGGGTCACCGGCGGACTTATTGCCGAAGATAAAGCCGCCGCCGTGAAAGTAAACCACCACGGGCCGTTTTTCGCCGCTGCCGTCGGGATACCAGATATCCGCAAAGCTGTTGGGATAAGTTTCTCCGTATTTTACGTCGCTGCGGCAGACCATGCCGCTTTCAAGTTTCTTTATTTCCGGCGTATGCCAGGGCACCCATTCGTTGGGCTTGTGCCCTTTGTAGATTTTTGCATAGACCGCTTTTTGGATGAGCGTACACTTCAGATCGTTCAGTATTTTTCCCATATCAGCCCTCCGTCAGTGAAAGTCCAAAAGTTTTCAAGTTCCCTTCAAGGGCATCCGTTACCGCTTTTGCGAAACTCTTTTTTACAATGATATGATACTAAAAACGGAAAACCAAAAACAGACCTTTATTTTAGTGAATAAATAGGTTGATTTTTGTTTTCGATTAGTTTATTATATATTTTGACGAAAGAAGGCGGTGATAGGATGACGCATACACAGCTCGTTGAAGAGTTGAAATCACTCAGTGATCTGGAAAGGCAGGGCAAACAATACCTCGCGTCGCACGGAGATCTGATGCACTACCGGCTGCTGATCCCATTTTCCTACGGCTACAGCGGCTCTCAGCTTCTGGAACAGGACTTCTTCCCGGAGGGAACGGATCTTGAGATCGATAAGATCCTGCGGTATATCTATATTCCTGCACACAGCCACGATTTTGTGGAATTCACCTACGTTGTAGAAGGCACCTGCGAGCACACGATCAACGGCCAGCGGTTTACGCAGGAGCGTGGAGATTTCGTCGTCGTCTCTCCCGGCGCGAAGCATATCGTCACCGTGCCGGAAGACTGCCTGTGCATGACGATCAAAATGAAGCGAACCGCATTTTATGAGTTGTATCTGCCGAACGTCGCGGTGTATACAACGCCATTACTTTTCGCCTGCGGCGAGGATCCTTTCGTTCTGCATACCATTCTGTCTATTTATGAACAGCAGTCTGCAAATGCCTCCTTTTGTGCGGAACTCATGACGACTTTGTTTTCTTCTTTGATCCTGTATCTGCAGCAGAACTATTTCGATGATGTCCGCTACCTGCAGATCGGCGCCGGCGGTGATCCACGGCTGATTCAGCTTGCAAACTATGTGTTTGACAATTTCAGAACGGTCACCATGAAAAGCCTTGCAGAAGAGTTCCATTATAATGAATCCTATCTTTCCGCCCTTATCAGCGAAAAAACCGGACAGACCTTTACTTCGCTCATGCGAACACTGCGCCTCTCCCGCGCCGAAGAGATCCTGCGCACGACCCCAACAATCAAACTGGCCGACGTCTGCGAACGCGTCGGCTATAACGATACCGTCCGCTTTATCAAGGACTTCAAGGAAAAATACGGCGTCACCCCGGCAAAATATAAAAGGGAGAAAACCGCAACCTGATTTCCGTAAAAAATGAAAGGTCTCTGTTTTTTTGAACAGAGGCCTTTCAATATCCGCAGCGATGTTTTTTTCTTCAAACCATCATCGGATGGACCATCGTGATTCACATAAAGCAGCGATTCAAAAAACCTCAGTTTTTCATGCTGAATGTAAACAGTTTTTTGAACAGTGCAGCAATCTTGTTGAAGAACGTCTTTACTGCATGCAGAATACGTGTAAAGATGTTTTCGTTCGACGCGTCGGGATCGTAAGGATCCGGATGCGCAGGCAGATCGTCAGATTGTTTATTGTAAACATCCTGCCACTTATCATTCCGGTAGATTTC
>JAFSXY010000113.1 GCA_017443805.1 Clostridia bacterium | reverse complement strand
GGTCAGAAGCTATGAACGGAACACAAACGTCGGTACGGCAGTGGTCTTTATCTCCGGTATCGGTGATTATGAGGGCGTTGCGTACGGAACGTTCCTGATCACGGAAAACGTTCCCGCAAAGACCGATCTCTCAGCCGCAACCGTCTCCGCTGCGGATCAGGACTATACAGGCTCTGCTTTAACGCCTGCCGTGACCGTCACGCTGAACGGCAATACGCTGACAGAAAATACAGATTACAACCTTGTTTATGTCAACAACACCGAGGCAGGCTCTGCGACGGTGATCATCACCGGTACCGGCGACTATGAGGGCATGGCGTACGGCACGTTCCGTATCACCAGGGAAGAACCGGTCGTCACGCCGAAGACGGATCTTTCAACTGCCACAGTGTCCGCCGCGGATCAGAATTATTCCGGTTCTGCTTTGACGCCTGCCGTGACCGTCACGCTGAACGGTTCCGATCTAGACGAGGGTACAGACTACAATCTCGTCTATGTAAACAACACCGATGCAGGCGCCGCGACGGTGATCGTCACCGGTACCGGCGACTATGAGGGCATGGCGTACGGCACGTTCCGGATTACGAAAGAAGAACCGGTCGTCACGCCGAAGACCGACCTTTCTGAGGCCACGGTGACTGCGGACGATCAGGGTTACACAGGCGAAGCGATGACGCCGGAAGCGTTTGTTACTCTGCATGGTTCCGCGCTGCGCAAGGGAACGGATTACCGGATCGTTTATGTGAACAATGAAAATGCCGGCACGGCGGTTGTAATTGCAGTGGGTATCGGCGACTATACCGGCATGGCCTACGGCACGTTTGCGATCACGGGCGAGGGGGCCGATGATCCCACGCCGACGGAGCCTTCAGCGGACGACCCTGCCGACAGCGCGCAGATCATCAAACAGTTTTCCATTCTGGACGTGATGAAGCGTCTGTTCCAGAGCATTCTCAACGCCTTTCAAAGAGTCAGCGGATAAACCGTAAATCATAGCAATTGCCCGCCCTGTACACAGCAGGACGGGCATTAATATTCAGTACGGCTTGCAAAACAATTCTCAAAAGCGCACATTTTATTACATTTCACATTTTAACAGAACCGGAACGCCGAAAACCGTTTGACATTCCCGTAAAAAGAGATTATAATACATCCGGAAAAAATAAGCGGAGGAAAAATAAGATGTCGAAGAAAATTTTAGTTGAAACGTCCGCACGTCATGTGCATGTATCAAAAGAGGATCTTGCCACACTTTTCGGCGAAGGCTACACGTTGACAAAGAAAAAGGATCTTTCTCAGCCCGGGCAGTTTGCCTGTGAAGAGCGTGTGGCCGTGATCGGTCCCAAAAACAGCTTTCCGGCGGTTTCCATTCTCGGTCCCGAACGGAAAGAAACACAGGTGGAGCTTTCCGCTTCCGACGCCAGAAGCATCGGTGTGACCGCTCCCGTTCGGGAGTCCGGCGATCTGGAGGGCTCCGGCGCATGCAAGATCGTAGGACCGAAGGGTGAGATCGAGATCGAAAAAGGCGTGATCATCGCTAAGCGCCATATCCATATGACCAAGGCTGACGCGGCCGTTTACGGCGTAGAGGATAAGCAGATCGTCAGCGTAAAGATCGATTCTCCCGAAAGAAGTCTGATCTTCGGAGACGTGGTCGTCCGCGTCAGCGACAATTACGCGCTTGCCATGCATATCGATACGGATGAATCCAACGCCGTGCTTGCCGGTATGAACGCGGAAGGCGAGATTATTAAATAATTGAATGTTCAAAAAAACGCCGACCAACGGCGTTTTTTTTGTTTTCAGAAATTCAAATTATGCCGAATCTGACAATCCCCAAAACAGCAGATTTCCATTCATAAAACCTCCGTCGGTGCAAAAAATGAATATGCGGAGGTGAATGAATGAAAAAAACCGTAAAAATCCTTACGCTTATTATTTCATTGATTTGTTCGGTTATGCTTTGCTGTCAGTTGGTTTTTCCGGGAAAAACCCTGATTGTTACAGCAGCCGAACGGCGGTATGTGTATCCGGGCGGCGAACTGATCGGCATCCGTCTGCGCACGCGCGGCGTGACAGTCGTCGGCACGACGCCGTTTGACGCGGATGACGGCCTTGCCGATCCCGCAACGCAGGCAGGTATTCAAAAAGGAGACGTTTTGTTGAGCATCGGCGGCGAGGAGATCGATTCCAACGCAGAGTTGACGCAGCTGATCGAGGACAGCAACGGTCAGACGCTGGAAACGGTGGTGGAACGAAACGGCGAAGAACTGCATCTTTTTTTGACGCCGGAGAAAACTTCGAACACGGGATTGTACAAAGGCGGTTTGTGGGTGCGCGATTCCGCAGCCGGGATCGGAACGCTTACGTTCAGCGATCCGGTAACGGGCCGTATTGCAACTCTTGGTCACGGTATTTATGACAGCGACACCGAAGCGCTTTTGGAGGTTTCCCAGGGGGAGATCTACACCGCCTCCGTTACCGGAATTACCAGGGGGACGCCCGGCATGGCGGGCGAGATCGGCGGACGGATCGGTGATACCGCGCTCGGCAGTGTGGATGAAAACAGCGTCCGCGGCGTTTACGGCGACGTTTACCTGATCGAAAACGCCCGCGAACAGGTCCCTGTGGCGGCAAAAAGCGAGGTAGAGGTTGGTGCGGCGCAGGTGATCTGTACCGTTTTTGATGGTGAAAAGCAGACGTATGATATCGAGATCACACGTTTGCATACCGGTTCCGGAGAAAACGGCATGACGATCAAAATCACCGATACCGCCCTCTTGGCAGCGACCGGCGGGATCATTCAGGGTATGAGCGGTTCGCCCATTTTACAGAACGGTCGGTTGGTCGGCGCCGTAACGCACGTGTTTGTCAATGATCCGAAGTCCGGATACGCGATTTATGCGGAGGATATGCTCTAAAGGATCAAAAAGCCCGTTCGGAAAACGCATCCGGACGGGTACATAAATTGTTTGAGTTTATAACAGTTTCGCGGCGTCCCGGTCAAGGAAAAATGTGACGTCGGGATGGAACTGCAGAATGGAAGCGGGGCAGGCGGGCGTAATATCGCCCCGGACACAGGCGCGGATCGCCTCGGCTTTTTTTTGCCCCGTGGCGATCAGCAAGACCTTTTTTGCCGCCATAATGGAGCCGATGCCCATTGTGATCGCGTGCTTCGGCATAACGCTGTTTTCGAAATAGATGCTGTTGGAATTCACGGTGCTTTGCGAAAGCTCCACAACAAAAGTGGATTTTGTGAATTTGACATCCGGTTCGTTAAAGCCGATATGGCCGTTTGTCCCGATCCCCAAAAGCTGGAGGTCGATACCGCCGGCTGCGCGGATATCCGCTTCGTAGGATTTTGCTTCCGCTTCAAAGTCCGGCGCGTTGCCGTTCAGGATGTGGACGTTTTCCTCTTTGATGTCCACGTGATCGAAAAGGTTTTCGTGCATAAAGGTATAATAGCTGTTTTTATCGTTGCGCGGCAGCTCGCAGTATTCGTCCAGATTAAACGTCGTCACGTTTCGGAAGCTGATCTCGCCGGCAGTGTATCGTTCGATCAGCGCTTTGTATGTCGGAACGGGAGACGCGCCGGTCGCAAGCCCCAGCACAGGCGTTGTTTTTGTCCGGAGCAGCGCAGAAAATTCGTCGGCGCAGCGCTGCGCGAGAGCCTCTGCAGTATCAAAAACCAAAACTTTCATCTTGTTTCCCTAACCTTTGCGTATTTGGATAGATTATACAACCGATTTCCCGTAAGGTCAACAAAAAAACAGGTTTTTCTTGTAAAAATATGCTTGTATTTATTGCGGCGGTATGATAAAATTTCAATAAGAAAAAATGTGCGGCGCAGGCGTGTCCGCATTTGACCGAAAGCGAGTAGAGCATAATGGCAGAAAATATGTCCTTCCGTTCCTCCATGCGCGGCTTTAACCGCAACGACGTGATCGAATACATAAAAAAGCTTCTGGATGAAAACAACGCGCTTCTGGAAGAAAAAACCGCGCTCGAGGTAAATCTTGCCGAGAAAGAACAGTTGCTTTTACAGCAGGAGCAAACGCTTGCGCAAATGGAAGAGGAAAAGAAGAACGGAGAACAGGATGCGGCGCGTTTGGGCGAAGCGATGTTTGAAGCCAAGCGCTTTTCCGATCGGTTGATGCGTGAGGCCAACGACCGTGTTGAGCGGCTGTTTGACGAGGTCTCACAGGTTACGGACGCCTCTGAAAATCAGCTGCAGGGCCTGATTGGACAGATGGATCAGCTCTCGGAGGAGGTCCATATGTCCATGTCGGCGCTGTCGGACAAGCTTGCGGCGTTGGAGCAGGTGCTGGGCGGTTTCGGCGGAGACGCTTTGACCGCGTCGCGGCAGCTTCGCCGGCAGTTTGAGGAAGATCTTGCAAAAACCTACGGCTCGGACCAACTCTCCGCGCCTGCGGAGAACATGGCTGCACAGCCGAGTGAAAATGCGTCCGGGGCAGGGAGCCGCAAAAAAGCGCTGCGCGTGCGGATCGTTAAAAAATAAGGGGAGCGTCATGGATAAGCGGCAGCTGCTGGATTTACGAAAAAAAATAATCGAGCGGGATTTTTCCCGTTTGAATGATATGCAGTTAAAAGCAGTGACCACGGTGAACGGGCCGCTGCTTATTCTTGCGGGGGCAGGCAGCGGAAAAACCACGGTGATCGTCAACCGGATCGCTTCGCTGATCAAGTACGGCAGCGCGTATTGCTCCGATGAGATATTTACGGCGGATTATGACGTCGCCGGCACGCTGTTGCAGCGGTATTTAGCGGGGGATACGTCCGTTTATCCCGATATCCGCAGGGTTTTAAGCGTATCTGCGCCGAACCCGTGGGAGATTTTGGCGATCACCTTTACCAATAAAGCGGCCAACGAATTAAAAGAACGTCTGGTGGACATGCTGGGCGAAGACGGCGACAATATCTGGGCAAGCACCTTCCATTCGGCATGCGTGCGGATCCTGCGGCGAGAGGCGGAGCATACCGCTTTTTCTTCTCGTTTTACCATTTACGATACAGACGACTCCAAACGGGTGATCCGTGAATGTCAGCGGCAGCTGCACATTGACGAAAAATTTTTGTCTGAAAAAACCGTACTCAATGAGATCGGCCGTGCAAAAGACGAATTGATCTCGCCGGAGGCTTATCTGAACACACGCGTGGGTTCCGACCCGCGCAAGGCGGATATCGCGCGGATCTATGCGCTTTACACTGAGATGCTGCAGCGCGCCGACGCCATGGATTTTGACGATATTATTTATCATACCGTCCGTCTTTTGCAGGAGAACGACGACGTGCTGCGCTATTATCAGCAAAGATTTCGCTATATTATGGTGGACGAATATCAGGATACCAACCACGCGCAGTATGTGCTTGTCAGTTTGTTGGCGGGGGCGCACCGGAATATCTGTGTGGTGGGCGACGACGACCAGAGTATTTACAGCTTCCGCGGCGCAAATATCGAGAACATTTTAAGCTTTGAGGAACAGTTTCCCAATACCGCCGTGATCCGACTGGAGGAAAATTACCGCTCTACCCAGACCATTCTGGACGCCGCAAACGCCGTGATCGCGCATAATACCGAGCGTAAGGGCAAAAATCTGTGGACGTCCAACGGAACAGGGGAGCCGATCGAACTGCACACCTGCGCTGACGAACAGAGTGAAGCGATCTTTGTTGCGGATAAAATTATAGACGATACGGCTTCCGGCCGCAGTTTTTCGGATTTTGCCGTGCTCTACCGGACGAACGCGCAGTCCAACAACGTAGAGCGCGCGCTGGTGCGGGCGGGGATCCCGTACCGTGTGATCGGCGGCCATCGCTTTTACGACCGCAAAGAAATCAAGGATGCGCTTGCGTATCTTGCGGTCGTTTCCAATCCCAACGATAACGTCCGTCTGCGCCGGATCATCAACGAACCCAAGCGCGGCATCGGCGAGACGACCATGAACAACGTTTCCGAGGTCGCATCCCGTTTGGGCGAAAGTATGTTCGACGTAATGAAGACCTCGGATCGGTATCAGGCGTTTTCCCGCAGCAGCGCCAAGTTGAAGCTGTTCTGTGAGATGATCGAAAGCTTTATTGCCCGCAGGAATACGCTTTCGCTGGCGGAGCTGTTCCGTCTGGTGATGAATGAAACGGGCTATGTGCAGTCGCTTGCGCTGGACGAGGATACACGGGAGGAACGGACGCAGAACCTGGACGAACTGTATTCCACGCTTGCCCGTTATGAAGAGGAAAACGGGGAAGAGGCTTCTTTGGAGGGGTTCCTGGAGGAAGTCGCCCTGTTGTCGGATATAGACAATTACAATGCTGCTTTGGAGACCGTCACCTTAATGACGCTCCACTCTGCCAAGGGGCTGGAATTCCCCGTTGTGTTTATGGTGGGGATGGAAACCGGTCTGTTTCCTTCCTCACAGTCTGTGTATGAAGCGTCGCAGCTGGAGGAAGAACGCAGACTCTGCTATGTGGGGATTACCCGCGCAAAACAAAAGCTGTATCTGACCAACGCGTATTCGCGGATGCAATACGGCAAAACGACCGTTAATCCGCCCTCCTGTTTTTTGGAGGAAATCCCCGCGAGTCTGTTAAAAAACACGTCGCCGGGCGGAGGGGCTGCAAATGCTTTCGGCGCTTACGGTTACGGCGGAGGTTATTCCTACGGCCGTTCAAACACATACGCCGGCGGTTACACGGGCATACAATCTTATGCGGGCTATGGCGGCGTGAAAAACGCGCAAAAAACCACCGCGCCGGGGCTTGGCGGCTATGCGGCCGCCGCAAAAAAAGAAAGCGCCGTACCGAACCTGAAAACAGGAGATACGGTGCTGCATAAAAAATTCGGACAGGGTTTCATTTTATCCGCTGTACCGCTGGGCAACGACCTTTTGCTGGAAGTCGCATTTCAGGATTTCGGTACAAAAAAACTGATGGCAAAAGCCGCGCGGCTTGAAAAACT